>NZ_CP074380.1:2321875-2666250 GCF_022695595.1 Streptomyces sp. MST-110588
GTCTCGGACTACACGGCCGTCCTGCCCGAGTTCGGCGACCTGGCCGACTTCGTGGAATTCGTGGACGCCGCGCACCAGCGCGGGATGCGGGTCATCATCGATTTCGTCATGAACCACACCAGCGACCAGCACCCGTGGTTCCAGGAGTCGCGCACCGACCCCCACGGGCCGTACGGCGATTACTACGTCTGGGCGGACGACGACAAGCAGTACCAGGACGCGCGCATCATCTTCGTCGACACCGAGGCGTCCAACTGGACCTTCGACCCGGTGCGCAAGCAGTATTTCTGGCACCGCTTCTTCTCCCACCAGCCCGATCTCAATTACGAGAATCCGGCGGTGCAGGAGGAGATGCTCTCCGCCCTGCGCTTCTGGCTCGACCTGGGCATCGACGGGTTCCGGCTCGACGCGGTGCCCTATCTCTATGCCGAGGAGGGCACCAACTGCGAGAACCTGCCCGCCTCGCACGCCTTCCTCAAGCACGTACGCGCCGAGATCGACGCGCATTACCCGGACACCGTCCTGCTGGCCGAGGCCAATCAGTGGCCGGAGGACGTCGTGGACTACTTCGGCGACTACAGCGTCGGGGGCGACGAGTGCCACATGGCGTTCCACTTCCCGGTCATGCCGCGCATCTTCATGGCCGTGCGCCGGGAATCCCGCTACCCCGTCTCCGAAATCCTCGCCAAGACCCCGGAGATCCCCTCCAACTGCCAGTGGGGCATCTTCCTGCGCAACCACGACGAGCTGACCCTCGAAATGGTCACGGACGAAGAGCGCGACTACATGTACGCGGAGTACGCCAAGGACCCGCGGATGCGCGCGAACATCGGCATCCGGCGCCGGCTGGCCCCGCTCCTGGACAACGACCGCAATCAGATCGAGCTGTTCACCGCGCTGCTGCTCTCGCTGCCCGGCTCACCGATCCTGTATTACGGCGACGAGATCGGCATGGGCGACAACATCTGGCTCGGCGACCGGGACGCGGTCCGTACGCCGATGCAGTGGACGCCGGACCGCAACGCCGGATTCTCCTCCTGCGACCCCGGGCGGCTCTTCCTGCCGACCATCATGGACCCGGTCTACGGCTATCAGGTCACCAATGTCGAAGCGGCGATGAGCAGCCCCGCCTCGCTGCTCCACTGGACCCGCCGGATGATCGAGATCCGTAAGCAGAATCCCGCCTTCGGCCTGGGCACCTACACCGAACTCCCCTCGTCCAACCCGGCGGTTCTGGCCTTTCTGCGGGAGTACCAGGACGACCTCGTGCTGTGCGTGCACAATTTCTCCCGCTTCGCCCAGCCCACGGAACTGGACCTGCGGACCTTCAACGGCCGCCATCCGGTCGAGCTGATCGGCGGGGTGCGCTTCCCGGCCATCGGCGAGTGGCCCTATCTGCTCACCCTCGCCGGGCACGGGTTCTACTGGTTCCGGCTGCGGCGGGGGGTGGTCTGAGCCCGGACCGTACGGGGCGCGGCGCGTGCCCGGACCGTACGCGGGCGCGCGGGCCCGGGCGCGGGTACGGGCACGCGGGCAGGGACGTACGGGCGCGCGGGCGCCCGGATTCCGGGGCGGAAAATATCCGTCCGGATGCCCGCCGCGCGGCGCTCCCGGGCGTTTTCCGACCGCCCCCATGGGCACTCTCCCTACTACCGCACGGGCCGGGTGAGCCATCGCCGCGTCCGCGCCGTCCGTGGCACACGCCGGGGGCGCCGCTGCCGTACGGACGATCCTCGCCCGACACGTCCCGTACCGCCGCACAGTCAAGGCCGCATTCCGGGACACTTTGCCCTACCTGTCGTGTGCCCGGGGAAAGGACGCGACGCCATGTCGGATACCGCCTCGACCCGTGCCACCCCAACCACCCGAAGCACCCCTGACCGGCTGACGGCCACCGCCCCCGCCCTGCTGTCCTCGCTCGTGCCGCTGCTGGGCGAATGGATGCCACGCCAGCGCTGGTTCGCGGGGAAAGGACGGCCGATCGCGGGCTTCGAGCTGGTCTCGGCGACCGAACTGCTGCCGTGCGGCGCGGGCGGCGCCACACCCGGGCTGCTCCACCTGCTCGTACGGGCCCGGCAGCCCGGCAGCACGGCGCAGCAGCCCGGCACCGCCGACTGCTACCAGCTCCTGCTGGGGGTGCACAGCGCGCTCCCCCCGCAGCTCGCGCCCGCCGTGGTCGGGCGCCCCAGCGGTGGCCCGCTGAACGGCCGTACGGTGTACGACGCGCTGCTGGACGCCCGGCTGTGCGCACTGCTGCTGGAGCGGCTGCGGGTGCCCGGACGGCTCGGGGCGCTGCGGTTCCAGCGCGAGGCGGGCACCACGATCTCCTCCGGCATGCCCGCCCGCCCGGTCACCGCCGAGCAGTCCAACTCCTCGGTGGTGTACGGCGATTCCTACATCCTCAAGGTGTTCCGGCGCACCGCGCCCGGCCTGAACCCGGACCTGGAACTGCCGCTGGCGCTGGCCCGCGTCAAGTGCTCACGGGTGCCGGCGCCCGCCGCCTGGTTCGAGGCCCAGGCGTGCGAAGGGCCGCCGGTCATCGGCGGGGCGGGCACCGGGCCCGGTGGCGTCACCGGGACCGGCCCGGACCACGCCACCGTCATCGGCCCGGCGGCGGGCGCGGACGCGCCGGACCGCGAACCCACCACACTGGGAGTGCTCCAGCCCTTCCTCCAGGGCTCCGCCGACGGCTGGCAGCTCGCCCTGAACGCGCTGGCGGTACGGGCCGACTTCACCGGTCCGGCCCGGGCGCTGGGACACGCCACCGCCGAGGTGCACATCGCGCTGGCCGAGGCACTGCCCACCGTGGAGCTGCGGCGCCCCCAACTCGACGTGATCGCCGCCGGCATGAACGAACGGCTGGAGTACACCGCCCAGGCCGTACCCGCGCTGCGCCCCTACTGCGCTCGGCTGCGCACCGCCTTCGACGAGCTGGCCGCGCTGGGCCACGACGGCCGCTCCTGGACCGCGCAGCGCGTCCACGGCGATCTGCACCTGGGCCAGACCCTGCGCTCGGCCGACGAGGGCCGCTGGTCGCTGATCGACTTCGAGGGCGAGCCGACCAGGCCGCTGGCCGAGCGGCGCCGTCCGCAGCCGGCCGTGCGCGACGTCGCGGGGATGCTGCGCTCCTTCGACTACGCGGCACGCAGCGGCCCGGCCGGCGGGGACGCCTGGTCGCTGGAGTGGGCCCGGCGGGCACGGGCCGCGTTCTGCCTCGGTTACGCGGAGGCCGGCGGGCTCGACCCGCGCTCCGCGCCCGAGCTGATGCGGGCGTACGAGACCGACAAGGCGGTCTACGAAGTCCTCTACGAGGCACGGCACCGGCCCGACTGGCTACCGGTCCCGATGGCCGCGGTACGGCGGCTGGCGGGCGCGGAGCCGGGCCGGGGCGCGGACGGGGACACGGTCGCGGACAGGGACGCGCTCGATGGCCTCGCGTGAACCACTCGTCCGTGTCCGACGGCGTACGCGGCGTACGCCGCCGGCGCGCGCCCGGCCCGTACGCGCCGTGCCGGTAAGCGCCGTGCCCATATCCATCCCGCTCGGCCGTCTCGAGGCAGTAGGTTCCGTGCCGGTACGTGCCGCGCCTCCCCGCGGAACGCCCGTACCCGTGTGCCCGCCCGAAGAGCGCGGCACGGGCGTACCCGCCCCCATCTGTCCGTACCCCCCTGCCGGCGCCGCCACCGTCACCGTCCTTGTCACCGGCACCGGCTCCGGCCCCACCGACGCCCCGCCGAGGAGGCTTCTCCCGTGACCGCCCGTCCGCCGTCCCGCCGTCCCTCTTCCGAATCCGCGCCCGCGCGCGAAGCAGCTCCCCAGGAGCCGGCTCCACGGAGCACCGCCTCATGGGAGGCGGTGCCCCGGGTGTCCGGCGTACCGGCGACGTTCCTGCCGGGCGCCGGCGCCGAGGCGTACGAGCCCGCCGCCCCGGCCGACTCCGCCTCCCGGGCCGAGCCGGCCACGCGCGCCGAACCGGCCACCCGTGCCGAACCGAGCCCCCGCACCGAACCCGCCACGCGCACCGAACCCGCCCCCCGCGCCGAGCCCACGGCCCCCGCCGAACCGGCTCCCGGGACCGCGCCCGCCGCCCACCCGGAGCGCCCGCCGGCCCAGCGTGACGGCGCCATGCCGCCGGCGGCCCGCCCCGCGCCGGCGGCGACGGCACCGGCCCCGCCCCCCTCCTTCGGTGGCACCACGGGCGTACGCCCCGCGCCCCCCATGAACCCCGGCGACCGCGACCGGCTGCTCAGCGGCGCGCACCACGACCCGCACGGGCTGCTCGGCGCCCACCCCTGCCCGAGGGTGTGCTCTTCCGCGCGCTGCGCCCGTACGCCAAGGCCGTCGCGGTGCTCGCCGAGGGCCTGCGCGTCGAGCTGTTCGACGAGGGTGACGGCCTCTTCGGCGGTGTGCTGCCGCTGACCGCGATCCCGGCGTACGAGCTGGTCGTCACGTACGAGGACAACACCCTGACGGTGCACGACCCGTACCGCTTCCTGCCCGCCCTGGGCGAGCTGGACCTGCACCTGTTCGGCGAGGGTCGCCACGAGGAGCTGTGGCAGGCGCTCGGCGCGCGCCCGATGGTCCACCAGGAGGTGACCGGCACCCGCTTCACCGTCTGGGCGCCCGACGCCCTCGGGGTGCGGGTCGTGGGGAACTTCAACTACTGGGACGGCACCGGCCTGCCGATGCGCTCGCTGGGCTCCTCGGGCGTATGGGAACTGTTCGTCCCGGGCCTGGGCGAGGGCGAGCTGTACAAGTTCGAGATCACCCGCCCGGACGGTACGCGCACCATGCGGGCCGACCCGATGGCACGCCGTACGGAATGCCCGCCCGCCAACGCCTCCGTCGTCCACGCCTCGCACCACCGCTGGAAGGACCAGGCGTGGATGGAACGGCGGGCCACCCGCCCGGTCCACCAGGCGCCGTTCTCCGTCTACGAGGTGCACCTGGGCTCCTGGCGGCCGGGGCTCACCTACCGGCAGCTCGCCGCCCAGCTCCCCGCGTACGTCGCCGACCTCGGCTTCACCCACGTCGAGCTGATGCCGGTCGCCGAGCACCCCTACGGCGGCTCCTGGGGCTACCAGGTCACCGGCTTCTACGCGCCGACCGCCCGCATGGGCACCCCGACGACTTCAAGTTCCTCATCGACGCGCTGCACCAGGCCGGGATCGGCGTCCTGATGGACTGGGTGCCGGCGCACTTCCCGCGCGACGACTGGGCGCTGGCGGAGTTCGACGGGCGCCCGCTGTACGAGCACGAGGACCCGGCGCGGGCCGCGCACCCGGACTGGGGCACCCTGGAGTTCGACTACGGGCGGACGGAGGTCCGCAACTTCCTGGTGGCCAACGCCGTGTACTGGTGCGAGGAGTTCCACATCGACGGGCTCCGGGTGGACGCCGTCGCCTCGATGCTCTACCTCGACTACTCGCGCGAGGCGGGCGAGTGGACGCCCAACGTCCACGGCGGGCGGGAGAACCTGGACGCGGTCGGCTTCCTCCAGGAGATGAACGCCACCGTCTACCGCCGCTGCCCGGGCGTGGTGACCATCGCCGAGGAGTCCACGGCCTGGGACGGCGTCACCCGCGCCACCCACCACGTCGGACCGGGCGGCTTCGGCGGCCTGGGCTTCGGCCTGAAGTGGAACATGGGCTGGATGCACGACTCGCTGGACTACGTCTCCAAGGAGCCCGTACACCGCAAGTACCACCACAACGAGATGACCTTCTCCATGGTCTACGCCTACTCGGAGAACTACGTCCTGCCCATCTCGCACGACGAGGTCGTGCACGGCAAGCGCTCACTGGTGTCCAAGATGCCGGGCGACTGGTGGCAGCAGCGCGCCAACCACCGCGCGTTCCTGGGCTACATGTGGGCGCACCCGGGCAAGCAACTCCTCTTCATGGGCCAGGAGTTCGCCCAGGGCGCCGAATGGGCGGAGGGCCACGGCCCCGACTGGTGGCTGCTGGACCCCTCGTACTCCGCCGAACCGGACCACCGGGGCGTACGCGACCTGGTCCGCGACCTGAACGGCGTCTACACCGCCACGCCCGCCCTGTGGGAGCGCGACACCGACCCGCGCGGCTTCTCCTGGATCGACGGCGACGCGAGCGAGGACAACGTCTTCGCCTTCCTGCGCCTGGACGCCCAGGGCACACCTCTGGTCGCGGTCTCCAACTTCTCCCCCGTCGTACGGCACGCCTACCGGCTCGGGGTCCCCGACCACATCACGTCCTGGCGGGAAGTCCTCAACACCGACGAGACCCGCTACGGCGGCAGCGGCGTCACCAACCCCGCCCCCCTGACCCCTGATCCCCTCCCCGCCCATGGCCGCCCCACCTCCATCACCCCGGTCCTCCCCCACTGGCCACAGTCTGGTTCCGCCCGTCCTGACCCACCCCGCCCCGACACCGACGGGCCCGCCGGAACCCCGTACCCCTCCGTACGGCTTCCGAGCGGGCCCGCGGGCAGGCGTACTCAACTCGCGGTCGCGGTCCGAATCCCCAGGGCGACCAGCACGGCTCCCGCCAGGCGGCTCATCCCGCACCGGAACCCGGGAGTGTCCACCGCCGTGCGCGCGGCGGCGACCACGGATGTCCAGAACAGCAACCACACCAGCACGACGGCCATATGCGCGACCGCGAGCCCGGCGATCTGCGGCGCGACGGGGCGGTCGGGCGTGAGGAACTGCGGCATCAGCGACAGGTAGACCGACGCCGCCTTCGGATTGAGGACGTTGGACCACAGCCCCTGCCCGAATCCCCCGAGCCGGGCCCACGGCAGGCGCCAACGTCCCCCTGCCGTCGCCTCGACGCCCCGGCGCGCCGAACGCCACGTGCTCACGCCCAGCCAGACGAGATAGACGCCGCCCATGAGCTTGACCACCGTCCCAGCAGCAACGTGGAGATCGCTTACGGGGTAGCCCCTGGCCCAGTGCACGGCGCAGCGGATTCAGTGGCCGGCACAGCGAGCCCGAAGGTCAGGAAAGTCGCCTCGCTCTTGTACCGGCCTGCCGGCACTCCGGAACGCGCCGGCTTCCTACACGCCTGCGGGCTGCTTCGGGTCGCCGTCGCGGCGGCCGGGGGTGCCGCCGGTGCCGGTGTCCTCGGTGTCGGTGTCCCCGGCCGGTGTCGTCGGGCTGTCGTGGTCGTCCGTTACGAGGGTGCGTTCGTCGAAGGGGAGGCGGCCGGTGAGGACTTGGGTGGCTCGGGCGGGGTCGAACTCCTTGGTCCAGGTGCCGATCAGGATGGTTGCCACCGCGTTGCCCGCGAAGTTGGTCAGGGCCCGGGCCTCGCTCATGAAGCGGTCGATGCCGACGATCAGGCCGACGCCGTCGACCAGGTCGGGACGGTGGGACTGGAGGCCGCCCGCCAGGGTCGCCAAGCCGGCGCCCGTCACGCCCGCCGCGCCCTTCGAGGCGACGATCATGAAAAGCAGGAGGGAGATCTGCTGGCCGACCGGCAGCGGGTCGCCCATGGCCTCCGCGATGAACAGGGAGGCCATGGTCAGGTAGATGGCGGTGCCGTCGAGGTTGAAGCTGTAGCCGGTGGGGACGGTGATGCCGACCACCGGTTTGCTGACGCCCAGGTGTTCCATCTTGGCGATCAGCCGGGGCAGCGCCGACTCCGAGGAGGAGGTGGACAGGATCAGCAGGAACTCGCGGGCGAGGTATTTCAGGAGGCTGAAGATGTTGATGCGGGCCACCAGCCGCAGGAGGGTGCCGAGTACGAGCAGGACGAACAGCGCGCAGGTGAGGTAGAAGCCGATCATGATGACGGCCAGCGACTTGAGCGCGTCGACGCCGGTCGCGCCGACCACCGCCGCCATCGCGCCGAAGGCTCCGACCGGCGCCGCCCACATGATCATCGACAGCACCCGGAAGACCAGCTTCTGGAGGTGGCCGATGCCGCGCAGTACGGGCTCCCCGGCCCGGCCCATCGTCTGGAGCGCGAAGCCGACGAGCAGCGCGACCAGCAGCGTCTGGAGCACTTCTTGGTGGGTGAGGGCGGAGACCAGCGTGGCGGGGATGATGCCGAGCAGGAAGTCGGTGGTGGACTTCGCGCCGCCCTCGGTCTGGGACTGTCCGGCGTGCCGCAGGGCGTCGGTCAGGTGCAGCCCGGAGCCGGGCTCCAGAAGGTTGCCGACCACCAGGCCGATCGCGAGGGCGACCGTGGACATCACCATGAAGTAGCCCAGCGCCAGGCCGCCGACCGCGCCGACCTTGGCGGCCTTGCGGACCGAGCCGATGCCCAGCACGATCGTGCAGAAGATCACCGGCGAGATCATCATCTTGATGAGGTTGACGAAGCCGGTGCCCAGCGGCTTCAGGGCGACGGCCACGCCGGGGGCGGCGAAGCCCACGGCGATGCCGGCCAGCACCGCGAGGATGACCGCGATGTAGAGGTAGTGGGTGCGGTCACGTTTCTGCGGTACGGGTGCGGTGCGCCCGGTGTTCTCCCCGGACGGCGGGGTCTGTGCGGCCACGGCTGTCTCCTCGGTTCTCGGGTCCCGGCGACTATGCACGCCACTGTGGCGCCCGTCACCCTTGTGTGCATTTCGTTCACGCGAAAGCGACCGGGCAGACTGTCGCGCATGCGCACGCCGGGGGAGGACCTTGAGGAGGACCCGGGGCACGGGTCCGCGAGCGGGGCCGGGCCCTTCGACGCGGACGGCCCGATCCGGGTGCTGGTGATCGAGGACGACCCGGTGGCCGCCGCGGCGCACGCCCTGTACGTCGGGCGGGTGCCCGGCTTCGCTCTTTCCGGTACGGCCCGCTCCGGGGCCGCCGCCCGCCGCCACCTCGACCGGCACCCCGTCGACCTGCTGCTGCTCGACCTGTTCCTGCCCGACGTGCACGGCTTCCAGCTCGTACGGTCCCTGCGGGCGGGTGGGCACGGCGCGGACGTCATCGCCGTCACCTCTTCGCGTGACCTGTCCTCCGTACGGGAGGGTGTTTCGCTGGGGGTGGTCCAGTACGTACTCAAGCCCTTCACCTTCGCCACCCTGCGCGACCGCCTCGTCCGCTACGCCGACTTCCGCGCCACCACAGGCGAGGCGGACGGCCAGGACGAGGTGGACCGGGCGATCGCCGTACTGCGCGCGCCGCGGCCGGCCTCGCTCCCCAAGGGGCTGACCGCCGCGACGCTGCGGGCGGTGACCGACGTGCTGCGGGCCTCCCCCGACGGGCTCTCGGCCGCCGGTGCAGCGGCCGGCGTCGGGGTCTCCCGGATCACCGCCCGCCGCTATCTGGAGCACCTCGTCGAGACCGGACGGGCCGTCCGCGCCCCCCGGTACGGGCAGGTCGGACGCCCCGAGTTGTGCTACCGCTGGTCGGCGCACTGACCCGTCCCAGGGCCCGCCACCGGGCCCTCACCCGCCCCGGCCCGGCCCGGCCCCGGCCCCGCCCCCTCGACCGGCCCCATTGACCTGCCCCTACTCGTGACTTACGGTCACCGGGCAGACCATCGTGGTTAGTTGGAGGTCGTGCCGTGCGCCCCACCGCCCCGCTGACGCTTCTCACCGCCCTCGTCCTGGCCGCCGGTACGCTCACCGCCTGCGGCTCCGGCTCCGGCGGCGACGGGAACACCGTCAAGGTCGCCTTCCCCAAGGACACCAACAGCAAGGTCACGCTCCGCGACGACTACGTCAAGCTGGTCGCCGGGCAGTTCGAGAAGGAGAACCCGGGCAAGAAGGTCCGGCTCATCCCGATCCAGGCGTCGGAGAACGACTACTACACCAAGATCCAGCAGATGATGCGCTCCCCGAAGACCGCCCCCGACCTGGTCTACGAGGACACCTTCCTGATCAACTCCGACATCGAGGCGAGACTGCTGCGCCCGCTGGACTCCTACCTGGGCAAGTGGTCCGACTGGAACCGTTTCGAGGCGAGTGCGAAGGCCGCGGCCAGGGGCTTGGACGGCAAGACGTACGGCGTCCCGGACGGCACCGACACCCGTGGCCTGTGGTTCAACAGGAACATCTTCAAGAAGGCCGGGCTGCCCCTGGACTGGCGGCCCCTGACCTGGGACGAGGTGCTCTCCGCGGCCCGTACGATCAAGAAGAAGGTCCCCGGCGTCATCCCGCTGAACGTCTTCACCGGCAAGGGCGCGGGCGAGGCCGCCGTGATGCAGGGCTTCGAGATGCTGCTGTACGGCACCGGGTCGACGGACCCGCTCTACGACCCCGCCACCAAGAAGTGGGTCACCGGCAGCCAGGGTTTCAAGGACAGCCTGGCCTTCATCGACACGGTCTACTCCGAGAAGCTCGGCCCGGACGTCTCCGACGCGCTCAGTCCGAACATCCAGACCAATGTGGCCACCGAGCTGCTGCCCGAGGAGAAGCTGGCGATCGACCTCGACGGTTCGTGGCTGGGCCAGCAGTGGCAGAAGACCGGCGGCAAACCCTGGCCGCAGTGGTCCACCACGCTCGGCCGTACCGCCTTCCCCACGCAGAAGGGCCGGGCGCCGGGGAAGGTGAGCCTGGCGGGCGGCTGGACCTGGTCCGTACCGCAGCAGGCCCAGCAGCCCGATCTGGCCTGGAAGCTGATCGAGAAGCTCCAGACCAAGGCCAACGCCGTGGAGTGGTGCGTCCGGGGCGCGCAGATCGCGGTCCGTAAGGACGTGGCCAACGACCCCGCCTATCTGAAGTCCATGCCGGGCATCGAGTTCTTCACCGGCCTGGTCGGCATCAGCCGGTACCGCCCGGCGCTGCCGGTCTATCCGAAGGTGTCCGCGGCCATCGGCGAGGCGATGGAAGCCGTCACGGCCGGCGACGCCTCGCCGCAGAAGGCCGCCAAGGACTACGACGAGCAGCTCAAGACGCTGGTGGACGGCCGGACCGTCGCCAAGCCATGACCGGCACCACGGCCCCGGGCCGTCCCCGCAGCCCCTCCGGCCCGTCCCGCCGTCCGCGCGGCTCCGCCGGCCGTCCCCGCGGCCCCTCCCCCTTGCGTACGGGCCTGTTGCGCTGGTCCCCACTGGCCCCGGCGACCACCCTCCTGCTCCTCTTCCTCGCCGGGCCCATCGGCTACTGCGTCTACATCGCCTTCACCGACATGCAGCTCACCGGCCAGGAGTCCACCTCCTTCGTCGGCCTGGAGAACTTCCGGCACGCCTTCGGCGACCCCGCCTTCCGCAACGCCGTCTTCCTGACCCTGGTCTTCACCCTGATCTCCGCCGTGCTGGGGCAGAACACCCTGGGCCTGGCCCTGGCCGCGCTGATCCGCCGCGCATCCCGGCCCGTACGCGCCCTGACCGGCGCCGTCGTGATCGCCGCCTGGGTCATCCCCGAGATCGTCGCCGGCTTTCTGCTCTACACCTTCTTCGAGCGCCGCGGCACCCTCAACGCGATCCTGGAATGGCTCCACCTGCCCGCCCAGAACTGGATGTTCACCCTGCCCATCCTCGCCGTCTCCTTCGCCAACGTCTGGCGCGGCACCGCCTTCTCGATGCTCGTCTACTCCGCCGCCCTGTCCGGCATCCCGAAAGAGGTCACCGAGTCCGCCGAGGTCGACGGCGCCGGCGGCCTGCGGCGCCTGTGGCACATCACGCTCCCCATGATCCGCCGCTCCATCGGCACCAACCTCATGCTCAACACCCTCCAGACGCTCTCCGTCTTCGGGCTGATCTGGGCCATGACCCGCGGCGGTCCGGGCAACCGCAGCCAGACCCTGCCGGTCTTCATGTACGACCAGGCGTTCTTGAAGTCGCTGATCGGGTACGGCACGGCGGTGGCCCTCCTGCTGCTGGTGGTGGGCGCCCTGTTCTCGGCGGTCTATCTGCGTCTGATGCGCGAGGAGGTCTGAGGAGATGACCCGGCCGCTCCCCGGCCGCCCGCGGGCACCGCTGGCCGTACGACCGCCGCGTCCCGCGCGCCCGCGCCCGCCCCATGCCGTACGACTGCCGCCCGGTCTGCGCCTGACCCGCCGCGGGCGGCACCGGCTCGCCGCCGACCTCGGGCTGCTGGTGGTGGCCGTGGCGTTCGCCGTCCCGCTGGCGTGGCTGGTGTTCTCCTCGCTGGACGCCGAGGCGTCCTTGCGCGTACGGCTGCCCCGGGAGCCCACGCTGCACAACTTCTCGGCGGTGCTGACCGACGAGATCACCTTCACGCCGATGCTCAACAGCCTGCTGCTGTGCGGGAGCGCCACGCTGATCACGGTGGTCTGCGCGGCGCTGGCGGCCTACCCGCTCTCCCGGTTCCGCTCCCGCTTCAGCCGGCCGTACCTGCTGACCGTGCTGTTCTCGACCTGTCTGCCGATCACCGCGGTCATGGTCCCGGTGTACGGCCTGTTCGTGCAGGTCAACCTGATCGACACCCGGTTCGGCACGGCGTTGTTCCTGGCCACCGCCCAACTCCCGTTCGCCATCTGGCTGATGAAGAACTTCATGGACGGGGTGCCCAAGGTGCTGGAGGAGGCGGCGTGGACGGACGGCGCCTCCTGGGCCCAGACGCTGCTGCGGGTCATCCTGCCGCTCATGGGGCCGGGTCTGACCGTCGTGACGGTCTACACCTTCATCATGATGTGGGGGAACTTCTTCGTCCCCTTCATGCTGCTGCTCTCCCCCGACCAGCTTCCCGCGTCGGTCAGCATCTTCACCTTCTTCGGCAACTACGGGGCCGTCGCCTTCGGCGAGCTGGCGGCCTTCTCCGTCCTGTACTCCACGCCGGTCGTGCTGCTGTACGTACTGATCTCCCGGCGGCTCGGCGGCGGCTTCACGCTGGGCGGGGCCGTGAAGGGGTGACGGGAAGGCAGGGGTCCGGGGGAATCAGGGGTGTCCGGGGAATCAGGGGTGTCCGGGGAACCCACGGCGGGGCACGTACGTTCATCGGTCGGCGGGGCCGGGGCCCGGGCGGGCCGAGGGAGGGGGCGTGAAGTGGGCGGGGAGTGCAGCGCGCGGACGGCCGTGGACTTCTGGTTCGACCCCATATGCCCGTACACCTGGATCGCCGCGCAGTGGATCAGGGAGGTCGAGCGGGTCCGCCCGGTGCGGGTGCGGTGGCATGTGATGAGCCTCCAGGTGCTCAACGAGGGCCGGGAGGTCAACCCGGAGGACCCCGGCGGCGAGTGGGGCGACTACCTGTGGGCGCCGGTGCGGGTCTGCGCGGCGGTGGAGCGGCAGTACGGCCAGGAGGCGCTGGCCCGGTACTACGCGGCCTTGGGCATACGGCTGCACCACCGCGGTGAGTGGGACGCCCTGGGTGCCGCGCTGGCCGACGCCGGGCTGCCGGAGGGGCCGGCCGAGGCGGCCCGGGACACCGGGTACGACGCGGCGGTGCGCGCCTCGCACGCCCGCGCCATGGCCCTGGTCGGGGACGACGTCGGCACGCCGGTGATCCGTACCGAGGACGCGGACGGGCGGCAGGCCGCCTACTTCGGCCCCGTCGTCTCCCCGGCGCCGCGCGGCGAGGCGGCCGGCCGGCTGTGGGACGGGACGCTGCTGATGGCCTCGGTCCCCGGCTTCCACGAGCTGCGCCGCCCGCCGTCCGGCGCCCCGGACTTCGGGGCCGGCGGCACTGTCTGACGTACGCGTACGGGGCCTCTCCGGCCCGCCGGTCCGCACCATCCGTCCGGTCCCCTACGGGCCGCCCGTCGGCCACAAGTCTGACGGATGTCCGTCTACGGGATGACACGGGTGCGCGGGATGAGACTTCCGGCCGGTACGGCTTTCGGCACTTCGGGCTGAGGTCAGGGGCGGGTCCCGCACTCGACAATGGGAACACCGGTTCCCGTACGGCTCCGGTCTCCCACCCGTCCCCGTTCCAGGAGTTTCCCCGTGTCCCACGCGGCCACCTACCCCGCCCCCGCCCGAGCCACCGCGACCGTCGCCGCCCGTGCCACGAACCTGAGCAAGGTCTACGGCCAGGGCGAGACCCGCGTGGTCGCGCTGGACAACGTATCCGTCGAGTTCGGCCAGGCCCGCTTCACCGCCATCATGGGCCCCTCCGGCTCCGGGAAGTCCACCCTCATGCACTGCATGGCGGGCCTGGACACCATCTCCTCCGGCTCGGCGCAGATCGGTGACACCGAACTGACCGGCCTGGCCGACAAGCAGCTCACCAAGCTGCGCCGCGACAAGATCGGTTTCATCTTCCAGGCGTTCAACCTGCTGCCCACCCTGACCGCGGGCGAGAACATCACGCTGCCGATGGACATCGCCGGCCGCAAGCCCGACCAGCAGTGGCTCAAGAACGTGATCGACACCGTCGGCCTCTCCGGCCGGCTGTCCCACCGCCCCTCCCAGCTCTCCGGCGGCCAGCAGCAGCGCGTCGCCGTGGCCCGCGCGCTGGCCTCCCAGCCGGAGATCATCTTCGCGGACGAGCCCACCGGCAACCTCGACTCCCGCTCCGGCGCCGAGGTGCTGGGCTTCCTGCGCGAATCCGTCCAGGCCATGGGCCAGACGGTCGTGATGGTCACCCACGACCCGGTCGCCGCCTCCTACGCGGACCGGGTGGTCTTCCTGGCCGACGGCCACATCGTCGACGAGCTGTACGAGCCGACCGCGGACGCCGTCCTGGACCGTATGCGGATGTTCGACTCCAAGGGCCGTACGAGCTGAGGCCGTACGAGCTGACGAGCCGAGGCCGTACGAGCTGACGCCGTACCGGCCGGCCCGGCCCCACCGGCCGCCGCCCGCCCCCACCGCCGCTTCCGTACCCAGGACTGACACCACCACCATGTTCCGCAACGCTTCGCGCAACCTCCTCGCGCACAAAGCCCGTCTGATGATGACCGCGCTCGCGGTCCTCCTCGGCGTCGCCTTCGTCTCCGGCACCCTCATCTTCAGCGACACCGTCGGCAAGGCCGTCGAAAAGGCGTCGGCCAGGAACCTGGAGGGCATCGCGGTCTCCGTGACCGCCACCGGCGACGCCGGCTTCCCCGGTTCCAAGGCCAACCGCAGCACCGCCTTGGACAACAAGCTGGCCGACAAGATCCGGGCGCTGCCGGGCGTGGAATCCGTACGCCCCAACGTCAACGGCTCGGCCACCATCGCCGACAAGGACAACCAGCCCATCGGCGAGAGCTGGCAGAACCTGGCCGGCAACTACCAGCCGGGCCCGGACGGCAAGGACAGCCGCTACCCCGTCAAGGAAGGCCGTGGCCCGGCCAACTCCGGCGAGATCGCGCTGGATGCCGGGACCGCCGAGAAGGGCGGCCTGAAGGTCGGCGACACCGTACGGTTCGCCACCACCGGCCCGGCCCTGAACAAGAAGCTCGTCGGCATCGTCGAGACGGACAACCCGCGGGCCACGGTGGGCGGCAGCCTGGCGCTGTTCGACACCGCCACCGCGCAGAAACTCTTCCTGCACCCGGGCCAGTACGACGAGATGGTGGTGGCCGCCAAGCCCGGCACCGACCAGCGGGCGCTGACCGACAGCGTCTCCGCCCTGCTGCCCAAGGGCAAGGCCGAGGCGACCAGCGGCGCCGACCTGGCCGCCCAGCAGTCCAAGATGGTCGCCCACAGCAATGCCGCCCTGAGCCAGACGCTGCTGGTCTTCGCCGGCATCGCCCTGTTCGTCGGCGTCTTCATCATCGCCAACACCTTCACCATGCTGATCTCCCAGCGCAGCCGCGAGATCGCGCTGATGCGGGCGATCGGCGCCTCCCGCCGTCAGGTGGTCCGCTCGGTGCTGGCCGAGGCCGGTCTGCTGGGCCTGGTCTCCTCCGTCGTCGGCTTCGCGCTGGGCACCGGCATCGCGGTGGGCCTGCGCGCGATCCTCAACGCCAACGGCGCCGGCTTCCCGGACGGCCCGGTGATCATCAGCCCGGCGGCCGTGCTGTCCGCCCTGGGGGTCGGGGTCCTGGTCACGGTGCTGGCCGCCTGGCTGCCCTCGCGCAAGGCCGCCAAGATCGCCCCCGTCGAGGCGCTGAGCACCGTGGACGCGGCCCCCACGCCGCGCAGCCTGGTCATCCGCAACTCCCTGGGCCTGGCCGTCACCGCCCTCGGTGTCGGGATCATGTTCTACCTCTGGGGCTCCAAGATGAAGGACGCCCTGATGCCGGCCATGGCGGGCGGGGCCCTGACCCTGACCGGCGTCATCATCCTGGCCCCGCTGCTGTCCCGTCCGGTGGTCGCCCTCTCCGGCTGGGTCACCACCCGTCTCTTCGGCGTGACCGGCAAGCTGGCCAAGGAGAACGCGCTGCGCAACCCGCGCCGTACCGCCGCCACCGCCTCGGCGCTGATGATCGGGCTCGCCCTGATCACCGGCATCACGATCGTGGGACTGTCCTCGCAGCAGGGCGTCGACAAGATGGCCGCCAAGGGCCTGAAGGCCGACTACCAGGTCAGCAACACCGCCTTCACCGGCATCGAGCCCGCGCTGACCAAGAAGGTCGCCCACGTGCCGGGTGTCGTGGCCGCGGTCCCCGAGTACCGGGCCCACTTCAAGATGGCGGGCGACCACTTCTCCAGCGTCACCGCCACCGACCTCTCCAAGATCGAGCAGGTCACCGAGCTGAAGTTCGACAGCGGCTCGCTGGACGCCATCCGCGGCAACGCCGTCGCGGTGTCCCGGAGCGAGGCCAAGACCCTGGGCGTACGGCCCGGCCAGACCGTGACCGCGGACTTCAACACCACGCAGGACAAGCTGAAGAAGAAGACGGCGCAACTGCAGATCGTCGGTGTCTATGAGGACAACGACCTCATCGGCGGCATCCTGGGCACCCCCGCACTGGTGGACCGCCAGCTCAAGCCCGAGCCCGTCATCCACGAGAAGCTCCTGATCAAGGCCGCCGACGGTCCCAGCGCCGGGCTGGAGAAGGAGATCCGCAAGGCGCTGGGCGACAGCCCGCTGCTGAAGGTGCAGGACCACGAGGACCTGCGCAGGGAGAGCGCCGGCAACATCAACACCGCGCTGAACATGGTCTACGGACTGCTCGGCATGGCCGTGGTCATCGCGATCGTCGGTGTCGTCAACACCCTGGCCATGTCGGTCTTCGAGCGGACGCGTGAGATCGGGATGCTGCGCGCGATCGGTCTGGCCCGCGGCGGCATCAAGCAGATGATCCGCCTGGAGTCGGTGGCCATCTCCCTGTTCGGCGCGGTGCTCGGCATCGGGGCAGGCGTCTTCCTCGCCTGGACCGGCGGCTCCATGCTCGGCAAGTCCTGGGAGGCCTACGAAATGGTCATGCCCTGGGGCCGGCTGGGAATCTTCCTCCTGATCGCCCTGGTCGTCGGCGTCCTGGCCGCGGTATGGCCCGCCCGCCGGGCCGCCCGCCTGAACATGCTGGAGTCCATCGGCTCCCAGTGACGGCCCACCCGGACCGCCAACTGGCGCCCCCGCCCGGTTACGGGCGGGGGCGCCCTTACGTCAGGGACCGTCCGTCCCGACTCTGTCGAGCGCGAACCACACGCCCTTACGGAAACGGCATCCGGCGTCGGTCCGGTAGACACCCCAGCGCGCCGCCAGTGCCTCCACGAGGAACAGGCCGCGCCCCGAACCGCCGTCAATCCGGGCGGGCAGACTGAGGAGCCGGCCACGGGGGGTGTCGTCCCACACGGCCACGCATACGGAACGGGGGTGCACGGCCACGTCGAGGCGCACCACGGCCGTCTCCGTGTGCAGATGGACGTTCGTGACCAGCTCACTGACCAGAACGCGCATGTCGTCGACGAGTTCGGCGTTGCCGGTCAGTGTCATCAGATCGGCGACGACGGTCCGTGCGATCTTCGGCGCGCCGGCCTCGCTGGCCAGATCGAACCGGAACCGGTGGCGGCGTGCTTCGGGGCTTGCGGGGGGCCGTTTCGGGGGTGCGAGCGTCATGATTACGTCTCCCAACGCGGATCGACGCGCCGCTCACCGCCGTGACCCGACCACCCCCAGGGGCACGCCCGAAGACGCGCGCGAGCGGCTGCACTTGACGTTCCGGCGTGCGGCGCGGTGTTGCCAGGACCATAGGGTGAAAAACTGGACCGGTACAACCCTGTACCTCGAAAGTGTGACGGCTAGTGGACCCGTGACGCCGTTCCCGGCACACTCAGGGGGAACAAGGGGAAGGGACACATGCCGCCGAGAGACAATCCGACCGCCCGACAGATTCGCCTGGGTGTCGAGCTTCGGAAACTACGCGAGCGTGCCGGCCGGACGGCACGCGAGTCCGGTGGCCTGCTCTCCACCGACGCAGCCCGGATCAGCAACATCGAGGCCGGCCGTCTGGGAATCAGCGAAGAGCGCATTCGCCGGCTGGCGACCTTCTACCAATGCGACGATGAACCACTCATCGACGCCCTGTGCGAGATCGCCGCCGAGCGCAGGGGAACGCACTGGTTCGACGACTACCGGGGCATCCTCACGCCCGGGTGGCTGGACATCGCCGAACTCGAACTGCATGCGACGGCGATCCGCTCATTGCTGTCGACAACCATGCCCGGCCCGTTCCAGACCGCGACCTACGCACGAGCCCTGTTCGAAGGGGTGACGCCAGTACTACCGTCGAACGAGGTTGAGACGCGCGTCGAGCACCGACTCAAAAGGAGAGCCGCCTTCGAGGGCCCGTCACCGACTCCATACACGGCGATCCTGCACGAAGCCGCCCTGCGGATGCGGTTCGGCGGGCGCAAGGTCACGCGCGAGCAACTCGAATACCTCGTCGAGGTTTCCCACATGCCCACCGTGACCGTGCGGGTGATTCCGTTCATGAACGAGAGGTTCATCGAGTTGACGCAGCCGGTCATGTACGCGCACGGAAAGGTTCCGCAACTGGACACCGTGCAGATCGATTCGGCTTTGGGCGGGCGATTCCTTGACGCCGAGGCCTACCTGAAAAAATACAACGGCCTGCTCGCCATCGCCGAACACGCGTCTCTCAGCGAAACCGAGTCGCGAGAGTTGATCCACAACATCGCACAGGAAGTGTGAGGCTGAAGAACATGAGCACAATCGGCCCAGTCAAGTGGCAGAAGTCTTCTTTCTCCGGGGGTGAAGGGGAAAACTGCGTCGAGGTCGCACTGCACGAAGGCAACATCATGATGCGCGAGAGCGATGACCCCAGCAGCACAATAACCACTACTCGCGCAAAGATGGCCGCGTTCATCGAGGGCGTGAAAAACGGAGAATTCGACCACTTCGCCCACTAGTGCGGGTTCCGCACGTCAGTGTGGCGCACGTGCTGCCCCCGCCCGGTACGGGCGGGGCTTTTACCTACGCCGGTTTGCGCAACAATCCACCGGATCGCACCCGAAATGTGAGCCATCAGGAATGACAGAAGCAATACGCTGGCAGAAGTCCTCCTACTCCGGGGGCGACACGGGGCAGAACTGTGTGGAGCTGTCCAAGGACGGCGATGTGGTCAAGCTGCGCGAGAGCGATGACCCCGGCAGCACAATAACCACTACTCACGCAAAGATGACCGCGTTCATTCGAAGCCTGAAAAACGGAGAGTTCGACCACTTCGCCAACTAAGGGCTTGCAGAGAAGCAACACGTTGCTTCTCTGCAAGCCCTTACTCTTCTTCTCTTCTCAGCCGTGCCCAAGTGTGACTGTCCAGACTGTCGTGGGGGCCGAGGCGGGAAAGTTCTACGCCGTCACGTCCCAGAGCCACGATGAGTGGCCGAGTTCCCCGGTCGGCGTAAGAAGACCTCCAAGCGACGATGACTTCGCGCTGGTCGGGTGTGTCGAGCCGACGGTGACCGATGAGGAGGCAGGTGACCTCGCGCCCCAGACGAATGAGGGCGCAATTGATCCATGAGGCTGTGGCCACGGAGTGCGGCGAATCACGGTGGCGGGTGAGGCTTGCCACGCCTCCGCCGGCGCGGACATCGATCACGTCGACGCCGACAGGATGGCCCATCGGACCGCTACCGCCGACTACGTACTCCCACTCCCCCTCATGCCGCTCCAGGAACGCGATGTGCTCATATGCCCTTGCCGACTTCGGACGCCATATAACCCAGACCGCACCAACACCGGCGGTCGCGTCGATATCCGCCGACACCACTGACAACACCCGCCGCGGTATCAGTCGTGGTTGCAGGTCCGTCCCGTTCAGCACACGCTGCACCGTCCCAGGAACCAGAGCTTCCACCCATCGCTCCACCCCCAGGCCAAGACCCCACATCCGCATATCTCTGCCCCTCTGAGTCTCAAGCCGCGGGCACCTGGGCTACGGCTCGCAGCCACCGATCGATCCCCGCGAGTGGACAGTTCTCTTGCACCGGGCGGCGAGTTCAGCACAACGCGTCGTCACCGGTGCTGTTTGAGGCGACTGGCGCCACGGCAACCCCAGGGACAAGAGCCTGTGGCCACGCCGCAGGAGAGCGGCGTGGCCACAGACCTTCACCCTTCCCTATGCGCACGGGAAATACGCAACACGGCTGTAGGCCACGGCCGAGGAGGTATTGCCGTGAAAGATGGAGCCATAGGCCACCGTGCGCCAAGCCAATTTCTCATCTTCGGGCTTCGGCTTACATTTCGCTGGAGCCGTGGCGTTCCTAGCCGAAGGCGGGCACTTGAAGTAACGAGGACTTGCCCCGCCGACCATCCATTGACGGGAATACACGTGATACCATTCTACGTCCGTTTCATAGGAGCACGAGTCCGGTGGATGCGGCGCGCAGCTTTGGATTCCGCCGGTTCCGGTAACTTTCTCACCACTGTGGCGAGGCTTGAAGGCGGCGAGCTCACAGATCACTTTGTCGGTCCCGCCTGCAGTTACCGATACAGTATCCGGGCCGGGATTTGAAGGAGGCTCCTCGGCCTGCGCCAGAGGCGCAGTCGCCAACGTTAGAGCCACAGCTACCACGGAAGCAGTATTCCGGGCAGCGGGTCGTAATCGCACGGATCGTCATCTCCTTCATGTACTACTGGAGCCCGTGTGACCGACACGGGCAAGAAGCAGTGCGTGAATCCATGCCCGGAACAAGGTACACAGTAGGCACGTTCCGGACACAATTGTCACCCGGCCGTACACAAGAGGCGTTTCCCTTGTCGGTGCGAAGGCAAGCAGCGGCGACGCACTACCGCAAGTGAACAGGAACCGGACCGGATGACGATTCCGGTGGTGACCGCCCCAGCCTCCGCAATCGAGCGCGGCGAGCCGCAACCGGGGCCGGCGGCGAGACCTCCGGCAGGAGGCCGCGGGTGGGAGGGTTGGCCGTCGGCTGCGGGGCAACCCGCCCCGCATGGCAGGCAATCAGAAATCCGACCACCCCACCGCGCTCGGCACCGGCTCGTGGTGGGCCGTGCTGCGGCGTACGGCCAAGGAGTTCGTGGACGACGAACTGCACGACCGGGCCGCGGCCCTGACGTACTACGGAGTGCTCTCCCTCTTCCCCGCGCTGCTGGTCCTGGTCTCGCTGCTCGGCGTGATCGGCAGGTCCGCCGCCCAGGGGATCCTGGACAACCTGCAACAGCTCACGCCGGGCGCCGCCCAGGACATCTTGCGCGGTGCGGTGCACCAGCTCCAGCGCAGCGGCGGTACGGGAAGCGTGCTGGCCGTCGTGGGTCTGCTGGCCGCGCTGTGGTCGGCGTCCGGTTACATCGCCGCGTTCATCCGTGCCGCCAACGCCGTCTACGACCTTCCGGAGGGCCGCCCGGCGTGGAAGACGCTGCCGCTGCGGCTGACGGTCACGGTGGTGCTGATGATGCTGATCTCCGTCAGCGCGGTGATCGTGGTCTTCACCGGGCCGCTGGCCCGGCAGGCGGGCCGGAGCCTGGGCATCGGGGACGCGGGCATCACCGTCTGGTCGATCGCCAAATGGCCCGTACTGGTCCTGCTCGTGGTGATGATGGTGACCCTCCTCTACCGCACCACGCCCAACGTGCGTGTCCCGGGCCTGCGCTGGCTGACGCCCGGCAGCTTCCTGGCCGTCCTGTTGTGGCTCGCCGCCTCGGCCGGCTTCGCGGTGTACGTGGCCAACTTCGGCTCGTACAACAAGACCTACGGCACGCTGGCCGGCGTCATCATCTTCCTGGTCTGGCTGTGGCTGTCCAACCTGGCGATCCTGCTCGGCCTGGAGTTCGACGCCGAACTGGTCCGCCAGCGGGCGATCGCCGACGGTCATCCGCCGGAGGAGGAGCCGTACGTGGAACCCCGGGACACCCGCACCTGGCCTCGTGGACTGCGGCGGCGCGTCCGGCGGCAGCGGCACGGCCGGGAGCGGGCGGCCACGGACCGCTGAGGCGCTGAGGCGAGGAACCGCCCCCGGGCCGGACGTCCCGGGTATCACGCGTCGCGGCGGAACAGGGCGGTCCGCGCTAACGGTTCGCCGAAGTTCACGAAAGCGCAGGGCGTGAGTAGCGTCAATGTTCGTGCTCGGCGCGGTTCCTGGCGGTACGCCAGAAACCGCACCGGGGTGTTCGAGGCGATTTCAGCCGGGCCAGGTGCCGGTCAGTTTGCGTACGGCCACCGCGCCGCCCCGGTCCACGGCCGCGCGTACCGTGCCCAGGATCGCGCCCTGGAGAGCGGCGGCCGGCAGGACCTCACGCCAACTACGGTCCTCGTCCGTGGGCTCCGGGGCCTCCGCCTGTCCGGCGGCCTTGCGCCATACGCGCTTGAACACCGCGCCGGCCAGCGCGCCGGCGAGCAGCCCGAAGAGCATGCCCAGCGGCTTGTAGAGCAGCTTGATCATCGGCACCGCCCCAGGCCGCGAGCGGTCCGCCGGCCACGGCCGACGCGCGCCAGGCGGCCGACGCGGGCCGCGCGGAGTGCGCGTACGGTACGCAGCGCCCGGACGGCGCGCAGTGCGCGGTCGGCACGGACCGTACGGCCGCCGGCGCGTATCGCCCGGGATGCCGTCCGGCCACTGGCAGTGCCATGACCGCTGTCGCGGCTGCGCAGTACCAGGACGCCGGCCCCGACCAGCAGGACGCCGCCCGCGGCGCCGGCGGTGCGTGCCGGGTGGCGCCGGGACGCCCCGAGGGCCCGCGTGGTCACGGCCCGTGCCCGCCCGTACGTACGGTCCCTGAGCCGGACCGCTTCTTGGCGGGCGCGGCTCTTGACATCGGCCCTGGCCGCCAGTTCCGCGACGGTGTCGCCGAGTTCGCGCCGGGTCCGCTCGATCCGCTCGCGCAGCTCCTCGGGGCTGGGGGCGGCCTCCTCGCGCTTCGCCGACTCCGGCTCCGGCGTCGG
Source organism: Streptomyces sp. MST-110588 (assembly GCF_022695595.1). Lineage (NCBI taxonomy): Bacteria > Bacillati > Actinomycetota > Actinomycetes > Kitasatosporales > Streptomycetaceae > Streptomyces > Streptomyces sp. MST-110588. The sequence goes on from NZ_CP074380.1 coordinate 2,344,938, forward strand.
CGTCGGCGTCGGTTCCTGCGCCGCTGCCGGCTCCCGCGCCGCTGCCGATGTCTTCTTCTCGTCCGTCCTGGATTCGCTGGTCACCGTCGTGCCCTCCCTTTGATCTCCTCGATGTCCCGCCGCACCCCGCGCAGCGTCTCCTCGGGCACCGGCGGCACGGCGCGTCGGATCCGCTGCCGGCCCAGGAGCGCCAGGGTCCCGGCGAGCACCAGCAGGGCCGCCGCGACCACCAGGCCCGCGGCCCACGGGGACAGCACCAGCGCGAGCGCGAGGACCGCCGTCGCCACCAGTGTCTGTGCCGCCAGGAACGCCACCGCTCCGGCGCCGCCGAGCAGTCCGCCGCCCAGGCCGAACCGCTTGCCCTTGCGCGTCATCTCCATGCGGGCCAGGGCCATTTCGTCGCGTACGAGGTGTGCCATCTGGTCCGACGCCTGCGCGATCAGCTCGTTCACCGGACGGTGGTCCTGCCGCGCGGGCCGGTGGTCCATGGAAGTGCTCATCCCGGTCACGCTCCCTTCTCCCAGGGCTTTTCGGAGCTCTCGCGGTTCCCCGGAGCTGTCCGGGTACCTCCTCACCGGCTCGCTAACCGGAACGCGGGGCCGCCACCCGTCCGTACGGCACGGCGGGGCCGCGTCCGCACCCGGCAGGGCCGCGTACGAACCCGCCGGGCCCCGCATGAAAAAAGCGGCGCGCGCCCCTCATGGAGAGGGACGCGCGCCGCATACGGTCCGCCGGGCCGGAGCAGTCCGGGGTCAGAAGACGGACTCGGCCTCGTCCATGCGGGACGCCGGCACGGTCTTCAGCTCCGTGACCGCCTCGGCCAGCGGCACCATCTTGATGTCCGTGCCGCGCAGCGCGGTCATCTTGCCGAAGTCCCCGCGGTGCGCCGCCTCCACCGCGTGCCAGCCGAAGCGGGTGGCCAGCACCCGGTCGTACGCGGTGGGGGTGCCGCCGCGCTGGACGTGGCCGAGGATGACCGGGCGGGCCTCCTTGCCGAGGCGGTGCTCCAGTTCGCGGGCGAGCGCGGTGCCGATGCCCTGGAAGCGCTCGTGGCCGTACTGGTCGATCTCGCCCTTGCCGTAGTCCATGGAGCCCTCGGCCGGGTGGGCGCCCTCGGCGACGCAGACGACCGCGAACTTCTTGCCCCGGGCGAAGCGCTCCTCGACCATCGTGACCAGGTCGTTGACGTCGAAGGGGCGCTCGGGCAGACAGATGCCGTGGGCGCCGCCGGCCATGCCGGACTCCAGCGCGATCCAGCCGGCGTGCCGGCCCATGACCTCCACGACCATGACGCGCTGGTGGGACTCGGCGGTGGTCTTCAGGCGGTCGATGGCCTCGGTGGCCACGCCGACGGCGGTGTCGAAGCCGAAGGTGCGGTCGGTGGAGGAGATGTCGTTGTCGATGGTCTTGGGGACGCCGACGATCGGCAGGCCGGCGTCCGAGAGCATCCGGGACGCGGTGAGCGTGCCTTCGCCGCCGATGGGGATGAGCACGTCGACGCCGTACTCACGGGCGAGGTCCTTGCCGTTCTCGCACGCCTCGCGCAGCCGGGCGCGCTCCAGGCGGGCGGAGCCCAGGATCGTACCGCCGCGGGCCAGGATGCCGCTGACCGCGTCGAGGTCGAGCTTGCGGTAGCGCCCGTCCAGGAGGCCCTTGAACCCGTCCTCGAAACCGATGACCTCATCGCCGTGTTCCGTCAGCGCCCGGTGCACCACCGAACGGATCACGGCGTTCAGGCCGGGGCAGTCGCCGCCCGCGGTGAGGACTCCGATACGCATGGTGCTGTGTCTCCTGTGCTCGCTGTTGGTTCTTGTGAGCCGGTCCGATTCTTTCACGGGCCGTAAGGCCCTGCCCTCACAGCTCGACGAGTACCCCCGGCGCCCCTGCTGTCCCCTACTGTCACGGGGTAAGACTGGAGGAGCGGCTTATCCACAGACGCAGGTATTGTCAAGAGGGGCAAGCCCACCATAACGGGTAATTTGACCTTGCGAGCAACGAATGGACGGAGAGCACGCGTGACGCGCAGCGTGTACGTGACCGGGATCGACCGAGGCGACGGCCGCCAGGTCGTCGAGCTGGGAGTCATGGAGCTCCTGACTCGCCATGTCGACAAGGTGGGCGTCTTCCGCCCGCTGGTACACGACGGACCCGACCGCCTGTTCGAGCTGCTGCGGGCGCGCTACCGGCTCAGCCAGCCCGCGGACACCGTATACGGAATGGCGTACCAGGAGGCAAGCGCCCTCCAGGCCGAGCAGGGCACCGACGAGCTGGTCTCCCGGCTCGTCGACCGCTTCCTGAAGGTCGCCCGGGACTACGAGTACGTCCTGGTGCTCGGCACGGACTACGCCGCCACCAACCTGCCGGACGAACTGACCCTCAACGCCCGCCTGGCCAACGAGTTCGGCGCCTCCGTGCTGCCGGTGGTCGGCGGCCAGGACCAGTCCGCGGAGTCCGTGGCGGCCGAGGCACGCAACGCCTACCGTGCCTACGAGTCCCTGGGCTGCGACGTGGTGGCGATGATCGTCAACCGGGTCGCTCCCGAGGACCGCGCCCGGATCGCCGAGCGGCTGTCCGCCGGCCTCCCGGTGCCCTGCTACGCACTCCCCGAGGACGGCTCCCTCTCCGCGCCGACCGTCGGCCAGATCGTGCAGACCCTGGGCGCGGAGGTGCTGCTCGGCGACGACTCGGGGCTCGCCCGCGACGCCCGGGACTTCGTCTTCGGCGGCGCCATGCTGCCGACCTTCCTCAAGGCACTGACCCCCGGCTGCCTGGTGGTGACCCCCGGCGACCGCGCGGACCTGGTCGTCGGCGCGCTCGCCGCGCACAGCGCCGGCGCCCCTCCCATAGCCGGCGTGCTGCTCACGCTGGACGAGCGGCCGGGCCCGGACATCATGGCGCTGGCCGGCCGGCTGGCCCCGGGAACCCCGGTCGTCTCCGTGCCCGGGGGCTCCTTCCCCACCGCCGAGCAGCTCTTCGCCATCGAGGGCAAGCTCAACGCCGCCTCCCCGCGCAAGGCGGAGACCGCGCTCGGCCTGTTCGAACGGCACGTCGACACCGCCGCGTTGACGAACCGCATCTCCGTCGCCCGCTCCGGCCGCGTCACGCCGATGATGTTCGAGCACGAGCTGATCGAGCGCTCCCGCTCCGGCCGCCGCCGGGTCGTGCTGCCCGAGGGCACCGAGGAGCGGGTGCTGCGCGCCGCCGACGTCCTGCTGCGCCGCGACGTGTGCGACCTGACCCTGCTGGGCGAGGAGGAGGCGATCCGCAAGCGCGCCGCCGACCTGGCCATCGACCTCGCCGACGCGCAGATCCTGGACCCGCAGACCTCCCCGCTGCGCGAACGCTTCGCCGAGCTGTACGCGAAGCTGCGCGCCCACAAGGGCGTCGGCTACGAGCTGGCGTACGACGTGGTCGCCGACGTCTCCTACTTCGGCACGCTGATGGTCCAGGAGGGCCTGGCCGACGGCATGGTCTCCGGCGCGGTGCACTCCACCGCCGCCACCATCCGCCCCGCCTTCGAGATCATCAAGACCAGGCCGGGCGCGCAGATCGTCTCCTCGGTGTTCTTCATGTGCCTGGCCGACCGCGTCCTGGTCTACGGCGACTGCGCGGTCAACCCGGACCCGAACGCCGAGCAGCTCGCCGACATCGCCATCCAGTCGGCCACCACCGCCGCCCAGTTCGGCGTGGAGCCGCGGATCGCGATGCTCTCGTACTCCACCGGCACCTCCGGCTCCGGCGCGGACGTCGACAAGGTCCGCAAGGCCACCGAGCTGGTCCGGGAGCGGCGGCCGGACCTGCTGGTCGAAGGGCCGATCCAGTACGACGCGGCGGTGGACGCCGCGGTCGCCAAGACCAAGCTCCCCGGCTCCGAGGTCGCGGGCAAGGCGACCGTACTGGTCTTCCCCGACCTGAACACCGGCAACAACACCTACAAGGCCGTACAGCGCTCGGCGGGCGCCGTCGCCGTCGGCCCGGTGCTCCAGGGCCTGCGCAAGCCGGTCAACGACCTCTCGCGCGGCGCGCTGGTGCAGGACATCGTCAACACGGTGGCGATCACCGCGATCCAGGCGCAGGGCGAGCGGCCCGACGCCACCGGGCCCGCCGCCGCCGGGGCCGGCCCCGAGACCGCCGGGCGCTGACCGGTCCGGGCCGGCGCGGACGGCCGCGCCGGCCCCGGCCCCGGACCTCGTCGCCGGACCCCGGCCCCGTACGTAGCCCACCCCTCCCCCACCCTCACCGGAAAGCCCTAAATGACTGCCAACGCCACCCGTGTCCTCGTCCTGAACTCCGGCTCGTCGTCGGTGAAGTACCAGCTCATCGACATGACCGACGGCTCCCGGCTGGCCGCCGGCCTGGTCGAGCGGATCGGCGAGGCCACCTCGCGCCTGGTGCACAGCCCGCTGGCCACCGGCGGCGACAAGCGCGAGCAGGAGGGCCCGATGGCCGATCACGAGGCCGCGCTGCGGGCCGTCGCCGACGAACTCGCCGCGGACGGGCTGGGCCTGGACTCGCCCGAGCTGGCCGCCATCGGCCACCGTGTCGTACACGGCGGGCTGAAGTTCACCGAGCCGACCGTGATCGACGAGACGGTGATGAAGGAGGTCGAGCGGCTGGTGCCGGTGGCGCCGCTGCACAACCCCGCCAACATCACCGGTATCCGCACCGCCCAGGCGCTGCGCCCCGACCTCCCGCAGGTCGCGGTCTTCGACACCGCCTTCCACACCACGATGCCCGAGCACGCGGCCCGCTACGCCATAGACGTGGAGACCGCCGACGCCCACCGCATCCGCCGCTACGGCTTCCACGGCACCTCGCACGCCTACGTCTCGCGCAAGACCGCCGAGCTGCTGGGCAAGTCCCCCCAGGACGTCAACGTCATCGTGCTGCACCTGGGCAACGGCGCCTCGGCCTCGGCGGTGGCCGGCGGGCGCTGCGTGGACACCTCCATGGGCCTGACCCCGCTGGAGGGCCTGGTCATGGGCACCCGCTCCGGCGACGTCGACCCGGCGGTGGTCTTCCACCTCAAGCGGGTGGCGGGCATGGACACCGACGAGATCGACGTGCTGCTCAACAAGAAGAGCGGTCTGATCGGACTGTGCGGCGACAACGACATGCGCGAGATACGCCGCCGCATCGACGAGGGCGACCAGCGGGCCGCGCTCGCCTTCGACATCTACATCCACCGGCTGAAGAAGTACATCGGCGCCTACAGCGCCGTGCTGGGCCGGGTCGACGCGGTGGCCTTCACCGCGGGCGTCGGCGAGAACGCCGCCCCGGTGCGCGAGGCCGCCGTCGCCGGCCTGGAGGAGCTGGGCCTGGCGGTCGACGCCGACCTGAACTCCGTACGGTCCGACGAGCCCCGGCTGATCTCGCCCGAGTACGCCCGGGTCGCGGTCGCCGTGGTCCCCACCGACGAAGAGCTGGAGATCGCCACCCAGACATACGCGCTGGTCAGCGGCTGAGTCATGGCATGCGGTCCGGCGCCTTGCGGGCGCCGGGCCACGGACCGGCCGCCCACCGGGTGTCTCCGGCAGCACAGCCGAATATTCCGCTCCGAAACAAAACGATAGGATCGCTCCATGCGCCGTTCCAAAATCGTCTGCACCCTGGGTCCCGCCGTCGACTCCTACGACCAGCTCAAGACGCTGATCGAGGCCGGCATGAACGTGGCCCGTTTCAACATGAGCCATGGCAGCCACGGGGAGCACGAGGAGCGGTACCACCGCGTCCGTAAGGCTTCCGAGGAGACCGGCCGCGCGGTCGGCGTGCTGGCCGACCTCCAGGGCCCCAAGATCCGCCTGGAGACCTTCGCCGACGGCCCGGTCGAGCTGGTGCGCGGGGACGAGTTCGTCATCACCACCGAGGACGTCCCCGGCGACAAGACCATCTGCGGTACGACCTACAAGGGCCTGCCCGGTGACGTCTCCAAGGGCGACCCGGTCCTGATCAACGACGGCAACGTGGCGCTCCAGGTCGTCGAGGTCGACGGCCCGCGGGTGCGCTGCATCGTCATCGAGGGCGGCGTGATCTCCGACCACAAGGGCATCAACCTGCCCGGCGCGGCGGTCAACGTCCCGGCACTGTCCGAGAAGGACATCGAGGACCTGAAGTTCGCCCTGAACCTGGGCTGCGACCTGGTGGCGCTGTCCTTCGTACGGGACGCCAAGGACGTCCAGGACGTGCACCGCGTCATGGACGAGGTCGGCCGCCGGGTACCGGTGATCGCCAAGGTGGAGAAGCCGCAGGCGGTCGCCAACATGGCCGAGGTCGTCGCGGCCTTCGACGGTGTGATGGTCGCCCGCGGCGACCTGGCCGTGGAGTACCCGCTGGAGAAGGTCCCCATGGTGCAGAAGCGCCTGGTGGAGATGTGCCGCCGGAACGCCAAGCCGGTGATCGTCGCGACCCAGATGATGGAGTCGATGATCACCAACTCGCGGCCGACGCGCGCCGAGGCCTCCGACGTCGCCAACGCCATCCTGGACGGCGCGGACGCGGTGATGCTCTCCGCCGAGTCCTCGGTGGGCGCGTACCCGATCGAGACCGTCAAGACGATGTCCAAGATCGTCGAGGCGGCCGAGGAGGAGCTGCTCTCCAAGGGCCTGCAGCCGCTGGTCCCGGGCAAGAAGCCGCGTACGCAGGGCGGCGCGGTGGCCCGCGCGGCGGCCGAGATGGCCGACTTCCTCAACGGCAAGGCGCTGGTCGCCTTCACCAAGTCCGGTGACACCGCCCGCCGTCTGTCGCGCTACCGCGCGGCCCAGCCGATCCTGGCCTTCACCACCGACGCGGCCACCCGCAACCAGCTCGCCCTGAGCTGGGGCGTGGAGACCTTCGTCGTCCCGCACGTGGAGCACACCGACGAGATGGTCGACCTGGTCGACGCCGAGCTGCTCAAGCTCCAGCGCTACAGCAAGGGCGACACCATGATCATCACGGCCGGTTCGCCCCCCGGCGTCCCCGGCACCACCAACATGGTCCGGGTGCACCACCTGGGCGGCGAGCGCGCCTGACGCGGCTGCCTCCCCCTGGCACAACGGCCGTGGCCGCCACTCCTCGCGGGTGGCGGCCACGGCCGTTTTCCGTCCGGTTCCCGGACCCCGGTGCTCAGCCCTCGACGTACTGGTGCAGGCCCTGGATGGTGAGGTTGCCGCCGAACTGGCCCGCCTGGGTGATCTTCACCTCGGTGAAGTACGCGAAGGGGACGTTCAGGGGCGGCGGGTGCTCGGGGTCGAAGACGATCGGGATGATGCCGAACAGCTTGCCCTGGAGCCGCTCGGTGTACATGGTGACCTTGCCGCCGGTGATCGTCGACGTCGAGCCGGGCGCGGACGCCACGTGGTACTTCCGGCCGTCCGGGCCGTCCACGATCTGGTGCAGATCGTCGATGTCGATGCTGTCGGCGGTGAACTTCAGGGCCTGCTTGGTCTTCTTGTCGGGCGTGGTCAGGTTGACGACACCCTCGTAGTCCAGGCCCCGCAGCGTCAGGCCGGTGGACTCCAGGTGCCACGGCCGGTCGGGGATCCTGGCCGGGGTCTGCTCGTCCTTGCCGTCCGTCTTCTTCTCCACCACGCACGGGAACGGCTTCTTGCTGTCGGCGTCCGGGGCGCCGGCGTCCGTACTGCCGCTCGGTGACGGGGACGGGGACGCGGACGAGGCCGGGCCCGGCGTCGGGGAGGCGGTCGTGGCGGGCGCGTCCTCGCCGGCCTTCCCGTCGGCGCCGGGCTTGTTGCCCGTATCGGCCGGTGGCTGGTCCTTGCCGGACGCGGACGGCGACGGAGCAGGCGAGGGCGGGGTCGCCGCGGGACCGGCCGGCTCGTCCTCGCCGCCCTTGTCCGGGTGGAGGACGTCGTGCAGCTTGTCGCCCAGGCCCAGCGGGTCGTACCAGGGGTTCTCGGTGCTGGACGACGCGGAGGGCGAGGGTGACGGGGACGAGGAAGACGACGGGGACGGGGAGGACGACGACGGGGAGGACGACGGCGACGGTGACGCGGAGGACGAGGGCGACGGCACGGGCGTGGCGCCGGAACCGCTCTTGTCCTTGGCCGCCTTGTCGTCCTGGGACTCGCCCTTGCCGTCCTTGCCGTCCTTGGTGTCCTTGCTGTCCTCGGTGTCCTTCTCGGCCGGATCCGTCTTCTCCGGCGTCTCCGCCTTCTTCTCCGGCTTCTCCGGCGCGCTCACGCACGGCCCGTCCTTGAACGGACTGGCAGGCGGCTGCGGCTTGGCCATCGCCAACTGCGGCGTCAGCCCCATGCCCATCAGTACGGCGGAGGGCATCGCGGCGAGGGCGATGGCCTTGCCCGCGGGAAGGTGCAGCCGAGTCAGCAGCGGCCTCTTCGTGGCAGCGTGCCTCGGCCCGGATCTCGCCCCGGGGACCACGCCCCCTTCGTTCAGCTCGTCACCCGGCACCGTTCCTCCTGTTCGCCCCGTTGGACGGGCTCGTCGCCGACAGGTCCTGCGTCATCCGGTCCTCCGCCGGACCGTCTCCCGGCGGACCGGCCGGCTCGCGTGCGCCGCCGCGCCGCCCGGTGACGGGTTTGCCCGGCACCCAGGAGACCGCGAGGGCGCCGCCGATCAGTCCGGGCAGAAAGCCCAGCAGGAACCCGCCGAAGTTGGCGACGACCAGGGAGACCAGGGACAGCAGGATTCCCGCCACGCCTGCGAAGACCCGCGAAACGGGCTGGAACCACATGGTCAGGCCGAGGACGACCAGCAGGACTCCGATGATCAGTGACCCGGCCCCCGCGGTCGTCGCCAGGCGGAAGCTCAGGGAACCGATGCTGAGGTTCGCGTAGGGGATGTACATGATCGGGAAGCCGGCCAGCACGGTCAGCAGCCCGCCCCAGAAAGGCCGGCGTCCGCGCCAGCCGCGGAACGCCAGGCGCTTGCGCCGGAAGGACCCGTTCTGCCGCGGCAGCGCGTCGGTGGTCATGCGCCGGCCCCCTTCCGGCCGGCGGGACCGGATTCGCGCCGCGCGCACCCGAAGTCGATTCGCTCGCGTCGCTCGCTCATGTTGTACAGCTCCTCGGGACTGGCACATCGTGGTACGTGAGAGCCGGAGTGGGGTGGCCGGCCGCGCGGCGGGCCACCGGCGTACGGGCACGGGGGCCGGTACGGCGAGCCGTACCGTACGCACCCCGCGCCCATGCGCCCGGTACGTCAGGCGGTGGGCCCGACGCGGGTGTGCGGTGCTCTCACTCCTTGTAGCACTCGGTTTCCTTGCCCTTGCTGACGCTCATGTGCAGGCCGCTGAGCTGGAACGATCCGGCCGTGGTGGCCCAGGCGCGCTGCTTGACGTCCTTGAAGAGCACGGACTCCGCCTGCTGGGCGAAGGAGCCCTTCACGTACTCGCCCCGGTGTCCCTCACCGGGAGCCGCCGGGCCGGGACCCTTGGTGGTGCTGTCCACCGACACACCGATGTCGACCTTGTTGAACGTCGCGTTGGTGCGCAGGTCGTCCGCGTCGATGTAGAGCGTCTTGGCCTCGACCTTGGGCGAGCCCTTGCCGCCGGCGTCCAGCCGCATCGTCACGTCACCGAACAGCGGCACCGGGACGACGACGGACTGGCAGAGTTTGGTGATCTTGGCCGAGTCGAGGCCGACCACGGCCACCGGGTGGCCACCCGTCGTATTGACGTCCATGGCTCCGTACTGGACGAAGCCGGTGCCTTCCAGCTCCTGGGCCGTCACCTTGAACTGCTGACCGGAGACGCTGAACGACGCGGCGAGCGCGCCCTGTGACAGGGCGACGCCGATCGCGGCCGTCGCCGCGATGCTGGGCACCATGACGACGGCGAACCGCCGCCATCTGGTCCCGCCACGAGCCTGGGACTCCATGACTTTCCTCCTTCTCGGACGTACATCTCCGGTACGGGCAGGGCCACTTGGGTGGGTTCAAGCCGTACCCGGGATGGGAGAAGTGCTACGTCCTCGGGAAGGAGAGCGCCGTCGTCGGAGCCGTTCCACGTACCACTGCGTACCGCCTGACACGTGCCGTCTTCCGATCGCCGGCGATCACCCCCGAGCGACAACCACTGGCCACGCTCACGCGTGACTGCTTCGGACAGGCTCCGCCGGGTGGGCGAAGACCCCCCTGTCCGAGGCCGGCGTCCTGTCCGCCGGCCACTCGGTGGGGACCCAGGCCCCGTCGCGCCGGCCGGCTGCCGGGCTGCGGGAATGGACCGAGCGTGGCCGATCGTGGTCCATCGGACGCCGCCGCACAAGAGGTTCGTTACTTGCGAGTAACGGACAGATAACCGAACCGCGACCGGCTGATATCGCGCGGGCACCCTCGGTCGTCACCGACAGCGAGGAGCCACGGAGGAATCAAGGAGAAAACGCCACAAGACCCCCCAAGCCTCTTACTCCAAGTAACAGCGGCCGCAATTGCCAAGTTTTGGCAAAGTACGGCCGCTGCGTCACCTGGGTTCCCCGGGCCTCAGGAAGGCCCGGAATTCCGGCAGGAGGGGTCGGTCAGGACGGTAGGGAAAACGGTCAGAACAGGACACGCGCCAGGGCCGTACGGGCGGCGGTCACCCGCGGGTCCTCCGCGCCGATGACCTCGAAAAGCTCCAGCAGGCGCACCCGCGCCGCGTCCCGCTCCTCGCCCGCGGTCCGCTTGACCGCGTCGATCAGCCGCCCGAAGGCGTCCTCGACATGCCCGCCGACCAGGTCCAGGTCGGCGGCGCGGATCTGGGCCTGCACGTCGGCGGGGTTGTCCGCCGCCGCCTTGCGCACCTCCCGCGCGTCCAGGCCCCGTACCCGGTCGAGCAGTTCGGCCTGCGCCAGACCGAGCTTGGCCTCCGGGTTGGCCGGGTCGTCGGCGAGCACGTTCTTGTACGCCTGGATGGCGCCGCCCAGGTCACCGGCGTCCAGCGCCTGGCTCGCGGCCTCCAGCAGCGCGTCGTACGGACCGACGGGCGCCGGCCGCTCCGCCGGTGCCGCGCCCTCCGCGGCGGGGTCGATGGGCGCCCCCACGATTCCGAACTGCTGCTCGGCGGCGCGCACGAGCTGATCGAGCACCTGGCGGATCTGGTCCTCCGGTGCCGCGCCCTGGAACAGCGGCAGCGGCTGGCCCGCGACCACCGCGAAGACCGCGGGGATGCCCTGCACCCCGAACTGCTGGAAGAGCATCTGGTTGGCGTCGACGTCGATCTTCGCCAGCACGAACTTGCCGGCGTACTCCGCCGCCAGCCGCTCCAGCAGCGGGCCGAGCTGCTTGCACGGCTGGCACCACTCGGCCCAGAAGTCGATGACGACCGGGACCTCGGTGGAGCGCTGCAGGACGTCCTGCTGGAACCCCGCCTCGTCGACGTCGAACACCAGACGGCCGCCGCCCGCGGGCTGAGCGCCCGTGCGGGCCGCCTCGGCGCGCGCCTGCTCCGCCTTCTGCTTCGCTTCCCCGGCCGCCTTCAGCGCGGCGAGGTCGACGACTCCACTCATGGACATGTTGCGTGGCTGCATGGGTCCATCCTCCCCCCTCCGCGGCCCGTTCCGGAAAGCGGTGCCCGAAATTCACGCTCCGCGCCGCCCGGGGCGCGGGCGGGCCCGGGAACCGGTGACCGCAACGTCGCGCCGGCCGCGGCCGGGCCGGTGGCCCACGGGCCCCGTACCCGTCCGCACGTCCAGCCGGATCGCCGGCGTACGAGCGGGCACAGTGCCCTTCGTTCGGTGCAGCGGTGTCGCCTCGGCGGCCACGGGTCCCCACCCGCGGCCATGGGTTGTCGCTCTCAGCTCTTACGCTACGGGTCGTAGCGTAACTCCCCACGCCCCCGGCCGGGCAACCCTCCGCGCGGCCCGCTCCCGTGATCTGCCTCACGGCACCGGCGGTCCGACGCCTGGTGAACGCGTATCCGCCAGCCGCACGTTCCCGCCACCGGCCCCGCGCACCCGCCATTTCCCGCCACCCCCGCGCGTACTGGCCGGTATGGTCGCCCGCATGCCCCGCTGCTCCTCCACCAGCGCCACCTCCCGGACCGCTCGTACCGGCGGAACCGGCCGTACCGATTCCGGCGGCCGTACGGGCCGCCCGCGCAGCGCCGAGGCGGACCGGGCGATCCTCGGCGCCACCCGCGCGGCCCTGGTCGAACTCGGCTGGGGAAAGCTCACGATGAGCGATGTGGCCGCCCGGGCCGGCGTCGCCAAGACGACCCTCTACCGCCGCTGGGCCAACAAGAGCGAACTCGTCGTGGACGCCGTCGCCGTCCTGTTCGACGAGCTGGAACTGCCCGACCGCGGCAGCCTGCGGGCCGACATCGAGGGCGTCGTCCGGCAGTTCGCGGACCTGCTGGCCCGCCCCGAGGCGAAGACGGCGCTGATGGCCGTGGTCGCCGAGTCCACCACCGACCAGGCGCTGCGCGAACGCATCCGCACCGCGATCGTGGACCGCCAGAAGCGGCTGGTCGTCCAGGGCCGCCAACGGGCCCAGGAGCGCGGCGAGCTGCCGCGGGACGCGGACGGCGTGGACGGGGCCGTGGCGGCGGACCGCGCGGTAGGCCTGATCTTCGACGTCATCGCCGGGGCGGTCGTGCACCGCGCCCTGGTGAGCGCCGAGCCGGTGGACGCCGTATGGACGGGCCAGTTCACCACCCTGCTGCTCGGCGGGCTGGCGGGCCTGGACGGGCACGCGCGGACGGCGGGCCCCGAATAGCACCGCGGGCCCGGGGCCTGTGGCCGGAAGTCTCGGACCGGGAGTTTTGGGCAGGAGGTTGCGGACCGGCAGCCTCGGGCCGGAAACCTCAGGCCGGAAACCTCAGACCTGGTAGCGGTCCGCGGCGAAGAGGTGGATGTTCTCCTCCACCCACCGGGAGGTGCGCTTCAGCCCCTCCTCCAAGGACACCTCGGGCTCCCACGAAGTCCACGTACGGGCACGGGAGTTGTCCGACAGCAGCCGTTCGACCTCGCTCCCCGAAGGCCGCAGCCGGGCCGGGTCCACGACGACCCGGGCGTCCCGGCCCGAGGCGGCGATCAGCGCCTGGGCCAGGTCACCGATGGCGATCTCGCGGCCCGTGCCGAGGTTGACGACCTCCCCCAGGGCACGGTCGCAGTCGGCCGCCGCCAGGAACCCGGCCGCGGTGTCCGTGACGTAGGTGAAGTCACGGGTGGGCGTCAGCGAGCCGAGCTTGATCTCGCGTGCGCCGGAGTGCAGTTGGGCCAGGATCGTGGGGATGACGGCACGGGCCGACTGGCGGGGGCCATAGGTGTTGAAGGGGCGGACCACCGTGACCGGCAGCTCGAAGGCGTGCCAGTGGGACAGCGCCATCATGTCCGCGCCGATCTTGGAGGCGGAGTAGGGGGACTGCGGCTGGAGCGGGTGCGCCTCGCTGATGGGCGCGGTCAGCGCGGTGCCGTAGACCTCGCTGGTGGAGGTGTGGATCAGCCGGCGCACGGCGTGGCGGCGGCACGCCTCGGCGACGTTCTCGGTGCCGGTGACGTTCGTCTGGACGTACGCGCCGGGCGAGTCGTAGCTGTACGGGATGCCGATCAGGGCGGCGAGGTGGAAGACGGTGTCGCAGCCGGCCACCGCGTCCGACACCCGGCCGGGGTCGCGGACGTCGCCCGCGAACATCTCCACCGGGCTGTCCGGCCCGAGGTGGTGGGCGAGGTGGCCCTTCTCGGCGTACGGCTTGTAGTGGACGAAGGCCCGGACCGTGGCGCCCCGCTCGACGAGCAGGTCCACCAGTGTCGAGCCGATGAAGCCCTCGGCGCCGGTCACCAGGACCTTGCGGCCTTCCCAGGGAGAGCGCGTACGGGTGTTCAGGGCCTGAGTCTGTGCGGTCTGCGTGGCATGTGCGGTCTGCGTGGTCATGCTGACTTCCTTCATGGATGCGTAGGTGCTGTACGTGCGGTCAGTGCGGTGCGCACGCCGGAGGGGCGACGCCGGTGACGTCGTACGGGTGGGGGTGGCCGGCCAGCTCCAGCGCCTTGGCGGCCAGCAGGTCGGCGGCGCGCGCGTGGGTGCCCGGGTCGGCCGCGGCGCTCATCGCCACCAGCCGGCCCGGGTCCGCCAGCAGCGGCGTGACCAGGGCGTCCAGGCTGTGCGCCGAGGTCTGCTCGTCCGGCAGGAGGAGGGCCGCGCCCACGTCGGACAGGACCCGCGCGTTGTGGGTCTGGTGGTCGCCGGGGGCGTGCGGATAGGGCACCAGGACGGCGGGCATCCCGATGGTCGCCAGCTCCGCGACGGTCGCCGAACCGGCCCGGCACACGACCAGGTCGGCCGCCGCGTACGCCAGGTCCATCCGGTCCAGGTACGGGACGGCCTCGGCGATCGCCGCGCCGCCGGTGGCCGCCAGGCGGGCCCGCGCCTCGTCCAGGGCCGCCGGACCGGTCTTGATCAGCAGCCGCAGGTCGTCGCGGTCCCGGTAGCGGGCGGCGAGGCCCAGCGCGGCCTCGGTGAGCCGGGCCGCGCCCAGGCTGCCGCCGTTGACCAGCAGCAGCCGGGCGCCCTCGGGGATGCCCAGTTCACGGCGGGCCGGCCCGCGCAGCGCCGTACGGTCCAGCTCCCCCAGCGGGCCGACCAGCGGCATGCCGACCGTCTCGGCCCGCTCGCCGCCCGGCAGGTGCGCGCGGCTGCGGTCGAAGGCGAGGGCGACATGGGGGGTGAGGCGGGCGGCGAACTTGTTGGCCCGGCCGGGTACGGCGTTGGACTCGTGGACCAGGCTGGGCAGCCCCGCCATCCGCGCGCCGACGATGACCGGGGCGCTCGGGTAGCCGCCCATGCCGACCGCCACCTGGGCGCCCTGCTCGCGCAGGATGGACCGGCACCGGGCGCCGGACTTCAGCAGGGCCGCGGGCAGCAGGTACCGCTTTGCGCCGAGCGCGGGGTCGAAGGGGATCATGCCGACCGTGTGCAGTGGGTAACCGGCCTTGGGGATCAGCTCCTTCTCCAGGCCGCGTTCGGTGCCGACGAAGGAGATCACCGCGTCGGGCACGGCTCGGCGCAGCGCGTCGGCGAGGGCGAGTCCGGGGTAGATGTGGCCGCCGGTGCCACCTGCCCCGATGACGACAGACAGTGGTGTGCGCATGGCCGCCACGCTCACCGAGTGCTTTAAGAAGCTTCTAAGAGCCGGGTTTGGCAGCCTATGACCATGCCGTCCACACCATGTGAGCCACCCGCGCCACCCGCGTCCGCGCCCACGCCCGCCCCTGCGCCCGCACCCGCACCGCGCGGCGCGGACCGTACCGGCGCCGCGCCCCCGGCCAGGATCCTGGTCGTCGACGACGAACCGGAGGTGCGGGCCGCCGTCCAGGACGGTCTGTCCGTGGAGGGCTACGCGGTACGGGGCGCCGCCGACGGCCTGGCGGCCCTCTCCGAGGTCGCCGCCTGGCAGCCGGACGCGCTGGTGCTTGATGTGATGATGCCGGTGCTGGACGGGCTGGCCGTGTGCCGGCGGCTGCGCGCGCTGGATGACCGTACGCCGATCCTGGTCCTGACCGCGCTGAACTCGGTCAGCGAGCGGGTGGACGGCCTGGACGCGGGCGCCGACGACTATCTCGTCAAGCCGTTCGCGCTGGACGAGCTGGTGGCCCGGGTGCGGGCCCTGCTGCGCCGGGCCGCGACCTCGGCCGCCGAGGACACCTCCCTGGCCTTCGCGGACCTGGTCGTCGACCCGGTGACCCGCACCGGGCACCGCGGCGGCCGGCCGCTGGAGTTCAGCCGCACGGAATGGGCGCTGCTGGAACTGCTGCTGCTCCACCCGGGCCAGGTCATGCCGCGCGAGGTGATCCAGGAGCGGGTGTGGGGGCGCGACTTCGGCCCGGACTCCAACTCCCTGGCCGTGTACGTCGGTTATCTGCGCCGCAAGCTGGAGGCGGACGGCGAGCCACGGCTGGTGCACACCGTGCACGGCGTGGGCTACCGGCTGGACAGGGCGGACGGGGCGTGAGCGGTCACCGTGGCCTGGGGGCGCGCTGGCGGCGCCGCCGTCCGCTGCGCACCCGGCTGGCGCTGGCCGCCTCGGCCGCGGTGGCGCTGGTCGCCGTCGGTGTCTGCGCCGCCGCCTTCCTCATCCTCAAGGTCCAGCTCAACCAGCAGCTCAGGCTCAATCTCACCCAGTCCGCGACCCGGATCGTGCAGCAGCACGAGGACGTGTCGCCCGGTGTGCTGGCCGGCGAATGTGAATTCCTCTCGGCCCCCGCCTGTGCTCAGGTGGTCCCCGCCACGCCGGCGAAGGACCCGGCGGCCCCGTACCTGCTGCCCGTCTCGCAGGAGACGCGCCAGGTGGCGGCCGGCCGGCGGGCCGCGTACTACAGCGAGTTCACCCTGGCCGGCCACCCCACCCGCGTCCTGACCCAGCGCTTCGGCAAGGACCGGGCGCTCCAGGTCGCGCTGCGCTCGGACACCGTCGAGAAGGGCGTGCGGCGGGCCGCGCAGTTGCTCGCCGCGGTGGGCGGCGCCGGCGTGCTGCTGGCCGCGGCGCTGGGCTACTGGGTCTCGCGTACGGGGCTGGCGCCGGTCGCCCGGCTCACCGCCACCGCGGAGCGGATCGCCGCCACCCGCGACGCCCGGCACCGTATCGAACTGCCCGCCGGGCCGCCCGGCCGCGAGGACGAGGTGACCCGGCTCGCCGCCAGTTTCAACACCATGCTCGGCGAGCTGGAGCAGTCGGTGGCCGCCCAGCGCCGGCTGGTCGCCGACGCCTCCCACGAGCTGCGTACGCCGCTGACCGCGCTGCGCACCAACGCCGAGCTGCTGGCCCGTGCCGAGCGGCTGAGCCCGGCGCAGCGCGACCGGGCGTCCGGGGCGCTGGGCCGTCAGCTCCGTGAGGTGACCGTCCTGGTGAACGACCTGATCGAGCTGGCCCGGGACGAGGAGCCGCAGCCGCTGGTGGAGCAGATGCGGCTGTCCGCGCTGGTGGACCACGCGGTGGCCGCGGCCCGCGAGCACTGGCCCGAGGTGGACTTCACCGTCCGTACGCAGGAGGCCGCGGCGGCCGTCACCGTTCCCGGTGTCCCGGCCCGGCTGACCCGGCTGCTGTCCAACCTGCTGGACAACGCGGCGAAGTACTCCCCGCCCGGCGGCCCGGTCGAGACCGCACTGACCGTACGCGAAGACGGCTCGCTGGAGTTGACCGTACGCGATCACGGTCCGGGTATCGCGGCCGAAGACCTTCCGCACGTCTTCGACCGCTTCTACCGCGCCGAGGCGGCCCGCGCGCTGCCCGGCTCGGGCCTGGGCCTGGCCATGGCCCGTCAGATCGCCCGCGCCCACCAGGCCGATCTCACCGCGGCACAGGCCCCGGGCGGCGGCGCCCTCTTCCGGCTCCGCTTCCCGGCGCCCGGGCCGCAGGGGAGACTTCAGAAACCGGCGGGCTCGGTGTAGATGCCCCACTCCTCCCGCAGCGCGTCGCAGATCTCACCGAGCGTGGCCTCCGCCCGGACGGCTTCGAGCATCGGCTCGATCATGTTGCGGCCGTCGCGGGCGGCCTGGAGCATCGCGTCCAGGGAGGACCGTACGCGTGCGTCGTCCCGCGCCGCCTTGCGCTCCGCCAGGACCCGTACCTGCTCGCGCTCGACCTCGTGGCTAACCCGCAGGATCTCCAGGTCGCCGGTGACCGAGCCGTGGTGGCAGTTGACGCCGACGACCTTCTTGTCGCCCTTCTCCAGCGCCTGCTGGTAGCGGAAGGCGGACTCGGCGATCTCGCCGGTGAACCAGCCGTCCTCGATGCCGCGCAGGATGCCGGAGGTGATCGGGCCGATCGGGTGCTGCCCGTCGGGGACCGCCCGCGTACCGCGCTCCTTGATCTGTTCGAAGATCTTCTCGGCGTCGGCCTCGATCCGGTCGGTCAGCGCCTCCACGAACCACGAGCCGCCCAGCGGGTCGGCGACGTTGGCGACGCCGGTCTCCTCCATCAGCACCTGCTGCGTGCGCAGCGCGATCTCCGCTGCCTGCTCGCTGGGCAGCGCCAGCGTCTCGTCCAGCGCGTTGGTGTGCAGGGAGTTCGTCCCGCCGAGGACCGCGGCCAGCGCCTCCACGGCCGTACGGACCACGTTGTTGTACGGCTGCTGGGCGGTCAGCGAGACCCCGGCGGTCTGGGTGTGGAAGCGCAGCCACTGGGCCTTCTCGCTGGTGGCGCCGTACACCTCGCGCATCCAGCGGGCCCAGATGCGGCGGGCCGCGCGGAACTTGGCGATCTCCTCGAAGAAGTCCACGTGGGCGTCGAAGAAGAAGGACAGGCCCGGGGCGAAGGTGTTGACGTCCAGGCCGCGGGACAGGCCCAGTTCCACGTACCCGAAGCCGTCGGCCAGGGTGTACGCCAGCTCCTGCGCGGCCGTCGCGCCCGCCTCGCGGATGTGGTAGCCGGATACCGAGAGCGGCTTGTACGCGGGAATGCCGCGCGCGCAGTGCTCCATGAGGTCGCCGATCAGCCGCAGGTGGGGCTCGGGCGGGAAGAGCCACTCCTTCTGGGCGATGTACTCCTTGAAGATGTCGGTCTGGAGCGTGCCGTTCAGGACGGCCGGGTCGACGCCCTGGCGCTCGGCGGCGACCAGGTACATGCAGAAGACCGGGACGGCCGGGCCGGAGATCGTCATGGAGGTCGTGACGTCACCGAGCGGGATGTCCTTGAAGAGGACCTCCATGTCGGCGGCGGAGTCGATGGCCACACCGCAGTGGCCGACCTCGCCCAGCGAGCGCGGGTCGTCCGAGTCGCGCCCCATCAGGGTCGGCATGTCGAAGGCGACGGAGAGACCGCCGCCGCCGGCCTTGAGGATCATCTTGTAGCGCTCGTTGGTCTGCTCGGCGTTGCCGAAGCCCGCGAACTGGCGGATGGTCCACGTACGGCCGCGGTAGCCGGTGGGGTACAGGCCGCGCGTGAAGGGGTACTCGCCCGGCCACCCGATGCGCTCGAAGCCCTCGACCGAATCGCCGGGGCGGGGGCCGTACACGGGCTCGACGGAATCACCCGAAAGGGTGGTGAAGTCCGCGTCGCGCTTACGGGCGGAGTCGTACCGGGCCTGCCAGCGGCGGCGGCCCTCTTCGATCGCGTGAGCGTCCATACCTTCGAATTTACTAGGACGTCCTAGTAAATGTCGATGGCTGACGGAGGCATCGGCAGCCGAAAGGCCGGGCGTCACCCGCCCGGCCCGCCGTACGTCCTGCCGTACGCGCCGTTCAACCGCGGCCCGCGGACCGGCTCACGCCTTGCTGAGCTGCGGCTCCGCGTCCGCGACCAGCGGCTCGATCTCGCGTGTGACCTTGCGCTCGACGAAGAACGCGGCGGTCGGGATCGTCCCCGCGATCAGCACCCACAGCAGCTTGCCGAACTTCCACTTGGCCTTGGAGCCCAGGTCGAAGGCGAAGACCAGGTAGATGATGTAGAGCACGCCGTGGATCTGGGAGACCACGAGCGTGAGGTCCTTACCCGTATCGAAGCCGTACTTGGCCACCATGCAGGCGCACAGGACGAGGAGCATGACGGCGGTCACGTAGGCCATCACCCGGTAACGGGTCAGCACGCTTCGTTTCATGACATCGAGCGTAACCGCCCGTTCCGGGGCGATCTTCGCCGCCCCACCGCTGCGGTCACGCCTCCTGGAAATCGCCCGCCGCCACCCGCAGGGGCCGCAGCATCGCGAAGATCTCCGCGCACTCCTCGGCGTCGTACGTGCCGAGTCCGAACTCCATCTCCATAAGGTCGCGGGTGGCCGCGTCGCACACCTCGCGCCCCTTGTCCGTGATGGAGGCGAGCGTGCCCCGCCCGTCGTTGGGGTTGGGCCGCTTGGCCACCAGCCCCGACTTCACCAGCCGGTCCACGGTGTTGGTCACCGAGGTCGGATGGACCATGAGCCGCTCCCCGATCTTGGACATCGGCAGCTCGCCGGCCTTGGAGAAGGTGAGCAGCACCAGCGCCTCGTACCGCGCGAAGGTCAGCCCGTACGGCTTGACCACCGCGTCCACCTCGGACAGCAGGATCTGCTGGGCACGCATGATCGAGGTGATCGCGGCCATGGACGGCACGGCTCCCCAGCGCCGCCGCCACAGCTCGTCGGCGCGCGCGATGGGGTCGAAGGGAAGACTGAGCGGCTTGGACACGACCCCGACCCTACCCGCCGGTCATATCGTGGTCAGCCGTGTCTCACCAACCGGTCCTCAGTCCCCGGGCGGCACGCCATCGCCCGTACGGCGTACGGCGAGCACGGCCAGGAGCACGCACACCAGGCCCAGCGCCCCGCCGGCCGGCATGACCACGTGCAGGGGGACGAACTCCGCGACGGCGCCCGCCAGCGCCATCGACAGGCCCATCGCCGTCATCAGCCCGGCCTGCATCACCGTCATGGCCTGGCCGCGCCGCTCCTCGGGGACGGCGGCGACGAACCAGCGGTCCAGACCGAGGTTGAAGGTGATGCCGGTGCCGGTCAGCACGAGCAGGACCACGGCCCAGCCGAGCGAGGGCCGGGCGGCGAAGCCCAGAGCGGGCAGCACCGTGAAGACGGCCATGGGGAAGGTGAGCCGGGCACGGCCCCTGGGACCGAGCAGGGAGCCCGCCAGGGACTCGGCGAGGACGGCACCGACGGGCATGGAGCACATCAGCAGCCCCAGCCCGGCCGGGCCCAGCCCCAGGCTGTCGGCGTACGCGGTCAGCAGGGCCTCGGGCACCACGACGAACATCGGCGGCAGCCAGGCGAACACCAGCAGCGCCCGTATGCGGCGGTCGGCGAACAGGGAACGGGCACCGCGGAGCGAGGCACCGAACAGGGCGCCCTGGCCCGTACCTCCGCCGTCCTTGCCGGTGCGGCGCGCAGGGCGGTCAAGGGTGCCCACCCGCAGCAGCAGCGCCGAGCACAGGAACGTGGCGACGGTGACGGCCAGGACGGCGCGCGGCGAAACGGCGGCCAGCAGCAGCCCGCCGACCCCGAAGCCCACGAGCTGACCGCTCTGCGACACCATCCGGATCACCGAACGGCCCGTGACGAACAGGTCCCCCTCGCCCAGGATGTCGCCCAGCGTCGCCGCCCTGGTCCCGGCGAAGACGGGCGCCAGCGCCGCGGTCAGACAGCGCAGTACGAGCAGCGCCGCCACCGGCGTGCCCGGCACCACCATCCCGGCGGCACACCCGGCGCACAGCACATCGCACACCACCAGCACCCGCCGGGCGGGGAAGCGGTCGGCGACGGCCGACAGCAGGGTGCCGCCCACCACGTACGGCAGCAGGCCGAGCGCGAAGGTCAGCGCGCTGAGCAGCGGCGATCCCGTCGTCCGGTAGATCAGGACGGACAGCGCGATCTCGCAGAGCACCACCCCCAGCGTCGAGAGCAGATGGGCCGCGAAGACATAGCGGAACTCCCGTACGGCGAACACGGCCCGATAGCCGGTACGGGCGCGGACGCGCGAGCCGCGCCCCGCCGAACCGGCCGCGGCGGCGGGATCGGCCGCGGCGGCAGGATCAGCCGCAGTGGCGGGAGGAACACAAGCAGCGGCCTGCCCGGGGCATGCCACGGTGGGGTCCGCCTCGGCGGGCCCGGGGTGAGCAGCGGTCATGGCGGCAGCCTGTCGCCCGCCGCACCCGGGCCGTAGTGTTTCGGCCGGGGCCGAATCTTCGGACGCGAAGGGGGTGGCGGCCGTGCCGCTGGACATACGTTTCGGCGCTGATGACCTGTTGCGCATCCGCTTCGCCGTCTCGCCCCTGTGCGAGACCCACGAGGCCGTACGGATGCTGCGTCGCACCGACCGGCACGGCTACCACCTGCCCTGGCTGCGCCGGATGCGCGCGGCGGTGGCGGGCCTGGACCTGTCCGCGCTGTGGCTGTTCATCCCGTCCCCGCCGCCCGGCTACACACCGGACTTCCTGGGGCAGCCGCCACAGGTCCCCGGGGCCTCTTTCGAGGAGGAACTGGCGCGGCTGCGGGCCACCGACCCGGCCCTGGCCCACGCCGAGATGACCAAGTCGCTGGCCGGCCGGCCGAAGGACGCCCGCTCCCCGCTGGCCCGCGCGATGCTGGCGGACCCGGCGTGGGCGGTCCGGGAACTGGCCGAGGCCACCGCGCGGGCCTGGGAGGCGCTGCTGGCACCGGACTGGCCGCGGCTGCGCGCGCTCCTGGAGGCCGAGATCGCCTACCGCTCACGGCAGTTGGCCACCGGCGGACTGCACCGCCTGTTCGCGGACCTGCACCCGCGGCTGAGCTGGGACCGGGGCACCCTGACCGTCCATACGCGCACCGACTTCCAGCAGATGCAGGACCTGGACGGCCGGGGTGTGCTCCTGCTGCCGAGCGTCTTCGTGTGGCCCGACGTGGTCAGCGCCTTCGAGCCGCCGTGGCAGCCCACGGTGGTGTACCCGGCGCGCGGCATCGGCGCCCTGTGGAGCCGGCCGCGCCCCGACGGCACCCTGGCGCGACTCCTGGGCGCCGGCCGCGCCGCCGTACTGACCGCACTGGAGGGCCCGGACTCCACCACGGCCCTGGCCCACCGCCTGGGCCTGGCACCCTCGTCGGTGTCGGCCCACCTGTCCGTGCTGCGCGACGCCGGCCTGCTGGCCTCCCGCCGCGAGGGCCACCAGGTCCTGTACGAGCGCACCCCACTGGGCATCGCCCTGGCGGCAGGCGCCGACGACACCCAGATCAGCTCCCCGGCCGCCCCAAATACCGCTCGACCCTCTCGACCTTCGAGGTCAGCCCGTCCGTGACCCCCGGCCGAATGTCCGCCTTCAACACGAGCGAGACCCGCCCGGCCCGTTCCTCCACGGCGGCCACCGCACGCTTGACGACGTCCATGACCTCGTCCCACTCGCCCTCGACGGAGGTGAACATCGCGTCCGTACGGTTGGGGAGCCCCGACTCGCGGACCACGCGTACCGCCTCGGCGACGTACGAGCCGACGTCCTCGCCCACGCCCAGCGGGGTGACGGAGAAGGCGACGATCACGCGTTCACCGTGCCTTCCTTGCGGGCGCGGGCGGCGATCACACCGGCCTGCTCCTCACGCTTGAGGATCCTGTCGCCGAAGAGGCCGCCGAAGGGCAGGACCGCGAGCAGGAAGAAGAGCGCGACCCGCTTGAAGGGCCACTTGGCGCGGTTCCAGACGTCCAGCAGGAGCACCACGTAGATGATGAACAGCACGCCGTGGATGATGCCCAGCGGCATCACCAGCTTGTCGTAGTCCAGGGCGAGCCGGAACCCGGTCCCGAAGATCAGCAGCGCGGGGAAGGACAGCGCCTCCGGGATGGAGGCCAGGCGCAGTCGGTGCAGCGCGGTAGCGGTCTTGATGTCCACGGGAACCTCGTTCGGGTGGCAGGGGAAGAACGACACGGCTTGTGCATGCGTTCACAAACGCGTTTCCATTGTTACAGGCCCCGTAAAGATCACTGTTCAGGGGTCCCGGAGCCGGTTACCTTCAAAGGCGTGGCTCAATTCCGACTCCAGGGGAGCAAGGTGCTCGCCGTCGACATGACGGGCGACGCCGTCAAGGCGAAGAACGGCGCCATGGTCGCCTACGAAGGTCAGATGTCGTTCAAGAAGATGACCGGCGGCGGTGAGGGCCTGCGCGGCATGGTCACCCGGCGCCTGACCGGCGAACAGATGGAGGTGATGGAGGTCAAGGGGCACGGCACGTGCTACTTCGCCGACCGGGCCAGTGAGATCAACCTCGTGCAGTTGCAGGGCGAGAAGCTGTACGTCGAGGCCAGCAACCTGCTGTGCACGGACGCGGCACTGCGCACCGGCACGACCTTCACCGGACTGCGCGGCGCCTCCCAGGGCAACGGGCTGTTCACCACCACCGTCGAGGGCAGCGGCCAGGCCGCGATCACCTCGGACGGCCCCGCGGTGGTGCTCCGGGTCACCCGGGAGTACCCCCTCCAGGTCGACCCCGGCGCCTACGTGGCGCACACCGGCAACCTCCGTCAGCACTTCCAGTCCGGTGTGAACTTCCGCACCTTCATCGGGGAGGGCTCGGGCGAGTCCTTCCAGATCCGCTTCGAGGGTGAGGGCCTGGTGTACGTACAGCCCAGCGAGCGCAACACCATCGGGGGCGAGGTCTGATGCCCTTCACGCTCCTCAATTCCCGCATGGTCCAGGCGGACGTCGTCCCCGGTCAGCGGATGTTCAGCCAGCGCGGCGCGATGCTGGCCTACCGGGGCCAGGTCAGTTTCACCCCCAACATCCAGGGCGGGCAGGGCGGCATCGGCTCGATGATCGGCCGCCGGATCGCGGGCGAGGCCACCCCCCTGATGACGGTGGAGGGCAGCGGAACGGTCATGTTCGGGCACGGCGGCCACCACGTCCACGTCGTGGACCTCACCGGGGAGACGCTGTACGTCGAGGCGGACCGGCTGCTCGCCTTCGACGGGACGCTCCAGCAGGGCACGATGTTCATGGGGTCGCAGGGCGGTGTGATGGGCATGGTGCGCGGACAGGTCACCGGTCAGGGCCTGTTCACCACGACCCTCAAGGGGCACGGCTCGGTCGCGGTGATGGCACACGGCGGGGTCATCGAGGTGCCGATCACCCCCCAGCGGCCGGTCCACGTCGACCCCCAGGCGTACGTCGCCCACCGCGGCGAGGTACGCAACAAACTGTCCACGGCACTGGGCTGGCGGGACATGGTCGGCCGCGGCTCGGGCGAGGCGTTCCAACTGGAGCTGTCGGGCCAGGGCACCGTTTACGTACAGGCGTCGGAGGAGAAGCTGTGACCGGTCCCGTGGTGCACGACGTCCATTCGCTGCCGGCCGACGACAACGTCAACCCCTACGCGTTCAGCGTGGAACTGAAGGGCCAGTGGTTCCTCCAGAAGGGGAAGATGATCGCCTACTACGGGCAGATCGACTTCCAGGGCATCGGACACGGCGCCCTCGACCGCTTGGTAGCCGGAAGTTTCCATTCGCCATTGCACGCCTCGGACTGGGTCGTCGCCGAGGGCCACGGCAAGATGGTCCTTGCGGACCGGGCCTTCGATGTCAATTCCTATGACCTTGAGGAAGGCAATCTCACCATTCGCGCGGGCAACTTGCTCGCCTTTCAGCCATCTCTGTCGTTGAAACAGTCTATCGTTCCCGGCTTCCTCACCCTCATCGGTACGGGCAAGTTCGTGGCGGCCTCCAACGGCCCGGTCGTCTTCATGGAGCCGCCGATCCGGGTGGACCCCCAGGCGCTCGTCGGCTGGGCCGACTGCCCCTCCCCCTGCCACCACTACGACCACCAGTACCTGCGCGGATTCCTCGGCGGCCTCAGGGCGCACACGGGGATCGGCGGCGCCTCCGGCGAGGAGCACCAGTTCGAATTCGTGGGCGCCGGCACGGTCCTGCTCCAGTCCACCGAACAGCTCATGCCGACGCAGGCGACCGGCATGGTGCCCGAGGAACAGGGCGTCCCGGGCGGCGGCATGCACGCCGCACAAAGTGGCTCACAACTGCCTCAGCTCCCCGGATCCCTCGGGGGGCTCCAGCGCCGATTCGGACTGTGAGCGGTAGTCTGCGGACGGTGACCTCGAACGCCTGACCAACCCTCCGCGTGCCGTCCGCGACCACACAGCCCGAATAATTCACTTTTCAACTTTCACGGGTAGAATTCTTCCATGACGACCGACAGCGACACCCCCTGGCTGACCGACCAGGAACAGCGCGCCTGGCGCACCCACCTGGACGTCAGCAGACTGCTGATGCACCAACTGGAGCGCGATCTTCAGCCGTTCGGCCTGACCAACAACGACTACGAGATCCTGGTCAACCTCTCCGAAGCCGAGGACCGCCGGCTGCGGATGAGCGATCTGGCCGCCGCCACGCTGCAGTCCAAGAGCCGGCTGTCCCACCAGATCACCCGCATGGAGAACGCCGGACTGGTCCGCCGCGAAAGCTGCGAGTCCGACCGGCGCGGCCTGTACGCCGTCCTGACGGACGAAGGCTGGGAAACCATGCGCCGGGTCGCCCCGCACCACGTCGCGTCCGTACGCAGACACTTCATCGACCTGTTCACGCCCCAGGACCTGGAGGCACTGCGGTCTTCTTTGACACCGGTGGCGGAACACCTTCGGGGGCGGCGCGGCCGATAGTCCGCCCGTGGCGGCGCCCATTTCCGTCCGTGACGGCGCGCCGATTCGGGGTGACCGTACGCCGTGGGGTTACCCCGGCGGCCGTGTTCCCCCTTCCCCCTGCGCGGGTGCGGGTTTCGCCTTCGGCGGGAGGGGGTGTTGGGGTGGGCGCTTTGCGCTTGCTGGGTGGTGGGTGCGGGGTCGGACCTGCGGGGGCGTGTATCAAAGCTGCTTCGCTTTACGCTTTGATACACGCCCCCTCCGGCCCGACCCCTCCCGTCCGGTAGCGCGCCCACCCCTGGGGGGAGGGTGGGTAGGTGGCCCTGCGTGCGGGTCGGTGCCCCGAGGGCGGCTCCTGGTGGCAAAAAGCACAGGGCGGGCGTAGGGGATGTCGTGCCCCGGAGGGCGCACGCAGCAGTTGTCGTACTGGATCTTGGAACCGTTAGTGGTCACGGCCGACGGCTCGGGGACGGCCGGGCGTGGGCGTATCGGGGACTCCCCGCAGGGCCGTGTGCAAGACGCAGGCTTCCTGTTACGGCGTACCAGCCACGCACACGGCCCGAGGAGTGGCCCCGGTGCGACCGCGCCCCACCCCACCCACCGACCGCACCGGGTCCAAGACCAAACAATCCGCACATGACCGACAGGGAAGCGCCGCAGGCATCGCGCCGCAGGCAGCAACCACCCACCGGCGAGCCGCCGCCCACAAGCGCAGCCACCGCCGCAGGCGAAACCGCCCCGCCGTCACGGACGGAAACGCGTGAGGACGGTGATCAGTTCGTCGGATGCTGCGTACGGGTCCAGCTCGCCCTGGAGGACGCGGTCGGCCAGGACGTCCAGGCGGCGGTCGCCCCGCAGGTCGCCGATGCGCTCGCGGAGGGCCGTGACCGCGATCGTTTCGACCTCGCGGGCCGCACGCGCGCGGCGCCGTTCGGTCAGGGCGCCGCGTTCGTCCATCCAGGCCCGGTGCTTCTCCAGGGCCTCCACGACCTCGTCGGTGCCCTCGCCGCGCGCCGCGACGGTCTTGACGATCGGGGGACGCCAGTCCCCCGGGGAACGGGCCTCACCCAGGCCCAGCATGTGGTTCAGCTCGCGCGCGGTCGCGTCCGCGCCGTCGCGGTCCGCCTTGTTGACGACGTAGACGTCACCGATCTCCAGGATGCCCGCCTTGGCGGCCTGGATGCTGTCGCCCATGCCGGGTGCCAGCAGGACCACGCTCGTGTCGGCCTGGGAGGCGATCTCCACCTCGGACTGGCCGACGCCGACCGTCTCGACCAGCACCACGTCGCAGCCGGCCGCGTCCAGCACGCGGATGGCCTGGGGGGCGGCCCAGGCCAGGCCGCCCAGGTGGCCGCGGGTGGCCATGGAGCGGATGTACACGCCGGGGTCGGAGGCGTGCTCGCTCATGCGGATGCGGTCACCGAGCAGCGCGCCGCCGGAGAAGGGCGAGGACGGGTCGACGGCGAGGACCCCGACGCGTTTGCCGGTCTTGCGGTAGGCGGTCACCAGGGCGGAGGTGGAGGTGGACTTGCCCACGCCCGGTGAGCCGGTGATCCCGACGACGTAAGCGCCGCCGGTCAGCGGGGCGAGCGCCGCCATGACCTCGCGCAACTGCGGGGAGGCCCCCTCCACCAGCGAGATCAGCCGGGCGACGGCCCGGGGCCGGCCCTGCCGTGCCTGTTCCACAAGCTGGGGGACGTCCACCATCGCTGCTCGGCTCCTTCGGGTTCCTTCGCGGTACGGCTGGGACACAGGAGGCGCGGGGGGCGCGCCGGGGGCGCAGGGAGGCACGGGGGGCGCAGAAGAGGCGCAGAGGCGGCGCCGGGCGCACACGGAGGACGGGGGCACGGCGCCGCAGGCGCCCCCGCACCGTACGGCGTCCGCCCGCCGCGCCCCCCACGCGGTTACTTGCCCGGCACCCGGATGATGAGCGCGTCGCCCTGACCGCCACCACCGCACAGCGCCGCCGCGCCCACACCGCCGCCCCGCCGCTTGAGCTCCAGCGCCAGGTGGAGTACGAGTCGGGCGCCGGACATGCCGATGGGGTGTCCCAGGGCGATCGCGCCACCATTGACGTTCACCTTTTCCGGTGAAACGCCCAGGTCCTTCATTGACTGCACGGCAACGGCGGCGAACGCTTCGTTGATCTCGATCAGGTCGAGGTCGTCGACGGTCAGGCCCGCCTTGTCCAGCGCGTGGTTGATCGCGTTGGAGGGCTGGGACTGGAGGGAGTTGTCGGGGCCGGCGACATTGCCGTGGGCGCCGATCTCCGCGATCCAGTCCAGGCCCAGTTCCTCGGCCTTGGTGCGGCTCATCACGACCACCGCGGCGGCGCCGTCGGAGATCTGGGAGGCGGTGCCGGCGGTGATCGTGCCGTCCTTGGCGAAGGCGGGGCGCAGCTTGGCCAGGGACTCCACGGTGGTCTCGGGGCGGATGCCCTCGTCCTTGCTGAAGACGACCGGCTCGCCCTTGCGCTGCGGGATCTCCACGGGGGTGATCTCGGCCTCGAAGATGCCGTTCTTCTGGGCGGCGGCGGCGCGCTGGTGGGAGCGGGCGCCGAACTCGTCCTGGGGGCCGCGCTGGATGCCCAGGCGGGTGTTGTGCTTCTCCGTGGACTCGCCCATGGCGATGTTCTCGAAGGAGTCGGTGAGGCCGTCGTGGGCCATGGAGTCGAGCATCTCGATCGCGCCGTACTTGTAGCCCTCGCGGGACTTGGGCAGCAGGTGCGGGGCGTTGGTCATGGACTCCTGGCCGCCGGCGACCACGACGTCGAACTCGCCCGCGCGGATGAGCTGGTCGGCGAGCGCTATGGCGTCCAGGCCGGAGAGGCAGACCTTGTTGACGGTGAGCGCGGGGACGCTCATCGGGATGCCGGCCTTGACCGCGGCCTGCCGGGCGGGGATCTGGCCGGCGCCGGCCTGGAGGACCTGGCCCATGATCACGTACTGCACCTGGTCGCCGCCGATACCCGCCCGGTCCAGGGCGGCCTTGATGGCGATGCCGCCCAGGTCGGCGGCGGAGAAGGTCCGCAGCGAGCCCAGGAGGCGGCCCATGGGGGTCCGCGCGCCCGCGACGATCACGGAGGTGGTGCTGGACGTACCGTTCGCTGTCGACATCAGCGCGGCCCTTCCTGTGCAGGGAAGTTAACGAGGGTTACCGTCAATGTACTGAGCGGTACCCGCCGGGTCATCGGTCTGTGGATGTGATCGCGCGCACGTTGCGTAATCACACGTGCGAGCGGTGCACTGGAAGCATGCTGACGCGAATCGACCACATCGGGATCGCCTGTCGCGACCTGGAGAAGACCGTCGAGTTCTACCGTGCCACGTACGGGTTCACGGTCTTCCACGAAGAGGTCAACGAGGAGCAGGGCGTACGCGAGGCCATGCTCAAGATCAACGAGACGTCCGACGGCGGCGCCTCCTACCTCCAGCTCCTGGAGCCGACCCGGGAGGACTCCGCGGTCGGCAAGTGGCTCGCCAAGAACGGCGAGGGGGTGCACCACATCGCCTTCGGCACGGCGGACGTGGACGGCGACTCCCAGGCCATCCGGGACAAGGGCGTACGGGTCCTGTACGACGAGCCGCGCACCGGCTCGATGGGGTCCAGGATCACCTTCCTGCACCCCAAGGACTGCCACGGCGTCCTGACCGAACTGGTCACCGCCGCGTCCCCCTCCCAGACGCGGCACTGACCTTTGCCTTCCCCTGCCGGTAGAGTGCAGCCTCGGCCGGGGAACAGGTTTGGGGCTCGGTCCATACTCTGCCGATGATCTGACACCATTTCTTCGGAAGGGTCAGCTCCGGTAGGCGTCCGTGTCGATGGGACGGACGCGGGCAGAACGGAGCCGGCCGCCACCATGACCAGGGGACGGATGGGACCGCGCAGTGCGGGGCAACGACCGCTACGAGGCTGACGACCACCTCTCGCAGTTCGAGGCCGCGATGGAGCGGCTGAAGACCGAGCGGGACAAGGCCGTTCAGCACGCCGACGACCTCGGCTACCAGGTCGAGGTGCTGCGCGCCAAGCTCCACGAGGCGCGCCGCAACCTCGCGACCCGTCCTGCCTACGACAACGTCAGCCACCAGGCCGAGCAGCTTCTGCGCAACGCCCAGATCCAGGCCGACCAGTTGCGTACGGACGCCGAGCGCGAGCTGCGCGAGGCACGGGCACAGACCCAGCGGCTGCTCCAGGAGCAGGCCGAGCGCCAGGCGCGGATGGAGGCCGAGCTGCACGCCGAGGCGGTGGCCCGGCGCCAGCGCCTGGACGAGGAGCTCAACGAGCGCCGTCAGACCGTCGAGTCGCACGTCAACGAGAACGTCGCCTGGGCGGAGCAGCTCCGCTCCCGTACGGAGGCCCAGGCCCGCCGGCTCCTGGAGGAGTCCCGGGCCGAGGCCGAGGCCGCGCTGTCCTCGGCGCGCGCCGAGGCGCAGCGGCTGGCCGACCAGGCCCGCCAGCGGCTGGGCGCCGAGGCCGAGCAGGCCCGCGTCGAGGCCGAGGCGATCCTGCGCCGGGCCCGTACGGACGCCGAGCGGCTGCTGAACGCCGCCTCCGCCCAGGCCCAGGAGGCCACCGACCAGGCCGAGCAGCTCCGCAACAGTGCCGGCAGCGAGTCGGAGGCCGCCCGCCGGCAGGCCGCGGAGCTGACGCGGACCGCCGAGGCCCGTCTCCAGGAGGCGGACACCGCGCTGCGCGAGGCGCGGGCGCAGGCCGAGAAGCTGATCGAGGAGGCGCGGGAGAGCGCCGGCAAGCGGCTGTCGGACACCGAGTCGGAGAACGAGCAGCGCTCCCGTACGGCCAAGGCGGAGATCGCCCGGCTGGTCGCGGAGGCCACCAAGGAGGCCGAGGCGCTGCGGGCGGAGGCCGAGCAGCTCCGCGCGGACGCCCGCGCGGAGGCGGAGCGGCTGGTCGCCGAGGCGCAGGAGGCCGCGCGCTCGAAGGCGGCGGAGGACTCCGCGGCGCAGCTCGCCAAGGCCGCGCGGTCCGCCGAGGAGATGCTGACCAAGGCGTCGGAGGAGGCCAAGGCCACGACCCGGGCCGCCGCCGAGGAGGCCGAGCGGCTGCGCCGGGAGGCCGAGGAGGAGGCGGACCGGCTGCGCGAGCAGGCGCACGACACCGCCGAGGAGCTCAAGGGCGCCGCCAAGGACGACACCAAGGAGTACCGCGCCAAGACCGTCGAGCTCCAGGAGGAGGCGCGCCGGCTGCGCGGCGAGGCCGAGCAGTTGCGGGCCGAGGCGGTCACCGAGGGCGAGCGGATTCGTGCCGAGGCCCGCCGGGAGGCGCTCCAGCAGATCGAGGAGGCGGCCGGTACCGCCGAGGAGCTGCTGGCCAAGGCGAAGGCGGACGCGGAGGAGACCCGGTCGGGCGCGGGCGCGGAGAGCGAGCGCGTACGGGCCGAGGCCGTCGAGCGGGCCACGGCGCTGCGCAAGCAGGCCGAGGAGCTGCTGGAACGGTCCCGCACCGAGGCCGAGGAGCTGCGGACCGAGGGCGAGGAGGCCGCAGCCGCGCTCAAGGCCGAGGCCGAGGAAGCGGCGCGCAAGCTGCGGGCGGACGCCGAGCAGGCCGCGCAGGACCGCCGGGCGCAGGCCCAGGAGGAGCTGACCCGGCTGCAGACCGAGGCGCAGGAACGCCTGTCCACGGCCGAGGAGGCGCTGCGCGAGGCCCGTGCCGAGGCGGAGAAGCTGCGCCGGGAGGCGCAGGAGGAGGCCGCCCGGCTGAAGTCGGAGTCGGCCGAGCGGCTGCGCACACTCCAGCAGCAGGCCGAGGAGGAGGCCGAGCGGCTGCGTGCCGAGGCCGCCGCCGATGCCTCCACCGCCCGTGCCGAGGGCGAGTCCGTGGCCGTACGGCTGCGTACGGAGGCCGCGGCCGAGGCGGAGCGCCTCAAGAGCGAGGCGCAGGAGACCGCGGACCGGCTGCGGGCCGAGGCGGCAGCCGCGGCCGAGCGTACGGGCGCGGAGGCCGCCGAGGCGCTGGCCGCCGCCCAGGAGGAGGCCGCCCGCCGTCGCCGGGAGGCCGAGAAGCTGCTCGGCGAGGCGCGGGAGGAGGCCGATCAGGAGCGTACGGCCGCCCGCGAGCAGAGCGAGGAGCTGCTGGCTTCGGCCCGTACGCGGGTCAGCGAGGCGCAGGCCGAGGCGGAGCGGCTGGTCGAGGAGGCCGACCGGCGGGCGGCGGAGCTGGTCGCCGCGGCCGAGCAGACCGCGCAGCAGGTGCGGGACGCGGTGGCCGGGCTGCAGGAGCAGGCCGAGGAGGAGATCGCCGGGCTGCGTTCGGCGGCCGAGCACGCCGCGGAGCGTACGAAGACCGAGGCGCAGGAGGAGGCCGACCGGGTACGGGCGGACGCCTACGCCGAGCGCGAGCGCGCCTCCGAGGACGCCTCCCGGGTGCGGCGCGAGGCGCAGGAGGAGGCCGAGGCCGCCAAGTCCCTGGCCGACCGGACGGTCTCGGAGGCCATCGCGGACGCCGACCGGCTGCGCGCGGAGGCCGACGGCGTGCTGGACGAGGCACGCGAGGCGGCGAACAAGGCCCGCTCGGACGCGGCCGAGCAGGCGGACCGGCTGATCGCCGAGGCCACGGCGCAGGCCGAGAAGCTGGTCGCCGACGCCACGGCCCGGGCGCAGCAGATGCGTACGGACGCCTCGGACTCGCTGGCCGCCGCCGAACAGGACGCGGCCCGTGCCCGTGCCGAGGCGCGCGAGGACGCCAACCGTATGCGGTCGGAGGCCGCCGAGCAGGCGGACCGGCTGATCGCCGAGGCGCGCGCGGAGGCCGAGCGGATCGTCGAGGAGGCCACCGAGCTGACGTCCTCGGCGCAGGAGGACGCCGACCGTACGGTCCAGGAGGCCCGGGACATCGCCGACCGGGTGCGGCTGGAGGGCGAGCAGCGGGCCGCCGGCGCGCTGGCCGAGGCGGCCCAGGCGGCCGAGCGGCTGGAGAACGAGGCGACCGCCCTGCTGGAGCAGGCGCGTCAGGAGGCGGAACGTACCGGCGACCAGGCGCGCGAGGCCGCCAACAAGACGCGGACGGAGGCCGCCGAGCAGGCGGACCAGCTCGTCGCCGAGGCCACCGCCGAGGCGGAGCGGCTGCGCGAGGCCGCGGCCGAGGCCACCGCGGAGGCGGAGCGGGAGGCCGACCGCACCCGTGCCGAGGCCCGTGAGCAGGCGGAGCGCACGGTCGGCGAGGCCACCGCCGAGGCCGAGCGGCTGCGGGCGGACGCGGCCGAGGCGGTCACCACCGCGCAGGAGCACGCCACCCGTACGCGGGCGGAGTCCGCGCGGATCAAGGAGGACGCGCAGGGCGAGGCGGACCGGCTGCGGGCACAGGCGCAGGAGGAGGCCGAACGTACGGTCGACCAGGCGCGCAAGGACGCGGCCAAGCGCCGCGCGGACGCCGCCGAGCAGGCCGACCAGCTCGTCGCCAAGGCCCAGGAGGAGGCGGTACGCGCCGCGGCGGCGGCCGAGGAGCAGGCCGACACAATGGTCGGCGCGGCCCGCAAGGAGGCCGAGCGGATCGTGGCGGAGGCCACCTCCGAGGGCAATGCGCTGGTGGAGAAGGCCCGTACGGACGCCGACACGCTGCTCAGCGAGGCGCGGGTGGACTCCACCGCGATCCGCGAGCGCGCCGAGGAGATGCGCCGGCGCACCGAGTCCGAGGTCGAGGAGCTGCACGAGCGGGCCCGCCGGGAGTCCGCGGAGACGATGAAGAACGCGGGCGAGCGGGTCGACAAGCTCATCGCGCAGGCCACCGCGCAGCAGAAGGAGGCCGAGGAGAAGGCCGAGCGGCTGCTGTCGGACGCCAGCAGCGAGGCGAGCAAGGTGCGGATCGCCGCGGTGAAGAAGGCGGAGGGGCTGCTCAAGGAGGCCGAGCAGAAGAAGGCCGCGGCGGTACGGGACGCGGAGCGCAGGCGGGCCGAGGCCGAGGCGGAGGCGGCCCGGATCGTGGAGGAGGGCAAGCGCGAGCTGGAGGTGCTGGTCCGGCGCCGCGAGGACATCAATGCCGAGATCTCCCGTGTCCAGGACGTCCTCGAAGCGTTGGAGTCTTTCGAGGCCCCGGCGACGAACGGCGGCAAGGACGGGGGTGTCAAAGCAGCCGCGGGTGCGGGGGCAACTCGTTCGAGTGGCAAGCAGTCCGGTGGATAGGGGGTATGCGGTGATTCCTTCCGGCCCATGTCCACCGGGCACCGGCCGGGGCTCAAACGGGAGGCCGGAGTCCGTATGAAACCGGCAATGACTCGATGACACGCCACCCGGGCCCCTAGGATTCCCTTTATCACCTCACCGGTCTCTTTGGACAGGAACCCCATGAGCGACACTTCCTCCCCTTTCGGCTTCGAGCTCGTGCGGCGTGGGTACGACCGCGGTCAGGTGGACGACCGCATTACGAAGCTCGTCGCCGACCGTGACAGCGCACTGGCCCGAATCACCTCGCTGGAAAAGCGGATCGAGGAGCTGCACCTCGAAACGCAGAACGCCCAGGCCCAGGTCAACGACGCCGAACCGTCCTACGCGGGGCTCGGCGCACGTGTGGAGAAGATCCTCCGGCTCGCGGAGGAGGAGGCCAAGGACCTGCGTGAGGAGGCCCGCCGGGCTGCCGAGCAGCACCGTGAACTGGCCGAGTCGGCCGCCCAGCAGGTCCGTAACGACGCCGAGCAGTTCGCGGCGGAGCGCAAGGCGAAGGCGGAGGACGAGGGCTCCCGCATCGTCGACAAGGCCAAGGGTGACGCCGCGACGCTGCGGGCCGAGGCGCAGAAGGACGCGCAGTCCAAGCGCGAGGAGGCGGACTCCCTCTTCGAGGAGACCCGCGCCAAGGCCGCGCAGGCCGCCGCCGATTTCGAGACAAACCTCGCCAAGCGCCGCGAGCAGTCCGAGCGGGACCTCGCCTCCCGGCAGGCCAAGGCGGAGAAGCGGCTGGCGGAGATCGAGCACCGCGCCGAGCAGTTGCGCCTGGAGGCCGAGAAGCTGCGTACGGACGCGGAGCGCAGGGCCCGTCAGACGGTGGAGACCGCGCAGCGCCAGGCCGAGGACATCGTGGCCGACGCGAACGCCAAGGCGGACCGTATCCGCAGCGAGTCCGAGCGGGAGCTGGCGGCCCTGACCAACCGCCGCGACTCGATCAACGCGCAGCTCACCAATGTCCGCGAGATGCTGGCGACGCTGACCGGCGCGGCGGTGGCCGCGGCCTCCTCCCCCGCCGACGAGGAGCCGATCTCCCGGGGCGTGCCCGCCCAGCAGTCCCGCTGAGGCGCCGCCGCACACGATTCCTGATCGCCGCTGTCCCCGGGTTTGCGCTTGTCCCGCCCGTCCCGCGACACCTTCCTGTCGTCCCTGCTGTCCCTGTTCCCGTTCGTGTCCCGTTCCCTCGCACGCACCGTCCGCCCGCCCGCCTTATGAACAGGCGGGCGGACGGCTTTCAAGTGGCAATGCCCCTTTTGGGAGCTTAGCGTGCTGTACATGATCGAGCTTGCGGGGCTGACCAAGCGGTACGGCGAGAAGACCGCCGTGGACGACCTCACCTTCACCGTACGGCCCGGTGTCGTCACCGGATTCCTCGGTCCCAACGGCGCCGGCAAGTCCACGACCATGCGGATGATGCTGGACCTGGACCACCCGACCGCCGGCCGCGTCCTGATCGACGGCAGGCACTACCGGCAGCTCCACGACCCGCTCACCTCCATCGGCGCCCTGCTCGACGCCAAGGCCGTGCACGGCGGGCGCAGCGCCTACCACCACCTGCTGTGCCTGGCGCAGAGCAACGGCATCCCGCGCGCCCGGGTGGCCGAGGTGCTGGACACCGTGGGCCTGACCGCGGTGGCCAAGAAGCGCTCCAAAGGCTTCTCGCTCGGCATGGGCCAGCGCCTGGGCATCGCCGGCGCGCTGCTCGGCGACCCCGAGATCCTGATGTTCGACGAGCCCGTCAACGGCCTGGATCCCGAGGGCATCCACTGGATCCGCAACCTGATGAAGGGGCTGGCCGCCCAGGGCCGTACGGTCTTCGTCTCCTCCCACCTGATGAGTGAAATGGCGCTCACCGCCGAGCACTTGATCGTCATCGGCCAGGGAAAACTGCTGGCGGACACCTCGATGGCCGACTTCATCCGGCAGAACTCGCGGTCGTACGTACGGATGCGCTCGCCGGAGTACGAGCGGCTGCGCGAGGTGCTGCACGGCGCCGGGATCGCCGCGGTCGCGACGGGCGACGGCGCACTGGAGATCGACGGCGCGGAGGCGGACCAACTGGGGGAACTGGCCGCCCGGCACGGGATCGTCCTGCACGAGCTGAGCCCGCAACACGCGTCCCTGGAAGAGGCGTTCATGCAGCTCACCGCCGAGTCGGTGGAGTACCACGCGCATTCGGGGCCGTCGCCTTCCGCGGTCCCGCCGGGCGGGCCGGGAACCGGCGGGCCGGGGCCGGGGGCGCCGCCCGCGGACGGCGGCTGGGGAGCCGGCTGGCGGGCCGGCCGGCCCAAGAAGCCCGGCAGCCGCGGCGGGCCCGGCAGACCCGACCAGCCGGAGAAGGGAGCCTGACGATGGCGGCGGTCCCCCACGTCCTGCGGTCGGAGTGGACGAAGATCCGGTCGGTGCGGTCCACGGTCTGGACGCTGGGCATCGCCTTGCTGGTCACCGTCCTGGTCGGCGCGCTGGTCTGCCTGCTCGTCAAGAAGGACTTCGACTCCCTGTCCACGGTGGACCGGCTGACCTTCGACCCGACCCACGTCAGCTTCTCCGGCATGGGCCTGGGCCAGCTCGCGATGATCGTCTTCGGTGTGCTGGTGGTGTCCAACGAGTACAGCACCGGCATGATCCGTACCTCCCTGGCCGCCGTCCCCCAGCGCGGCACCTTCCTCTTCTCCAAGATCGCCGTCGCCACGCTGCCGGCTCTCGCCGTCGGCCTGGTGACGTCCTTCCTGGCGTTCTGCGTCGGCCAGGCCGTGCTGGGCGAGCACCGGGCGGAACTCGGCGACCCCGGCGTGCTGCGCGCCGTCCTCGGCGGCGCGCTCTACATGACGCTCATCACCGTCTTCTCGATGGGCGTGGCCGCGATGCTGCGCAGCCCCATGCTCTCGCTGGGCGTCCTGATGCCGTTCTTCTTCCTGATCTCCGGCATCCTGGGCGGCGTCAAGGCCACCCGGAAGATCGGCTGGTACCTCCCGGACCAGGCGGGCCAGAAGATCATGCAGGTGGTGGCGCCCGCGGACGACGAGGTTCCGTACGGGCCGTGGGGCGGGCTGGCCATCATGGCCGCATGGACGGCCGCGGCCCTGCTCTGCGGGTACGTGCTGCTGAAGAAGCGCGACGCCTGAACGCCCCACACGATGCGGGAACCGCCCTACGCGGTGCGTGGACCGTCCCACACGAGCGTGAACCACCCCACCCGACGCCCCAAGCGCCCCATGAGCCGTCACCCGTTTTGACGGGAACCGTCAGCCTCCCGATAACCTCCTAACGCGTACGGGGGTACGAGAGCACCTCTGCCCCGAACGATCTCGCGAGGGGCGGAGAATGATCGAGGCAGTCGGTCTGACGAAGCGCTACGGCGCCAAGACAGCCGTGTACAACCTGTCCTTCCATGTACGGCCGGGCACCGTCACCGGCTTCCTGGGGCCCAACGGCTCCGGCAAGTCCACGACGATGCGGATGATCCTGGGCCTGGACACACCGACCTCGGGCCGGGTCACGGTCGGCGGCCACCCCTTCCGCAGCCTGCCCAACGCCCCGCGCCAGGTGGGCGCCCTGCTCGACGCCAAGGCGGTGCACGGCGGGCGCAGCGCGCGCCAGCACCTGCTGAGCCTGGCGCAGCTCTCCGGCATCCCGGCCCGCCGGGTGGACGAGGTGCTCGGCGTCGTAGGTCTTCAGGACGTCGCCAAGCGGCGCTCCAAGGGCTTCTCGCTGGGCATGGGCCAGCGGCTGGGCATCGCGGCGGCGCTGCTGGGCGACCCGCAGGTGCTGCTCTTCGACGAGCCGGTCAACGGCCTGGACCCGGAGGGCATCCTGTGGGTGCGCAACCTGATGAAGCAGCTCGCTTCCGAGGGCCGTACGGTCTTCGTCTCCTCCCACCTGATGAGTGAAATGGCGCTCACCGCCGAGCACTTGATCGTCATCGGCCGGGGCCAACTGCTGGCGGACATGTCCGTCAAGGACTTCATCTCGGCCAACTCCGCGGACTTCGCCCGGGTCCGTACCCCCACCGAGCCGGAGCTGCGCGAGAAGCTCAGCGCGGTCCTCGGCGAGGCTCGTGCCGGAGCAGAGAAGCTCAGCGCGGTCCTCGGCGAGGCGGGCGGGCAGGTCGTGCCGGAGCAGGACGGGGCGCTGCGGGTCACCGGCCTGCCGCTGCCGCGGATCAGCGACCTCGCGCACGGCGCGGACGTCCGGCTGTGGGAGCTCTCGCCGCACCAGGCGTCCCTGGAGGAGGCGTACATGCGGATGACGCAGGGCGCTGTGGACTACCGCTCGACGGCCGACCCGCGGGCCGGCCTCCAGCAGCAGGTCCCGGCCGGGTACGCGCCCCAGGGCCAGGTACCGCAGCAGGGCCAGGCGCCGCAGGGCTTCCCGGCCCAGGGGTACGCGGCCGGCGGGCCGGGGCAGAACGGACAGCCGGGGCAGCCCAACCCGTACGCCCCGCAGGCCGCCCAGGGCCAGGGATACCCGCCGCCGATGCCGGGCCAGGCCGCGCCGTACGGACAGCCCAACCCGTACGGGCAGCCGCAGCCGTACGGGCAGCCGCATCCGGAGCAGCCCGCCGGGCCACCGCCCGCGGCCCGGCCCGCCGCCCCCGCCGACACCACCCAGCCCCACAGCGAGGACGCCCGATGACCAGCCCCCAGCAGCCGCAGCCACCGGCGCAGCCCGAGCGCGAGGACACCGCCACCCCGGCCGATGCGCCGGCGGCCCCTGAGGGCGCCCCGCAGCCGCCGGCCCAGCCGCCCGCCCAGGCCCCGGCTCGGGAAGGGGGCACGATGATGCTCCAGGCCCAGCCGCAGCGGCCCCAGCAGCCCCCGGCGCAGGCCCCGCGCAAGGACCCGGGGACGATGATGCTCCAGGCCCAGCCGCCCGTACCCCAGGCGGCCCCGCAGGCCGCGCCGCAGCCCCAGCCCCAGCCCGCGTACGCGACCGCCGGCGGGCTCCCGCAGCAGGCCGCCCCCGCCCCGCATCACCAGCAGGGCCACCCCGGGCAGCACGGCGGACAGCCCGGCGGCCCGCAGGCCAACTGGCAGGGCGGCCACGCCGGTTACGTCTCGCCCATCCCCGTACGCCCCGCCCACCTGGGCCACGCCCTCGCCTCCGAGTGGACGAAGATCAAGTCCGTGCGCT
Source organism: Streptomyces sp. MST-110588 (assembly GCF_022695595.1). Taxonomy (NCBI): domain Bacteria; kingdom Bacillati; phylum Actinomycetota; class Actinomycetes; order Kitasatosporales; family Streptomycetaceae; genus Streptomyces; species Streptomyces sp. MST-110588. The sequence goes on from NZ_CP074380.1 coordinate 2,384,197, forward strand.
CCACCATGTGGACGCTGGGCGTGATGGTGCTCCTCATCGCCGGCATCGGGCTGCTGGCGGCCGTCGCCGCCGGTTCGGACCGCGAGATGAACCCGGTGCTCGGCCTCGGCTTCGTCGGCGTCCTGCTGGGCAGCCTGTGCGTGATGACCCTCGGCGTGCTGTCGATCTCCTCGGAGTACGGCACGGGCATGATCCGTACGACCCTGACGGCCTGCCCCAGCCGCGCCCGGGTGCTGACCGCGAAGGCGATCGTCTTCTTCGGGCTGGCTTTCGTGATCACGACGGTCAGCACGGCCCTGGTCGCGCTGCTGGATTGCGGCCTGCTCAACGGCCCCGCACCGACGGGTGACCAGTGGATGCGCGCCACGGTCGGCGCCGGTCTGTACGTGGCGATGCTCGGCCTGCTGGCGCTGGCCGTCGGCACCCTGCTGCGGCACTCCGCGGGCGCGATCAGCACGATGATGGGCGTGGTGCTGCTGCCCCTGCTGCTGGCCTTGTTCCTCCGGGGCGAGTCGCTCAAGCCCGTGCAGGAGGCGCTGATCGAGTACTCGGTGCCGAGCGCGCTGGCGGCGCTGTACGACATCCCGCTGCTGCCGTCCGCCCCGATGGGCTGGACCCCCTTGTGGATCATCACCGGGGTGACCGCCGTCGCACTGGGCGGCGCCTACGCCGCCCTCGCCACGCGGGACGTCTGAGCGCCCGCGCTCTCATAAAGGAGCCCGCCCGCTCACCTCACGCCCTCCGTACTGAGGTACCGCAGTACCTCGGCACCGCGGTACCTCAGTACCGAGGCGCGTTCCGGGACCGCTGCAGCCGCGCGCTGCGGCGGTCCCGTGCGTTCCAGCACGCCTTGTGCCAGTGCCGGCGGTCGTCCACGTCGCCGTACTGCGGCCAGGCCACCACGTGCGCCACACCGGGCGGGATCTCCTGGTCGCAGCCGGGGCAGCGGTAGTGCTTGGCCGCGCCGCCGCCCGCCATCTGCCGTACGACCCAGTCCTCGCCGCGCCACTCCTCCGTACGCTCCAGACCGTAGCGGCCACCCTCCGACTGATCGGTGGGCTTCTCACCGCTGCGCGGGCGGTTTCGACGCGGGGACACTGGGCACCTCGGCAGATCTGAGGGGGTAACGGGCTGTCACCAGCGTACGCGGCTCCGTCAGGACGGATGCCGCCTACTGAGATCCTGCGATCATCTGGAAACTTCATGACAGGCCGTGCCTTTGGCACGTGTCACACGTTGTTGCGTGTTAGGGGGATGTCGCGTCGGCTGCGAGGAGGCAGAAGAGCGATGCGCGTTGGGGCATTCATCCTGGCCGCTCAATTCCCGGGCCAGGGACAGGGGGAGGCACTGCACCGGGCAGTGCGGTCGGCGGAGGTCGCCGAGGAAGCCGGGCTCGACGCGGTCTGGCTGGCCGAGCACCACTTCGTTCCGTACGGCGTGTGTCCGTCCGCCACGACACTGGCCGCGCTGCTGCTCGGGCGAACGGACCGCATCGGCGTCGGCACCGCGGTCAGCGTACTGCCGAACCAGCATCCCGTGGCACTCGGGGAGCAGGCGGCACTGCTGCATCTGACCTCCGGCGGGCGTTTCACGCTCGGCGTCGGCCGGGGCGGTCCGTGGGTGGACCTGGAGGTCTTCGACTCGGGTCTGGCGGCGTACGAACAGCACTTCCCCGAAGCGCTGGGGCTGCTGCTGCGCTGGCTGCGCGAGCCGCGCGTCGGTGCCCGGGGAAGGCGTTACACCTTCAGGGAGGTCGCGGTCGTGCCCCGGCCCGACGAGCCACTGGGGCCGGAGGAGTCACCGGCCGGGCCGGCCGGGCCGCCGGTCATCCTGGCGTGCACCTCGCCCAAGTCGGTACGGCTGGCCGCCGAACTGGGCCTGCCGATGCTGCTGGGCATGCACTGCGGCGACCAGGACAAGGCGGAGATGGTCGCGATGTGGCGGCGGATCGCGCTGGAGGCGGGCCACGACCCCGCGGAGGTGGCGGCGGCCGGTCATGTGTCGGCGGGCGTGGTGCAGATCGCCGACGCCCGTCAGGACGCGACCGAGGCGCTGTCCAAGGCGATGCCGGGCTGGCTGCGGCGCGGGCTCGCGGCCCACGAAACGGTCGACGGCCGGTACCGCGCCATGCGTGATCCGCTGGCCTACACGGAGCTGTTGTGCGGGCTCCACCCGGTGGGTACGCCACGGCTGTGCGCGGACCGGTTGGCGCAGTCCGCCGAGCGGACGGGTATCCGGCGCTTCGCCCTGCTGGTGGAGGGTTCCGGTGATCTGGCGGCCACCGAGGAGAACGTACGGCGGCTGGGCGCCGAGGTGCTCCCGCAGCTTCCGTGAGCCGGCCGGCGACCGGGCCGCGGAGGTGCCGTGTTGCGGTGGTGCGGTGCCGTGTTGCGGTGCTCGTGTGGCGGTGCCGGGTTGCGCTGCGGTCGGGCTGTCGGGCTGTCGGGTGATGGGTCGCGGCAGGCGCGGCGGGCGGTGCTGCCGGCGGTGCACTGACACCACGAGGGGTGTCACATCCCGCGTGCACCGCGGCAGCAAGTCACGTCAGCAGTCGCGCAGTTCGGGCGACTGGTTCAAAAGCTGACCGCGGATCGAGGTGAAGGCGGCCAGTCTGTCGTCCGCCGCGGGGCCGAGCGGGAAGACCGCGACCCGGTGACAGTTCTGGAAGGCGAGACGTACGCCGAAATGGCGCTCCAACGACCCGCGTATCGCGTCACTCGCCAGCGCGCGCAGCAACTGCCCGCGCGCCTGCTCGTCCGGCGGAGGCGTCTGGTTGTCGGCGATGGGACCACCGTCGACTTCCAGCCGGGCCACCAGGGAGCTGATCATCCCCCATGCGTAAGGCAGGGAGGTCCGGACGCAGTCGAGGAATTCCGCTTCGTCCACCTCGCCTCGCTCGGCCTGTTCCAGGAGGGCCGGTGAGACGTCGAGCGACATGAGGTTCTCCTCTCGCGGCCCCACCGGAGCGGGACCTCGGGGATGGGACAAGGGGGCCGCAACGGAGCGTGTCCGTATCACGACCCCCCGCCTTCAACCGTATTGCGCCGGACGATGCCGCACCAGGAGATTGCGCATACAACCGGCCATCACCGAACGGAGCGGTTCAGGGGCGAATCGCGTAGGCGGCCCCCGGTCGAGTAGCGTGGCGCACCATGCGTCTCGTCATCGCCCGCTGCTCCGTGGACTACGCGGGCCGGCTCACCGCCCACCTGCCCTCGGCCCCTCGCCTCATCCTTGTGAAGGCGGACGGCTCCGTCTCCATCCACGCGGACGACCGGGCCTACAAACCCCTCAACTGGATGTCGCCGCCCTGCTCCCTCAAGGAGGGGGACGGTGATGTGTGGACGGTGGAGAACAAGGGCGGCGAGAAGCTCATCATCACCCTGGAGGAGATCTTCCACGACTCCTCGCACGAGCTGGGGGTGGACCCCGGGCTCATCAAGGACGGTGTGGAGGCCCACCTCCAGGAACTGCTCGCCGACCGCATCGAGACACTGGGCGAGGGCTACTCGCTCATCCGGCGTGAGTACCCCACAGCCATCGGCCCGGTGGACATCCTGTGCCGGGACGCGGACGGCCAGACCGTCGCGGTGGAGATCAAGCGGCGTGGTGAGATCGACGGTGTCGAGCAGCTCACCCGCTACCTGGAACTGCTCAACCGCGATCCGCTGCTGGCTCCGGTCAAGGGCGTCTTCGCGGCCCAGGAGATCAAGCCGCAGGCGCGCGTCCTGGCCACCGACCGGGGCATCGGCTGTGTGGTGCTGGACTATGACGCGCTGCGCGGCATCGAGGACGACAAGCTCCGGCTGTTCTGACCGCCCTGCCGCGCTCCGGCAGCACGACAGAAGCCGGGGAGAGCAGCAGGAACACGGACGGCCCGGTACGGGACCGCCCCCGCTCGCCGCGGGAGGCCGGTCACGTACCGGGCCGTTTTCGTCCGTGCCGTCCTCGTCCGGGCCGTCTTCGTCCGTGCCGTCCTGGCACGGCGTACGGCCGGGGGCGGCGGCCCTGTGGACCGTACTCGTACCGCCTGGTCAGACGGGCGTGCCGCTGCCGGACCGCGGCCCGCTCCCGGAACCTCCGGACGAGGCGGGGGCGCTGGTCACCGACTCGCTGGCGCCCGTACTGCCCGTACCGCCCGTCCCGCCGGTCGACGGGCCGGTCGCCGTCTGCGACTGCGTGGGACCGGTCGGCTTCTGCGTCGGCTCGGTGGTCGGCGCGGTCGGCTTGGTGGTGGGCTTGGTGGTGGAAGCCGTGGGCTTGGTCGTCGGGGCGGTCGGCCGGGTGGTCGGAGGCGTCGACTGGGTGGTGGGGGCGGTCGGCCGGGTGGTCGGAGCCGTCGGTGCGGTGGTCGGGCCGCCGGGCCCGCCGGTGGTGGGCCCGTCACCGGCTCCCGGAGAACTGCTCTGCGGGTTGCCGGTGGTCCCCGGGGCGTGGCCGCCCGCGCCGCCGGGCCGCTGGCTCTTTTTGTACACCGTTCCGGGCGCCTGTGTGGCGCCCGGACGGCCGGGCTGGTCGGCGGGCAGCCCGCCGCCACCCTGGTCCTGCTGCGCGGAGTGGTCGGTCTTGACCCGGCCGGCGCCGCCCCCGTCGTCCGTGCCGGAGGTGGCGCCCAGCGTGACGACGGTGCCCAGCACGGCCGCCAGCAGGGCGCCGGCGCCCGCGGCCACCAGGTTGCGCCGGGCCCCGGTGAGCATCAGCAGCCGCTTGCGGCCCGTGGCGGGGCGGGCGGTGGCCGCCGCGGCCCCGGGGGTGATCACGGTGGGTGCGGTCTCGTCGGCGGGGCGGGCCGTCGGCAGCACGGAGGCCACCCCGCCGGGCGGCGAGGCGGACTCCTCCGAGCGGGCGTCCGGGATCTCCTCGCCGGCCGCGGCGGCGGTGGTGACCGGCGCGAAGGTGCCGGAGCGGTCCGCTACCAGGGCCAGCGCACGGCGGCCCGCGACGGCACCGCTGCGGTCGGAGAGCACCCCGCGCAGACCGATGGACGCCTCCAGTTCGGCGCGCGCCTTGTCCAGGTTGCCGGTGCACAGCGCGAGCACGCCCAGCTCGTGGTGGAAGTACGCCTCTTCGGCGACCTCACCGCAGCGCCGTGCGGCTTCCTGGCCGTGCCGCAGGCTGCGCTCCCAGGCGCTCCAGTGCAGTGCCGCGGCGAAGGCCGGGGCCGCGGCGCGGGCCAGTTGTACGGCGGTGCCGGCGTGTCCGCTCTCCGGGCTCGTGGTCAGTACGCCCATCGCGGCCAGGATCGCGTCCGCCTCGTCCGCGGCGCGCTCGGGTGTGACCGAGGGGTGTCCGGCCCACCAGGCGTAGTGCCGGGCGACGGCCTCGGCCCGCTCGGCGGCGCCGTCGGCGTACCCGGCGGCCACCAGTTGGTCCCGTACGGTCGCGGCGAGCCGGTAGTGCCGTCCGGCCGGGGTGGCCAGCCCGCAGTCCAGCAGGTCGCCGAGGGAGGCGTCGGCGTTCTCGTCCCCGGCCAGGGCGGGCAGGTGGGCCTGGTGGGGCAGTTCGCCGCCGAGTGCGACCGCCAGCCGCAGGGTCTCGCGGGCCGCCTCACCGAGCCCGGCAGCGAGCAGCGGCGCGGGCGCGGCCATCTCGGCCACCGTCGGCAGTGGCGCTCCGCCGGCCGGCTCCTCGCCGGTGGCGTGCGTACCGGCGGCCTGCTCCGCCCGCAGTCGCAGCAGCGCTCCGGCCTGCACGAAGCGCTGCGGCAGCCCCTCGGACTCGAACCACAGGTCCGCCGCCCAGGCCGTCTCCTCCTCGCTCAGAGGCCGGCCCACGATGTCTTCGAGCAGTTCCCGGCAGGCGTCGCGGCCGATGCCGGCGAGGAAGACCTCTTCGAGGTGGGAGCCGGCGGAGGGCGCCGCGACGTCGGGGGTGGCGGCGAGCAGGAAGGCGCATTCGGGGGTGGCGCCCAGCAGTTCGTCCAGCGCGGCGCCGCCGAACTCCAGGTCGTCCAGGACGACGATGGCGCCGATGTCGCCGAGCAGCCGCAGCAGTTCGCCGCGGTCGGGACGGTGCAGGGGGGCGCGGTGGACGGCCGCGAACAGCTCGTACATCACGTCGGTCGGCGTGCGGTGGTAGCCGGAGAGGCGGATGACGCCGTCGGGCGCGAGGTCGGCGCAGGCGGTGGCGACGGCGTCCAGCAGACGCGTACGGCCCGAGCCGCTGGGCCCGGTGAGCCGTACGGAACGGCCGCGGGCCAGCAGCCGTACCAGGCGCTCGGTCTCCTCCGCGCGTTCCAGGAGGGGACGGGTGCGGGCCGGGGTGCCGGTGGTGGTGCCCGAGGGGGCGGGCGGGGCGGCGGCACGGGCCTGCGCGGCCCGCTCCTGGGGGCCGTGCTTCTCGGGTGTGGCGGGCTGTTCGCCCGGCGGGCAGGGCTCGATCTCGCTTCCGTCCACGGGGTTGACGGTCAGGAGATAGGGTCCCGAGACGAGCTGGGCGGTGCGGGCGAGCCCTCCGGGAGCGCCGGCCGGTCCGCCGGAGGGGGTTGCCGGTGACTCGGCGGGGCGGGGCTGCTCGCCGTACTCCTCGGCTCCCCGGTTGCTGTTCGGGTCCATGTCAAAGCCCCCCAGATGCGCTTGATTCCACTCCGCCTCCGCGGCGCATGCCCGTCCAGGAGGCGTTCACACGGACCGGCTGTTCCCGTGGCCCGCACTCCCCCGGTCACGGCCCGGGGCGCCCCCGGCCGTCGGCTTCCGGTCCGGTGCCCACCGTGGCGCGTGACCCGCGGCGGGGAACCAAAACCTTAGACCTCGGCCCAGTATCTCTGACACGCCAGGGTCCGGTCCTGCCCGGAACGTCACAGTGTTGTGAGAGTTCTTCGCCTATGCGCCATTGATCTTCTTGCGGTGAGCTTGTACCCGGCGACGGCCTTCTTACCCTCGTCCGGGCGCCCTGTTCCCGCTCCGGCGCGCCGGGTTCGTCCCCGGTGTGCCCGGGTTCGCGTCCGGTGTCAGACGCGCGGAAGCGATTCCGCTTCGATGCCGCCCTCGATGGCGAGGATGCGGTGCAGCCGGGTCGCGACCAGCAGGCGCTGCATCTGAGGGGGGACGCCCCGCAGGACGAGCCGCCGGTTGGCCCGCCCGGCGCGGCGGTGCGCTCCCATGATCACGCCGAGGCCGGTGGCGTCCCAGGAGTCCAGCTCGGTCAGGTCCAGCACCAGGTCGCCGTGGCCCGAGTCGACGGCGGTGTGCAAGGCCGTACGGGCGTCCGCCGCGCTGCGGACGTCGAGGCGGCCCCCGACGACCAGCTCGGCGTGGTCGCCCCTGATGTGCATATGCGCTCCCCGGGAGTGATGCGTGTCGTGGTGCTAGGTCAACAGAACTGACTGCCTCTCATACGGCGAAGTTGCCGCCTGTAAGCGAACCGATACCGAATTCACCCCGGAGGGTGGCGATCCGGGGCCCGCGGCTTGACGCGGGCCCCGGCCGGCATCAGTGCCCGTAGAAGCCCTGCCCGCTCTTGCGGCCGATGTCGCCCGCGTCGACCATGCGGCGCATGATCTCCGGCGGCGCGAACTTCTCGTCCTGGGTCTCGGTGTAGATGTTCTCGGTGGCGTGCAGGAGGATGTCCACGCCGGTGAGGTCGGCGGTGGCCAGCGGCCCCATGGCGTGGCCGAAGCCCAGCTTGCAGGCGATGTCGATGTCCTCGGCGGAGGCGACGCCCGACTCGTACAGCTTCGCCGCCTCGACCACCAACGCGGAGATCAGACGGGTGGTGACGAACCCGGCGACGTCACGGTTGACGACGATGCAGGTCTTGCCGACCGACTCGGCGAACTCCCGGGCGGTGGCGAGGGTTTCGTCACTGGTCTTGTGGCCGCGCACCAGCTCGCACAGCCCCATCATCGGCACCGGCGAGAAGAAGTGGGTGCCCACGACCCGCTCGGGGCGGCCGGTGGCCGCTGCGATCTTGGTGATCGGGATGGCGGAGGTGTTGGAGGCCAGCACCGTCTCGTCCTTGACCAGCTTGTCCAGGGTCTGGAAGATCTCCCGCTTGACCTCGATCTTCTCGAAGACGGCCTCGACGACGACGTCCGCGTCGGCGGCGGCGTCCAGGTCGGTGGTGGTGGTGATGCGGGCCAGCGCGGCCTCGGCGGCCGAGGACTCCAGCTTGCCCTTGGAGACGAACTTCTCGTACGACGCCTCGATGCCGCCCCTGCCCCGGGCCAGCGCCTCGTCAGTGACGTCACGCAGGACGACGTCCCAGCCCGCCTGGGCCGATACCTGTGCGATCCCGGACCCCATGAGTCCGGCCCCGACGACGGCGAGCTTCCTTGCCACTGCTGTCCCCTAACACGCTGTGCACTTAACGGCTCTCAAGGTGACGTTAGCGCCCGTGAGCGATCCATTGGGGGGTTAGAGATGCGCGTCACGCCCCGGATGACGGACATCACACCGCGTCGGGCCGGTGGGGCGTCATTCCGCCCGGCGCACGGCGTAGTTGAGGACGCGCTCGCTCAGCAGGTCCTCGATCTCCTCCAGCAGCGCGAGGGCCTCGCGGGACACCTCGGCCGGCTTGCGGCCGGCCATCATCTCGCGGCCGATGGTGCCCATGAGGGTGGAGTGCACCCAGTTGAGCTGACCGGCCACCAGCATCGGCATCGGGTCCGGCGGCGGCGCGCCGGCCGCCTCGCGCAGCGCCTCCTCCAGGCTGACGGCCTGCTGCTGCTGGAGCTGCCACAGCCGGGCCTTGAGGGCCGCCGCGCCCTCGATGACCCGCATGAAGCGGGCGTAGCCCTCGATGAGCCCGACGGTGGGTGACACCGCTTCGACCTGCTCGCGCAGTTCGTCCAGGACGGCGCGGGCGGCCGACTCCCCCACCCGCCGGCCGCGTACGCAGCGCGGGAGGCGGTCCACCAGCCCGGCGCCGCGGTCCAGGAAGAGGTCCTCCTTGGCCGGGAAGTAGTTGTAGACGGTGTTGACGGAGACCTCGCAGACCTCGGCGATCTCCGCGACCGTGACCGCGTCGAAGCCCCGCTCCAGGAACAGGCCGGTGGCCATGTCCGAGATGCGCTGCCGGGTCTGCCGCTTCTTGCGCTCCCTGAGTCCCTCTGCCATGTGCGCATCGTACGTCTTCTTGGGCCTCTCCAAATTTTGGAGACGTTGCAATTTTTCAGTGCCTCTGTTTTTCTGTCGGCATGGCAGTCATCAACGCGTCCGGCCTGGCCCGGACCTTCACCACCGAACGCGGCACCGTCCAAGCGGTGCGCGGCATCGACCTGACCGCCGGGCGCGGCGAGATCCTGGGCCTGCTCGGCCCGAACGGCGCCGGGAAGACCACCACGCTGCGGATGCTCGCCACGCTCCTTGCGCCCACCGGCGGAAGCGCGACCGTGGCCGGCTGCGACCTGGTCCGCGACCCGGCCGGGGTGCGGCGCAGCACCGGGTACGTGGCCCAGTCCGGCGGCGTCGACCCGAACGTCTCCGTACGGGAGGAACTGGTGACCCAGGGGCGCCTGTACCGCCTGTCGAAGGCCGAGGCGGCGGCCCGCACCGAGGAGCTGGCGGACGCGCTCGGCCTCGACGGGCTGCTGGACCGCAAGTGCGCGGCGATGTCCGGCGGGCAGCGGCGGCGGCTGGACATCGCCATGGGACTGGTACACCGGCCCGCGGTGCTGTTCCTGGACGAGCCGACGACGGGGCTCGACCCCGGTAGCCGGGCCGGCCTGTGGGAGCTGGTCCGGCGGCTGCGTACGGACTTCGGCACCACGGTCGTGCTGACCACCCACTACCTCGACGAGGCGGACGCGCTGGCGGACCGGGTCGTGGTCGTGGACCACGGCGTGGTGGCCGCCGAGGGCACCCCGCGCGCGCTGAAGACGGAGTACGCCGGCTCGCCCGACGCCTCCCTCCAGGACGCCTTCCTCGCCATCACCGGGCGCGGCCCCGCCCCCGTGGACACCACCCCCGTCGCCGTCTGACCACCCCTCCCCCAGGAGCCCCGTATGTCCCCCGTCCTGTCCGACACGGCCCTGATCTTCGGGCGCTACGCCCGCCAGACCCTGCGCTCCAAACTCCAGATGCTCTTCGGCGTGCTGATGCCGCTGCTCTACCTGCTCTTCTTCGGCCCGCTGCTCACCGATGTGCCGCTGGCCTCCCGGGGCAGCTCCTGGCAGGTCCTGGTACCCGGCCTGCTGCTCCAACTCGCCTTGTTCGGCGGGTCGTTCTGCGGCTTCGCCATCGTCCTGGAGAAGCAGTACGGCGTGCTGGAACGGATGCGGGTGACGCCCGTCAGCCGGCTCGCGCTGCTGCTGGGGCGGGTGCTGCGGGACGCGGCGCTGTTCACCGCGCAGTCGGTGCTGCTGGTGCTGGCGGCGGTGGTGATGGGGCTGCGGGCGCCGCTGGGCGGCATCCTCATCGGGTTCGCGTTCGTCGCCGTGACGACCGTCGCGCTGTCCTCGTTCTCCTACGCGCTGGCCATGAAGGTCAGCTCGCCGCAGGAGTTCGGGCCGGTCGTGAACGCGGCCACCTTGCCCACGATGCTGCTGTCCGGCCTGATGCTGCCCATGGCCCTGGCGCCCGGCTGGCTGGACGTGCTCTCGCACGTCATGCCGCTGCGCTACCTCGTGGACGGCGTCCGGGCGGCCTACGTCGGCGACTACACCGCGCCGAGCGTGCTGTACGGCGCGCTGGTCGCGGCCGGGCTCGCCGTAGCGGCCACGGCCCTGTGCACCAGGGCCTTCCGCAGGGCCGCGGCGTAGGCTCCCCCGTATGGTCAATCTGACGCGCATCTACACCCGCACCGGGGACAAAGGCACCACCCACCTCGGCGACATGAGCCGTACCGCCAAGACCGACGCACGGATCGCGGCGTACGCGGACGCCAACGAGGCCAACGCGGCGATCGGCGTGGCCATCGCCCTGGGCTCGCTGCACCCGGAGGTCGTCAAGGTCCTCGTCCGGGTGCAGAACGACCTGTTCGACGTGGGCGCGGACCTGTCCACGCCCGTGGTGGACAACCCCGGGCACCCGCCGCTGCGCGTCGAGCAGACCTACATCGACAAGCTGGAGGCCGACTGCGACCGCTTCTTGGAGGACCTGGAGAAGCTGCGCAGCTTCATCCTCCCGGGCGGCACGCCGGGCGCGGCCCTGCTGCACCAGGCGTGCACGGTCGTACGGCGCGCCGAGCGCTCGACATGGGCGGCCTTCGAAGAGCACGGCGACACCATGAACCCGCTCACCGCCACCTACCTCAACCGCCTCTCCGACCTGCTGTTCATCCTGGCCCGTACGGCCAACAAGGAGGTCGGGGACGTGCTGTGGGTGCCGGGCGGCGAACGGTAGGGACGGCGCACCGGCCCGGGCGCGTGGCCGGTCCGCGCCTCACAGCAGGGTCTTGGAGCGGGACGGGCGGTCCGCGGCCGTCTCCCGCGGGCCGTCCTGGGCCGCCACCTGCGGGTCCTCCGGTTCCGGGGCCTTCTTCGGCCAGAGGGTGTAGCACAGCGCGACCAGGCCGTGGATGCCGAGGATGCGCAGCGCCAGGAACTGCGTGCCGCGCAGCGGTGCGCTCTGCCCGCCGTCACCGACGTACCAGACCGCGATCTGGAGCAGCGCGGCGGCGACGGCGCACATCAGCAGCGTACGCAGCCACAGGTGCCACTCGTGCCGGGCCCGGGCCCGGCCGTACTGCGGGGGCCTGGACGGCCGCGGGCCGCCCGCGAGGCGGTGGGCGGCATGGCCGTCGATCCATTTGACCGTGTAGTGCCCGTAGGCGACGGTGTAGCCGATGTAGAGGGCGGCCAGGCCGTGTTTCCAGTCCGCCGGCGCGCCGTTGCGCAGATCGATCGCGGTGGCGATCAGCAGGACCAGTTCCAGGACCGGCTCGACCAGGAGTACGGCCGCGCCGGCGCGCGGTTTACGGGCCAGGTAGCGCAGGGCCAGGCCGGCCGCCAGCAGGACCCAGAAGCCGACCTCGCAGGCGATGATCAGCACGGCGATCACGGTCGCCCCCTCTCGGGTGTCAACGGGTATCAACGGGTGTCACGGGGAACGGGCCGGGGCGGCCCACCCTCACCAGCGTCGCCGCCACGGCGGCCGGCCGCGTCGTCGCGCGTGAGGATCCACCACTGCATCCTTCGATGTAGGACGGGCTCCCCACGCTCACCCCGGGCGCGGAAGCCGGCCGGCCGCCCGCCGTGTTTGATGGAGGGGTGAGCGCACTCCGTCTGCCCGCCCGCCCGCACCGCGTCGACGTGCGCATCGCGGCCGGCGGCCTGCTCGGCGGGCTGCTGCTGTGGGTGCTCGGGCTGCACAGCGGTCCGCCGCTGCTCGGCCTGCCGCAGAGCTGCACGCTGGTGGCCCTGGTGATGATGTCCGGCGCGGAGCTGCTGCGCCGGAGCGTCCCGCTCGGCGCGCTGGCCCTGGCCGTGCTCGCCCTGGCGCTGGACGTGTGCACCGGCACGCTGCTCGCCACCGTGCTGATGTTCACGGACGTGGTCTACGCGGCCGTGCTCTACGGTCCCCCGGCCGCCGCCCGCCGCGTTCCGGTGTCGTGTGTGCTGCTCACGGTGATCGCCACGATCGTGCCGGTGGCGGTGCTGCGCGAGCCGCAGGCCCTGCTGATCGGCGTGGTCTTCGGCATGGGCACCGTCGGCCCGGCCTGGACCGGTGTGATCGTCCGCGACCACCGCGAGGACGCCCGCTCCGCCCGTCTGATGGCCGAACAGACCGCGCTGCTGGCCGAGATGGACCACCGGGACGCGGTGCACGCCGAGCGCACCCGTATGGCCCGTGAGCTGCACGACATGGTGGCCAACCACCTCTCGGCCATCGCGATCCACGCCACTGCCGCGCAGGCGGTCGACGACCCGGCGGCCACCCGCGAGGCCCTCGGGGTGATCCGTGAGAACAGCGTGCAGGGGCTGGCCGAAATGCGCCGTCTGATCGGGCTGCTGCGGGACACCAAGGCTCCCGGCGGTACGGAGGAGCCCACCGCCACCCCGACGCTGGACGGGCTGGAGGCGCTGCTCGCCCGAGCCCGTACCAACGGCGCGAGCAGCGGACTGGCCTTCACCCTTGACGACACCCGCCCGGCCCGCACCACCGGTGACGACGGGCGGCCGGCCGCCTTGCCGGCGCCGGTCGAGCTGGCCGCGTACCGCATCGTCCAGGAGTCGCTGACCAACGCGCTCAAGCACGCCGCGCCGGGCGAGGTCACGGTGGCGCTGGCGCACGAGGACGGCGGGCCGCTGACCGTCACCGTGACCAGCCCCTACGGTGACCGTCCGGGCCCGCGCGCCCCCGGGTCGGGGGCGGGGCTGGTGGGGATGCGCGAGCGGATCGCGCTGCTGGGCGGCACGTTCGAGGCGGGCCCGGTGGCCGGCCCGGGGGCGGGTCCGGCGGGCAAGACGTGGCAGGTGCGGGCCGCACTGCCGGTACACGAGGAGGAACAACGACGATGACAGGCGCTGCCGCGCGCCCGGTGCGGGTGCTCGTCGCCGAGGACCAGTCCGCCGTACGGGCCGGGCTCGTACTCATCCTGCGCTCCGCGCCCGACATCGAGGTCGCCGGGGAGGCGGCGGACGGTGAGGAGGCGGTCCGGCTGGCCCGCGAACTGCGGCCGGACGTGGTGCTGATGGACGTACAGATGCCCCGGCTGGACGGGGTCTCGACCACCCGGCAGGTGGTGGCCGAGGACCTGGCGGACGTGCTGGTGCTGACCACGTTCGACCTGGACGAGTACGTCTTCGGGGCGCTGCGGGCGGGGGCCGCCGGGTTCCTGCTGAAGGACAGCGACGCGGCCACGCTGATCGGTGCCGTACGCACCGTGGCCGGCGGCGAGGGACTGATCGCGCCCGCCGTCACCCGCCGGCTGATCGCGGAGTTCGCCGGCCCCCGGTCCGCGCACGGCAGCCAGGGGCCGGACCCGGCCGTCCTGGACTCCCTGACCCGGCGCGAACGCGAGGTGCTGGGCTGCCTGGGGCAGGGGATGTCCAACGCCGATGTCGCGGTGCGCCTGGAGATGGCGGAGGCCACTGTCAAGACGCATGTCAGCCGTTTGCTGGCCAAGCTGGAGCTGCGCAGCCGGGTGCAAGCGGCGGTGCTGGCGCGGGAGTTGGGCGTGGGCGTGGACGGGTGAAGCCGCCTCAACCTCGTTGGTCCAGACCTCTTGACCTAAGGTCTGGACCTTTTTACTCTCCCCTGAAACATGACGGTGAGCACCCCGCACAGCGCTCACCGGGCGGCACCGGTTCCTCCGTACTCCCCTCCGACTCCCACCCCAGGAGCCCCTCTTGAGATCCGGAACCCTTCCACGCTCCGACAGCGGCCGGCACAGAGCCCTGGCGGCCCTCACCGCGCTCCTGCTCCCCGTGGCGGCCCTCCTCGGCCTGGCCACGGCCACCGACGCCCACGCCGCCGAATCGGCGACCGCCACCTACGTCAAGGTCTCCGACTGGGGAAGCGGCTTCGAAGGCAGGTGGACGGTCAAGAACACCGGGACCACCACCATCAACGGCTGGACCGTCGAGTGGGACTTCCCCGCCGGCACCACCGTCGGCGCCTTCTGGGACGCCTCGGTCAGCGGCTCGGGCGGCCACTACACCGCCAAGAACCTGAGCTGGAACGGCACCCTCGCCCCCGGGGCCAGCACCAGCTTCGGGTTCAACGGCGCCGGCTCCGGCAGCCCCGCCGGCTGCAAGGTCAACGGCGGGCCCTGTGACGGCACGAGTCCCGACGACACCCCGCCCTCGGCCCCCGGCAAGCCGGTGGCCGGCTCCGTCACCGACACCTCCGTCCGGCTGACCTGGACCGAGGCCAAGGACGACAAGGGCGTCAAGGACTACGACGTGCTGCGCGACGGCACGAAGATAGCCACCGTCCCCAAGCTCGCCTACACCGACTCCGGCCTGAAGCCCGGCACCGACTACTCCTACACCGTCCGGGCCCGCGACACCGCCGACCAGGTCGGCCCGCCCTCCCCCGCCACCGTCGTACGGACCACCGGGGGCGGCGGCGACCCGGAACCGCCCACCGGTGACAAGGTCAAGCTCGGCTACTTCACCGAGTGGGGCGTCTACGACCGCAACTACCACGTGAAGAACCTGGTCACCTCCGGTTCCGCGGCCAAGCTCACCCACATCAACTACGCCTTCGGCAACGTCCAGGGCGGCAGGTGCACCGTCGGCGACGCCTACGCCGCCACCGACAAGGCGTACACCGCCGACCAGAGCGTGGACGGCGTCGCCGACACCTGGGACCAGCCGCTGCGCGGCAACTTCAACCAGCTCAAGAAGCTCAAGGCGAAGTACCCCCACATCAAGGTCCTGTGGTCCTTCGGCGGCTGGACCTGGTCCGGCGGCTTCACCGACGCGGTCAAGAACCCGGCCGCCTTCGCCGACTCCTGCTACCAGTTGGTCAACGACCCGCGCTGGGCCGGTCTCTTCGACGGCATCGACCTGGACTGGGAGTACCCCAACGCCTGCGGCCTGTCCTGTGACAGCAGCGGCCCGGCGGCCTTCAGCGAGATGCTCAAGGCCATGCGCGCCAAGTTCGGCAAGCAGCTCGTCACGGCCGCGATCACCGCCGACGCCTCCGACGGCGGCAAGATCGACAAGGCCGACTACGCGGGCGGCGCGCAGTACGCCGACTGGTACAACGTGATGACGTACGACTTCTTCGGCGCCTGGGACAAGACCGGCCCCACCGCCCCCCACTCGCCCCTGACGTCCTACCCCGGCATCCCCAAGCAAGACTTCAACACCGACGCCGCCCTGCAGAAGCTCAAGGCCAAGGGCGTCCCCGCCAAGAAGCTGCTGATCGGCATCGGCTTCTACGGACGCGGCTGGACCGGCGTCACCCAGGACGCCCCCGGCGGCACCGCCACCGGCCCGGCCCCGGGCAAGTACGAGGCGGGCATCGAGGACTACAAGGTCCTCAAGAGCAGTTGCCCGGCCACCGGCACCGTCGCGGGCACCGCCTACGCCCGCTGCGGCAGCAACTGGTGGAGCTATGACACCCCGGCCACCATCACCGGGAAGATGGGCTACGCCAAGAAGCAGGGCCTGGGCGGTGCCTTCTTCTGGGAGTTCAGCGGCGACACCGCCGACGGTGAACTGATGACCGCGATCGACAGCGGTCTGAAGTGACGACAGCGATGACAGTGACGACGGACATCACGGCCTGACCGGGCCCCGCACGATCCGTCCCCGGACCGGCCGGGGAGGCGGTGTCGCCCCCGCCTCCCCGGCCTCACCACGCGTGCCGGGCAAACTCAGGCGACATTCACCCTCCCCCAGACTCCGTCCGGGGGCACCCCCAACCAACGAGCTCCCCTTATTTAAGCCACATTGACTCGTTGCCCCGGAGGCGCCGCCTCCAGCCAGGCGAGGAAGCCGGTGAGCGCGTCCTCGCTCATCGCCAGCTCCAGACGCGTACCGCGGTGCCGGCACGCGAGCACGGTCGAGTCGGAGAGCAGCGCCAGCTCCTCCTCGCCCTGCGGGGTGCGCCGCTGGAGGACTTCGATGGAGGACCGCTCCAGTAGGCGACGGGGCCGGGGCGCGTACGAGAAGACGCGGAACCACTCGATCCGGTCACCGTTGTAGCGCGCGACGCCGTAGATCCAGCCCTTGCCGCTGAAATCGTCCTCTTCCTCGGGGACGTTCCAGCGCAGACTGCAGTCGAACGTCCCGCCGGACCGCTGGATCAGCCGCCGCCTCAGTCCGAAGACGAAGAGCCCCAGCAGTACCAGGACGACGATCGCGCCGCTCACAAGCAGAGCGAGGACCATCTCCACCGACCTCCTCGCCTTATATTCGGGAAACAATCCTGCATTGCCTCAGCCGCGGGCCGCCCTGGAAGATTCCAGCGCAGCCCGCGGCTGAGGGACGTGCCTCGTCGGTGGAGGGCTCAGTGAACGCCCGCCACCGCACGCAGCCGGACATCGGCGCGGCGCTCGGCGGCTGCATCGGCCTCCGACTTCGCCCGCTCCAAGGCCCGCTCCGCGCGCTGGACATCGATTTCGTCCGACAGTTCGGCGATCTCCGCGAGCAGAGACAGCTTGTTGTCGGCGAAGGAGATGAAGCCGCCGTGCACCGCGGCGACGACGGTGCCGTCCCCGCTCTCACCGGTCGTACGGATCGTCACCGGTCCCGACTCCAGCACACCGAGCAGCGGCTGGTGTCCGGGCATGACGCCGATGTCGCCCGACGAGGTGCGCGCGACGACCAGGCTGGCCTCGCCGGACCAGACCTGACGGTCCGCGGCGACCAACTCGACGTGCAGCTCAGCCACGATGGCTCCTCGGGTCTCCACCTGCCTGGCTCGGCAGATGTTGGGTCGAATACTAGTGGGCGTGAGCACCGGGGGCGGCCACCGGCCGCCCCCGGAACACGAGCACGGGGCTCAGGAGACGCCCAGCTCCTTGGCGTTGGCCTTCAGGTCCTCCAGGCCACCGCACATGAAGAACGCCTGCTCGGGGAAGTGGTCGAAGTCACCGTCGGCGATCGCGTTGAACGCCGTGATGGACTCGTCCAGCGGCACGTCCGAGCCGTCGACACCGGTGAACTGCTTCGCCACGTGGGTGTTCTGCGACAGGAAGCGCTCGATCCGGCGGGCGCGGTGGACGATGAGCTTGTCCTCCTCGCCCAGCTCGTCGATACCAAGGATCGCGATGATGTCCTGGAGGTCCTTGTTCTTCTGCAGGATGCCCTTGACGCGCATGGCGCAGTCGTAGTGGTCCTGCGAGATGTACCGCGGGTCCAGGATGCGGGACGTGGAGTCCAGCGGGTCCACCGCCGGGTAGATGCCCTTCTCCGAGATCGGACGCGACAGAACGGTCGTGGCGTCCAGGTGGGCGAAGGTGGTGGCCGGCGCCGGGTCGGTCAGGTCGTCCGCGGGGACGTAGATCGCCTGCATGGAGGTGATCGAGTGACCACGGGTCGAGGTGATGCGCTCCTGGAGGATGCCCATCTCGTCGGCCAGGTTCGGCTGGTAACCCACCGCGGAGGGCATCCGGCCGAGCAGGGTCGACACCTCGGAACCGGCCTGGGTGTACCGGAAGATGTTGTCGATGAAGAAGAGGACGTCCTGCTTCTGGACGTCACGGAAGTACTCCGCCATCGTCAGACCGGCCAGCGCGACCCGCAGACGGGTGCCCGGCGGCTCGTCCATCTGGCCGAAGACCAGCGCCGTCTTGTCGATGACGCCGGAGTCGGACATCTCCTCGATGAGGTCGTTGCCCTCACGGGTGCGCTCGCCGACACCGGCGAACACCGACACACCGTCGTGGTTGTTGGCCACGCGGTAGATCATTTCCTGGATGAGGACGGTCTTGCCGACGCCCGCACCACCGAACAGACCGATCTTGCCGCCCTTGACGTACGGGGTCAGCAGGTCGATGACCTTGACGCCGGTCTCGAACATCTCGGTCTTGGACTCGAGCTGGTCGAAGCCCGGGGCCTTGCGGTGGATCGGCCAGCGCTCGGTGACCTCGACCGTGGAGGGGTCCACGTTCAGGATCTCGCCGAGGGTGTTGAACACCTTGCCCTTGGTGACGTCGCCGACCGGGACGGTGATGCCCTCGCCGGTGTCGGTCACCGGGGCCTGGCGGACCAGACCGTCGGTGGGCTGCATCGAGATGGCGCGGACCAGGCCCTCACCGAGGTGCTGGGCGACCTCAAGAGTCAGCGTCTTGAGCTTGCCGGCCTCGGCCGGGTCGGAGACCTCGACGAGCAGCGCGTTGTAGATGTCCGGCATCGCGTCGACGGGGAACTCCACGTCGACGACCGGGCCGATGACGCGCGCGACGCGGCCCTGGGCCACGCCGGCTGCCGCGGTCGGCTCAACAGTGGTGGTCATAGTTGTCAGTCACTCCCCGCGGTCGCGTCGGCCAGTGCGCTGGCGCCACCGACGATCTCGCTGATTTCCTGGGTGATTTCGGCCTGGCGGGCCGCGTTGGCAAGCCGCGAGAGCGACTTGATGAGCTCTTCCGCGTTGTCGGTCGCCGACTTCATCGCACGCCGGGTGGCGGCGTGCTTGGAGGCGGCGGCCTGC
Organism: Streptomyces sp. MST-110588; assembly: GCF_022695595.1. Taxonomy (NCBI): domain Bacteria; kingdom Bacillati; phylum Actinomycetota; class Actinomycetes; order Kitasatosporales; family Streptomycetaceae; genus Streptomyces; species Streptomyces sp. MST-110588. The sequence continues at coordinate 2,403,186 of NZ_CP074380.1, forward strand.
AGCAGCGCGTTGTAGATGCGCGACTCCACGTACCGCGGCAGCAGGGCGTCCAGGACGTCCTCCGCCGAGGGCTCGAAGTCGAACAGCGGCAGGATCTCGCCCTTGGAGGACTCCTCCGCCGCCTCGGCCGCCTTGTCGAGGCTGAGCGGCAGCAGCCGGTCCTCGACCGGCGTCTGCGTCATCATCGAGACGAACTCGGTGAAGACGATGTGCAGCTCATCCACGCCGCCCTCGGCCGTGTCCTTCTGTACGGCCTCGATCAGCGGCCCGGCGACCGCCTTGGCGTCCGCGTACGTCGGGCTGTCGGTGAAGCCGGTCCACGAATCCACGACCTTGCGCTCGCGGAAGCCGTAGTACGACACACCCTTGCGGCCGACGATGTAGGTGTCGACCTCCTTGCCCTCGGCCTTGAGCCGCTCGGTGAGCTGCTCGGCGGCCTTGATGGCGTTGGCGGAGTAGCCGCCGGCCAGACCGCGGTCGCTCGTGATGAGCAGCACCGCGGCCCGCGTCGGGCTGGGCACCTCGGTCGTCAGCGCGTGCTGGGTGTTGGATCCGGTGGCAACCGCCGTCACCGCGCGGGTCAGTTCACTCGCGTACGGCGTCGATGCCGCCACCTGGCGCTGCGCCTTGACGATGCGCGAGGCGGCGATCATCTCCATCGCCTTGGTGATCTTCTTGGTCGCGGTGACGGAGCGGATGCGACGCTTGTAGACCCGGAGCTTGGCTCCCATTGGTCAGGTCCCTTCCGTCGTCACTTGCTGGTGCTGACCGGAGCGTCCTCACCGAGCAGCTTGCCGTCCGAGGTCTCGAACTGCTGCTTGAAGGTGGCGACGGAGTCGGTGAGGGCCTGGATGGTGTCGTCCGACATCTTCGCGCCCTCCAGGATGCTGTTCAGCAGCTCCTTCTTCTCCCGGTTCATGTAGTCCAGGAGCTCCCGCTCGAAGCGGCGGATGTCCTCCACCGGCACGTCGTCCATCTTGCCGGTGGTGCCGGCCCAGATGGAGACGACCTGCTCCTCGACGGGGTACGGGGCGTACTGGCTCTGCTTGAGCAGCTCGGTCATCCGCTTGCCGCGCTCGAGCTGGGACTTGGAGGCCGCGTCCAGGTCGGAACCGAAGGCGGCGAACGCCTCCAGCTCGCGGTACTGGGCGAGGTCCACGCGGAGCCGGCCGGAGACCTGGCGCATGGCCTTGTGCTGGGCGGAGCCACCGACGCGGGAGACGGAGATACCCACGTTCAGCGCCGGGCGCTGGCCCGCGTTGAACAGGTCGGACTCCAGGAAGCACTGGCCGTCGGTGATGGAGATGACGTTGGTCGGGATGAACGCCGACACGTCGTTCGCCTTGGTCTCCACGATCGGCAGACCCGTCATCGAACCGGCGCCGAGCTCGTCCGAGAGCTTCGCGCAGCGCTCCAGGAGACGCGAGTGCAGGTAGAAGACGTCACCCGGGTACGCCTCACGGCCCGGCGGGCGGCGCAGCAGCAGCGACACGGCGCGGTAGGCGTCGGCCTGCTTCGACAGGTCGTCGAAGATGATCAGGACGTGCTTGCCCTGGTACATCCAGTGCTGGCCGATGGCCGAGCCGGTGTACGGCGCCAGGTACTTGAAGCCGGCCGGGTCGGACGCCGGGGCCGCGACGATCGTCGTGTACTCCAGGGCGCCGGCCTCCTCCAGCGCACCGCGCACGGACGCGATGGTGGAGCCCTTCTGGCCGATGGCGACGTAGATGCAGCGGACCTGCTTCTTCGGGTCGCCCGAGCGCCAGTTGTCGCGCTGGTTGATGATGGTGTCGACGGCCAGAGCGGTCTTGCCGGTCTGGCGGTCGCCGATGATGAGCTGACGCTGGCCACGGCCGATCGGCACCATCGAGTCGACGGCCTTGTAGCCGGTCTGCATCGGCTCGTGGACCGACTTGCGGACCATGACGCCGGGAGCCTGCAGCTCCAGGGCGCGGCGGCCCTCGGACTCGATCTCGCCGAGGCCGTCGATCGGGTTGCCCAGCGGGTCGACGACGCGGCCGAGGTAGCCCTCGCCCACGGCGACCGAGAGCACCTCACCGGTGCGGCGCACCGGCTGGCCCTCCTCGATGCCGCTGAACTCACCGAGGACAACCGCGCCGATCTCGCGCTCTTCCAGGTTCAGCGCGAGACCGAGCGTGCCGTCCTCGAACTCCAGCAGCTCGTTCGCCATCGCCGAGGGAAGGCCCTCGACATGCGCGATGCCGTCACCGGCATCGCTGACCGTCCCGACCTCCTCGCGCGAGGCCGCGTCCGGCTTGTACGCCTGGACGAAGTTCTCCAGCGCGTCCCGGATCTCCTCCGGCCGGATCGTGAGCTCCGCCATCTGGGTTCCCTGCTCTCCTTGTTGGGCCCGAAGTTACTTGCGGCATCCGGGGGCTTTTCCCCCGGAGGGTTCCGCTTACGGCCCAACTCGGGCCGCCGTACTTGTTGAGTTGGTGGCTGGGTCAGCCGGCCATCCGCCGGGTCGCCTCTTCGAGGCGGTCCGCGATGGTCCCGTTGATGACCTCGTCGCCGATCCGCACTTGCATCCCGCCCAGGACCTCGGGGTCCACGTCGAGGTTCAGGTGGACCTGCCGGCCGTAGATCCCGGCCAGCGCGGCGCCCAGGCGCTCCCGCTGGCTGTCGCTGATCGGCACGGCGGAGGTGACCACCGCGACCATGCGGCCCCGGCGGTTCGCGGCCAGCTTCGTCAGGGCGTCGAGCCCCGCTTCCAGGCTACGGCCCCGCGGCTGCGCGACAAGACGGACCACGAGCCGCTCGGTGACCGGGTTGGCCCGGCCGCCCAGCAGCGAGCGCAGCAGCCCGGCCTTGGCCGTGGCGTCCGCCCTGGCGTCGGTCAGCGCCGAGCGCAGCTCGCTGGACGAGGCGACGATCCGGCCGAAGCGGAACAGCTCGTCCTCGACGTCGTCCAGGTCGCCGGTCCGCTGCGCCGCGGTGAGGTCGGCGCTGTACGCCAGCTCCTCCAGCGCGTCCGTCAGGTCGCGCGAGCGCGACCAGCGGGAGCGGACCATGCCGGAGACCAGATCGACGGTCTCGCCGCCGACCTGGCTGCCCAGCAGGCGCCCGGCCAGCTCGGCCTTGGCCTCGCCGGCCTGCGACGGGTCGGTCAGGACCCGGCGCAGCGACACCTCGCGGTCGAGCAGAGCGGTGACGGCGGCCAGCTCCTCGGCGAGCAGTGCCGCGTCGACGGCCGTGTTGTCCGTCAGCGCGTCCAGGCGCTCGCGTGCGGAGGCCAGCGCCTCGCGGCTCGCTCCGTTCATCGTCCGGCCTCGGCCTTCGTCGCTTCCGCCGCCGCCTTGGCCTCGAGCTCGTCGAGGAAGCGGTCGATGGTGCGGCTCTGCCGGGCGTGGTCCTCCAGGGACTCGCCGACGAGCTTGCCGGCCAGGTCGGTGGCGAGCTTGCCGACGTCCTGGCGCAGGGTCAGCGCCGCCTGCTTGCGGTCCGCCTCGATCTGGGCGTGACCGGCAGCGATGATCTCCTCACGCTGCCGCTGGCCCTCGGCGCGCATCTCGGCGATGAGCGTGGCGCCCTGCTCCTGTGCCTCCTGGCGCAGGCGCGCGGCCTCGTGGCGGGCTTCGGCGAGCTGGGCCCGGTAGTCCTCCAGGACCTGCTGAGCCTCGGCCTGGGCGGCCTCGGCCTTCTCCATACCACCCTCGATCGCCGCGCGGCGCTCGTCCAGAACCTTGTTGATGTTCGGGAGGAGCTTCTTGGCGAGGAAGCCGAAGACGATGAAGAAGGCGATCAGGCCGATGACAAGCTCTGGGATCGGCGGGAACAGGGGGTTCTCGGGAACCTCCACGTCCGACGCCATGTGTACCAGGGCGATCACATCAGTGCCTTCCGTCTAAAAGGATTGGTCGCGATGTGTTTCGTTTACTTGTAAACGAAGCCCATGACGATGCCGATCAGGGCGAGCGCCTCACAGAAGGCGAAACCCATGATCTGGTTCGTACGGATCAGGCCGGCCGCCTCGGGCTGACGGGCCAGCGCCTGGGTGCCGTTACCGAAGATGATGCCGACGCCGACGCCGGGGCCGATCGCGGCCAGGCCGTAACCGATGGAGGCGACGTTACCGACCAGCGTGGTCTTGGCGTTGTCACCGGGGGCGGCGAGGTTCAGCAGTTCGAGAGCAGCGGACATGCCGTTACTTCCTTCTCTTTCACGGACCGGTGGGGGTTGGCCACCGGACGTCTTTTATTACTGGGCGGGGAGGCGGGGTGCTCAGTGGTGCTCGGCGAGCGCGCCCTGAACGTAGTTGCAGGCCAGGAGCACGAAGACATACGCCTGAACGGCCTGGATGAAGATCTCGAAGGCGGTCATCACGATGGCCATCACGAAGGACGCGCCCGCGTAGACGACGCCGACACCGTTGAGCATGTACCAGCTCGCGATGGTGAACATCAGGATCAGCATGTGACCCGCGAACATGTTCGCGAAGAGCCGGACCGCGTGGGTGAAAGGCCGGATGATCAGGTGCTGGAGCAGCTCCAGGCCCATGATCAGCGGAAGGATCGGGCCGAGGGACTTGTCGTAGCCCGTGATGTTCTTCAGACCGCCGATGAAGCCGTGCTTCTTGAACGTCAGGGACAGCCACAGGACGTAGACGACCAGCGCCAGGCCGATGGGGAAGGCGATGACCGAGGTCACCGGGAAGGCGGCGACCGGGACGATGGACCAGAGATTCATGATCCATACGAAGAAGAACAGCGAGACCATGAAGGGGACGTACTTCTCGCCCTCCTTCTTGCCGAGCGCGTCATAGACGAGCCCGCGGCGCACGAAGTCGTAGCCCGCCTCACCGATCATCTGCAGCTTGCCCGGCACCACCTTGGCGCGGCCGAAGGCGGCCCAGAAGAACCACACGACGACAACCGTGCTGAGCAGAGCCAGCAGCATCGGCTTGTTGAAGTTGAAATCACCGATGGTGAAGAGGGGCTCGAAGACGAACGAATGAAGGCCGGGGGCCTCGAAGCCACACCCCGGGATGAAGAGGTGGCACTCCGTGTCGAAGGCGAGCATCGTTTCAGCACTCACCGCGAGCTCCTTCAGCGTGGCGCATGGGTACGGCAACCTCGTTGTGTCGGCGCGGCGTTGAGCCACGGAGCGGCACTGGACTGGTCTTACGGATTGAGGGGCGGCTGGCCGGCGTGGGGCCGGGCCGGATCACAGGCATCGGCCGCGAGCACTGCACGTTCCACCTCGTGGAACTCGGAAGCGCAGCCGCCTGCGCCAACTGTGCCGCAGTTGGCACCGGACGATAGCAGGCTCCGGGAGGGGCTTTTATTCCGGCCCTACGCCTCACGTCGCCGGTCCCGCCGTCTTGGGCGTCTTCGTCTCGGCGGAATCGGGATCCACGTACAGGATTTTCGCCTTCATGTGTCCGCGGGTCTGCGCGGCGATCCACACCAGCACCGCCCCGAGCAGCGTGAACGCGAATGCCTTGGGTTCGAAGAACGTGGCGTCCTTGAACACCAGGACGAAGACCGCCATGAGTCCGATCTGCACGGTGTACAGCAGCAGACCCATCATCTGGAACAACTGCGGCAGCTTTTTGGCGGTCTGCTGGAGCACGACGAGGCTGGACCCCATCAGCGCCACGACCAGGAGCGTGCCCACGCCGGCCCCGACCGCTCCCTGCCCGCCCGCGACCACACCGCTGACCGCGGCGGCGATCACGCCGACGGCGAGAGTGGGTACGAGGGCATGGAGGAAAAGTCGGGCGTCATTCGACTGCATGGCGGCGCTCCGGCATGGGGTGGGGGTGGTGTCGTCGGGGACGAGCGTAGACCCGGGCCGAGGAGGAACCTTGAGGCCCAAGGACGGTCGCACTCCAGTCCTTCGGCTCTGTCACCGGGTTTCGTGAACGGTATCACAAACTATTTGATGAGGTCTTTACCTGCTCGGTGTGCTACCCGTCACACGTGAGCAGTAATCCGCGCGTCAGAGCGCTGACAGGCTGCGGTATGTCTGCTATGGCGGCGGAAAGTCCGGATCCCGAACACGTTTGGCGTGATCGAATCCCCCGTTCCGGTGGCGGTTCAGTGCCGGCTGCCGGCCTTGCGCCGGTCCACGAAACGTGACCGGTCGCCGATCGCGGTCGCACCGTTGACGCCCGCCGGCACCGGCAGGCCCCCATCCTCCCGCTCGCCCCGCGCCTCCGTACGGGCCGCACCCGCCGTCTGCGCGTCCTGCGCCCCCGCCGTCCCCGCGGCCCCCAGGTGGGCCCGGCGCCGGTACCGCGGCGGCACCATCCACTCCGCCCAGCGCGGCGCACGCGGGGTGAACCGAGGCATCAGCAGGAGCCCCAGACCCACCGCGCTCAGCAGCACGATGCCCATGACCACCCAGCCGCTGGCGTTGTTGACCGAGTACGCCACCGCGCCGAAGGCGATCAGCGCGGACCAGAAGTACATGATCAGCACGGCCCGGCTGTGGGAGTGGCCGATCTCCAGCAGCCGGTGGTGCAGGTGCCCGCGGTCGGCCGCGAAGGGCGACTGCCCCTTCCAGGTGCGCCGCACGATCGCCAGCACCAGGTCCGCGACCGGCACCGCGATGACCGTCAGCGGCAGCAGCAGCGGGATGTAGACCGGCACCATCGCATGGGTGGCCTCCCGGACGCTGCCCGCCTTCTGGTTGAGCAGGTCGGGGTCCACCTGGCCGGTCACCGAGACCGCGCCGGCCGCCAGCACCAGGCCGATGAGCATGGAGCCGGAGTCACCCATGAAGATCCGTGCCGGGTGCATGTTGTGCGGCAGGAAGCCCAGGCACATGCCCATCAGGGCCACGGAGAACAGCGTCGCCGGCGCCGCCGCCTCGATGCCGTACCCGAACCACATCCGGTAGGCGTACATGAAGAACGCCGCGGCGGCGATGCACACCATCCCGGAGGCCAGCCCGTCCAGGCCGTCCACGAAGTTGACGGCGTTGATGGTGATGACGACCAGGGCCACCGTCAAAAGCGTGCCCTGCCAGGGGCTCAGCGAGACCGTCCCGATGCCGGGGACGGGGATCCACAGGATCGTCAGGCCCTGAAGGACCATCACACCGGCGGCGATCATCTGCCCGCCGAGCTTGACCAGGGCGTCCACGCCCCACTTGTCGTCCAGTACGCCCAGGATCCAGATCAGCGTGGCGCCCGACAGCAGCGCGCGCGGCTCGTTGGACTCGAAGACGCTTTTGAGGTTGGTCAGATGGGCGGCGACCAGGAGCGCCGCGCACAACCCGCCGAACATCGCGATCCCGCCGAGCCGCGGTGTGGGTTCGCGGTGCACGTCACGCGCGCGGATCTCCGGCATCGCGCCGGCCGCGATGGCGAATTTCCTCACCGGTCCGGTCAGGAGGTAAGTGACCGCGGCCGTGACGCACAGCGTCAGCAGGTATTCACGCACGGGCTGCCCCATTGGTATCGCTGGCCATCACAGCCACACACCATATGCGTGCCCACCCCCTGTCCGTGCACGTAGGGAAGACTTCCCGTACCCCTGGATGGTTGCAGTACTCAGTTCTGGCCGGGATAAGGCGGGAAGCGCCGGACCAGTGCGAGGGTCTGCGCGCGGGCCGTGGGCACCTCCCGCAGCGCCGCCCCGATCAGCGCGCCGACCACCGCCGCCTCGGACTCCTTCATGCCCTGGGTGGTCATCGCCGCCGTTCCCAGCCGCAGCCCGGTCCGCCGTACGGGGGCGTCCGGCGGCCCCGGCAGCGCGCAGGTGTCCAGCACGATCCCGGCGGCGGCGCACCGCCCCTTGGCGCCGCGGCCGTCCACACCCAGCGGCGCCGGGTCCGCGGTGATCATGTGGGTGTCCGTGCCGCCGGTGGTGACCGTCAGCCCCTGCGCGGCCAGCGCGTCGGCCAGCACCCGGGCGTTGGCGACGACCTGGTGGGCGTAGGCGGTGAAGGCGGGGCCGGCGGCCTCGCCGAAGGCGACGGCCTTGGCGGCGATGGTGTGCATCTGGGCACCGCCCTGGGTGAAGGGGAAGACCGCCCGGTCCACCCGCTCGGCCAGCTCCCGCGGGCACAGCAGCATGCCACCCCGGGGCCCGCGCAGCACCTTGTGGGTGGTGGCGCACACCACGTCGGCGTACGGGACCGGGCTGGGCGCCGCGCCCCCGGCGACCAGCCCTATGGGGTGGGCGGCGTCCGCGATCAGGCAGGCCCCGGTCTCGTCGGCGATCTCGCGGAACGCGCCGTAGTCGATGTGCCGCGGGTAGGAGATCGAGCCGCAGACGATGGCCTTGGGGCGGCGGGCGCGGGCCAGCGCCCGGATCCGGTCGTAGTCCAGCAGCCCGGTGTCCGGGTCGACGCCGTAGCCGGCGAAGTCGAACCAGCGGCCGGAGAAGTTGGCCGGGGAGCCGTGGGTGAGGTGCCCGCCGTGCGGCAGGGACATGGCCAGGACGGTGTCGCCGGGGCGCAGCAGGGCGGCGTAGGCGGCCAGGACGGCCGAGGACCCGGAGTGGGCCTGGACGTTGGCGTGTTCGGCGCCGAAGAGGGCCGTGGCGCGCTCCACGGCGATCCGCTCGGCGAGGTCGGCCATCTCGCAGCCGCCGTGGTGGCGGGCGCCGGGGTAGCCCTCGGCGTACTTGTTGGCCAGCGGCGAGCCGAGGGCGGCGAGCACGGCGGGCGAGGTGAAGTTCTCGGCGGCGATGAGCTGGAGGCTCTCGCCCTGGCGGGCGGCCTCCCCCAGCAGCACGTCGGCGATCTCCGGGTCCTGGCGCAGCAGGGCGGCGAACCCCGGGCCCCACGCGGCTCCCGGGACGTCGGTGCTCTCCTCGCGCCGTCCGGCCGGGCGCTGCTCACGCGCGCGAGCGGCGGCCGTGGGGGCGTGACTCCGGGGTGACGCGGTGGTGGCGGGCATGGCGGGCTCCGGGCCTCGTACGGGACGTAGTCCCAATGTAGGCGCGGTGGGAGGTTCGGGCGCGGTGTGCGGGCCGGCCGTGCCCCGCCGGGCCTGCGCGGCGGCTCCCAGGGCCCTCGTGGGCCCCTTTCGGCCCCGCCGGTGCCCCCGGAGCCCGGTCGCCGCCCGCGGGCTGCCGCACGGCCGCTGAGGGCGCCGGACGGCGCCCTCCGTTCAGGCGCGGGCCGGCACTCCCGTCAGGGCCGTGACCACCGGGTCGAGCGCCTGGTTGATCTCGTCCCCGATGGAGCGGAAGAACGTGATCGGGGCGCCGTACGGGTCGTAGACCTCGTCGGCCTCCGCGTTCGGCGCCAGCAGCCAGCCGCGCAGCGCTGCGGCGGCACCGACCAGCGCGCGGGCCCGCTCCACCAGCCCGCCGTCGGGCAGCGAGGGGTCGGGCTCGGGCAGCGTGGCGGGGTCTATGGCCCGTACGAGCCGGTTGAACTCCTTGAGGGTGAAGGTGCGCAGCCCGGCGGAGTGGCCCATGGAGATGACCTGCGCGCGGTGGTCGCGGGTCGCGGTCAGCACCAGGTCGGCCCGGATGACGTGCTCGTCCAGCAGTTCGCGGCCGATGAAGCCGGCCGGGTCCGCGCCGTAGTCCGCCAGGACGGTGGCGGCGTGTGCCTCCATGGGCGCGCCCTCGTGGCCCCAGGTGCCGGCGCTCTCCACGACCAGGCCGCCCCGCCGGTCCTCACCCAGGCGCAGGTCCAGGGCGTGGCGGTGCAGCCGCTCGGTGATGGGCGAGCGGCAGACGTTGCCGGTGCTGACGTGGAGGATGCGGAAGGTGCAAGGGCCCTCGTCGCCTGGTCCCGCTATGCCACGCCCCAGGGGGGCCATCAATTGGCCACCTCAAGCTCGGGTACCACCTTGCGCAGCTCCTCCGCGCTGATCGCGCCCGCGCGCAGCAGCACCGGCGTGGCGCCGGTGACGTCGACGATCGAGGACGGCACGGCGGCGGGGGTGGGGCCGCCGTCCAGGTACACCGAGACGGAGTCGCCGAGCATCCGCTGCGCGGCGTCGCAGTCCTGCGGGGAGGGGTGGCCCGTGAGGTTGGCGCTGGAGACGGCCATCGGGCCGAACTCCGTCAGCAGCTCGATCGCGACGGGGTGCAGCGGCATACGGACCGCGACCGTGCCCCGGGTCTCGCCCAGGTCCCACGTCAGCGACGGCTGGTGGTGGGCGACCAGGGTCAGCGCGCCCGGCCAGAAGGCGTCGACCAGCTCCCAGGCCTGCTCGGAGAAGTCCGTGACGAGCCCGTGGAGGGTGTTGGGGGAGCCGACCAGGACCGGGGAGGGCATGCCGCGCCCGCGGCCCTTGGCCTCCAGCAGGTCGCCGACGGCCTCGGCGCTGAACGCGTCCGCGCCGATGCCGTAGACGGTGTCGGTCGGCAGCACGACCAGCTCGCCGCGGCGGACGGCCGCGGCGGCCTCGCGCAGACCGGTCGCGCGGTCGGTCGCGTCGCTGCAGTCGTAACGCCGTGCCATTTAACGGACCTCCTCGTGCGGAACGGATGCTGTCTTCTCCCGGACCTTCTCCCGGACACGGGCCGGCGGCGCCGGGAGCGGTGCCGGGGCCGGCGACAGGGCCGGGAGCTGCGGCGCCCGGGGCGCCGGGAACACGCGCCGGGTCATGGCGTCGCCCTGCGCGCGGTGGCGAAGCGCGGCCGGTTGTTCAGGTCCGGGTGGTCGGCCGCGTCGGCCCAGCCCCGTTCCTCGGCGAAGATCCACGGGACCTGGCCGCCCTGGGTGTCGGCGTGCTCGACGACGACCACGCCGCCGGGCCGCAGCAGGCGGTGTGCGGTCCGCTCGATGCCCCGGATGGTGTCCAGGCCGTCCTCGCCCGAGAAGAGCGCGAGCTCGGGGTCGTGGTCGCGCGCCTCGGGGGCGACGTACTCCCACTCGGTCAGCGGGATGTACGGCGGGTTGGAGATGACCAGGTCGACCTGGCCGTCCAGCTCGGGGAACGCGGTCAGCGCATCACCCTGCTGGAGAACGACGCGGGACCCCTGGACGTTCTTGCGCGCCCACCGCATGGCGTCTTCCGACAGCTCCACGGCGTGCACCCGCGAGCGCGGCACCTCCTGGGCCAGCGCCAGTGCGATGGCGCCCGAGCCGGTGCACAGGTCCACGATCAGCGGCTCGACGACGTCCATCGCGCGGACCGCGTCTATCGCCCAGCCGACGACCGACTCGGTCTCCGGCCGGGGGACGAAGACACCCGGGCCGACGTGCAGCTCCAGATAGCGGAAGAAGGCGCGGCCGGTGATGTGCTGGAGCGGTTCGCGGGCCTCGCGGCGGGCCACCGCCTCCCAGTAGCGGGCGTCGAAATCCGCGTCGGCGACCGCGTGCAGCTCGCCCCGCTTGACGCCGTGCACGTGTGCGGCGAGCTCTTCCGCGTCGAAGCGCGGCGAGGGCACGCCTGCGTCGGCCAGCCGCTGGGTGGCCTGGGCCACCTCGGCGAGCAGCAGGTTCACTGGGGTCCTCCAGCCGGTACGTACAGGGCTCGGGTGCGGGTCGGGGTCACGGCATGCCAGGGGCCTGCGGCACGGCGCGGGTCACTGGGCGGCGGCCAGCTTGGCAGCCGAGTCGGCGTCCACGCACGCCTGGATCACCGGGTCCAGTTCGCCGTCGAGCACCTGGTCCAAGTTGTACGCCTTGAAACCGACCCGGTGGTCGGAGATCCGGTTCTCCGGGAAGTTGTAGGTACGGATCCGCTCGGAGCGGTCGACGGTGCGGACCTGGCTGCGCCGGGCGTCCGACGCCTCCCGCTCGGCCTCCTCCTGGGCCGCGGCCAGCAGCCGCGAGCGCAGGATACGCAGGGCCTGCTCCTTGTTCTGGAGCTGGCTCTTCTCGTTCTGGCAGGAGACGACGATGCCGGTGGGCAGGTGGGTGATCCGTACGGCGGAGTCGGTGGTGTTGACCGACTGGCCGCCGGGGCCGGAGGAGCGGTAGACGTCGATGCGCAGGTCGTTCGGGCCGATCTCGACCTCGACCTCCTCGGCCTCGGGCGTGACGAGCACACCGGCCGCGGAGGTGTGGATACGGCCCTGGGACTCGGTGGCGGGCACCCGCTGGACGCGGTGCACCCCGCCCTCGTACTTCAGGCGGGCCCACACGCCCTGGCCGGGCTCGGTGGCGCCGCCCCCGCCCTTGGTCTTCACGGCGACCTGGACGTCCTTGTAGCCGCCGAGGTCGGACTCGTTGGCGTCCAGGATCTCGGTCTTCCAGCCGACGCGCTCGGCGTAGCGCAGGTACATGCGCAGCAGGTCGCCGGCGAACAGCGCGGACTCCTCGCCGCCCTCGCCCGCCTTGATCTCCAGGATGACGTCCTTGTCGTCGCTGGGGTCGCGGGGTACGAGCAGCAGGCGCAGCTTGTCGGTCAGCTCCTCGCGCCGGACCTCCAGGTCCTTGACCTCGTCGGCGAATTCCGGGTCGTCGGCGGCCAGTTCCCGGGCGGTGACGATGTCCTCGCCGGTCTGCTTCCAGGCGCGGTACGCCGTGATGATCGGGGTCAGTTCGAAATAGCGCTTGTTGAGCCGGGTGGCCTCGCGCTGGTCGGCGTGGACCGCGGGGTCGGCCAGCCGCTTTTCAAGGTCGGCGTGCTCGCCGATCAGTTCTTCGACCGCCTCGAACATCCTGGGGTTCCTTAGCTGAAGCTGACTCTTGGTGGTGGCCCGGACGACAAAACGCCGGTCCGGTCACCCCTGCGAAGGGGCGACCGGGAACCGGCGCCTTGCGGGTCGCTACTTCTTGGCGGAGCCAGCGGCCTTGCCGAAGCGGGCCTCGAAGCGGGCCACGCGGCCACCGGTGTCGAGGATCTTCTGCTTGCCCGTGTAGAACGGGTGGCACTCCGAGCAGACGTCGGCACGGATGCTGCCGTCGGCCACGGTGCTACGGGTGGTGAACGTCGCGCCGCAGGTGCAGCTCACCTGGGTCTCGACGTACTCCGGGTGGATGTCGCGCTTCAAGGGATTCTCCTAGGTTCGGGAGGGCTCCGGGTCGTCCGCCGTTTGCGGCACGTGAACCGGGGCCGACGGTCCAGTCTGCCAGCACTGGCCTCATCTCCCCAAACCGGGGTGGGTCAGGAACTATTCCTCACCTCGGTACGGAGCCTGTGGCCTGCGGGGACTACGGTGGGTCACCGGCCGGCCGCGCGGCCTGGCCGGCGCTACTTCACGTAGCCGGACGTGCCGCCCTTGTCGCCCGCGGAGTTCTTGGTCGCGGACTTGGGGATGTCCTGGTCCTGCCGCAGCGCGTCCCAGACCTGCCGGCTCTGCGCGGCCAGCGGCAGGACGCGGTTGGGGTCGGCGGGGTCGTACGTCACGGGCAGCGTCACCATGTGGATGTTCTGCGACCCGATGCCGCCCAGGCTCTTGGACAGGCCCATCAGCTCGTTCACCGAGTCCAGGTCGGTGTCGGTGGTGATGGCGCTGGTGGCGGTGTCGGCGATGCGGTAGAGCCGCGCCGGGTTGCCGAGCACTCCGATGTTCTTGACCTGGTCCATCAGCGCCTTGACGAAGGTCTGCTGGAGCTGGATACGGCCCAGGTCGCTGCCGTCGCCGCCCGGGACACCGTGCCGGGTCCGTACCAGGCCCAGGGCCTGCTCGCCGTTGAGGGTGTGCTTGCCGGGCGGGAGGTTGAGGTGGCTGTCCTTGTCGTTGATCGCCTTGGTGGTGGTGATGTCCACCCCGCCCAGGGCGTCGATGAGCTTCTTGAAGCCGGTGAAGTCGACCTCGACGAAGTGGTCCATGCGGATGCCGCTCATGGACTCCACGGTCTTGACGGCGCAGGCCGGGCCGCCGGCCTCGAAAGCGGTGTTGAACATGGCCCGGCGCTGCCCGGGTATCTTCTTGCCGTCCTTGGTGGTGCAGTCCGGGCGCTGGATCATGGTGTCGCGGGGGATGCTGACCACGCTGGCCTTCTTGTGGCCCTCGTAGACGTGCACGACCATCGCCGTGTCGGAGCGGGCCGTGCCCTCGTCACGGCCGTAGTCGCCGTTCTTCCCGGCGCGCGAGTCCGATCCCATGACCAGGATGTCCATCGAGCCGTTGTCGGCGTTGCGCGGCCGGTCGTCGCCGAGCGCGGCGTTGATGTCGACGCCCTTGAGATTGCCGTTGAGCTTGATGTAGAGGTAGCCGATTCCGGCGCCGCCCAGCAGCACGCAGGCGGCCAGCGCGCACAGGGCGATCTTCAGGGCCCGGCGGCGCCGGGTCGGCCCCTTGCGCCGGCGGCCGGTGGCACGTATGCCGCGGGAACGGCTTCTGGCCGTCTCCGTGGCGTTGCTGCTGTCCGCCATGTCTTTCTCAGTCCTCGTCTCTCGGCTGCCCCTCGCCGCCGTCGACCAGCCATGGGTTGTTGCCCCCTGACAGACGGGAGGTAGACCGGAAGGGTTGCACAGGGCATTTGAGGGCCCTTCTTAGAAAACCGCCGGCCACGGTGTCCGGAACAGGGGCCTTTCGCCCTTCCGACCTGGACTTTCGACCTGAATCGCGGGGTTGGCCGGAAACGCGCGTGATCTTTGGATCTGTGCGGAAGGTCTCAGCCGTGCCGGTACGGCCCGCCCCGTAGGCGCGGGGAGACGCCGGTACGCCGGCCCGCGTACGGTGCGGGCGGCACCCGTACAGCAGACGGCGTGGGTGTACGAGACGCGTACGCCCGTACGGGTTGGCGCCGGGCCGTACGGACGCCGGTGCCCGCACCCGCACCGGCGGTGCAGCGGCCTCCTGCGGCTGCGGACGGCTCCTACGGCCGCGGGGGCGCGTACGGCCGCGAGCCGGTCTCGTACGTCTGCGCGCAGCCGCGTGTGGCCGCGTGTGACCGCATGTGGCCGCGGACAGCACGAAGCCCTCCCCGCCACCGGAGTGGCGAGGAGGGCTTACGGCGCTCGCGGCGTCTACCGCCGTGCGGGCGTCAGACGGCGCGCACGTCAGTCGTTGCCGTTGCCCACGCCGGGGGTGTTCTTCTGGATCTGGAGCAGGAACTCCGCGTTGGACTTCGTCTGCTTCATCTTGTCCAGCAGCAGCTCGATGGCCTGCTGCTGGTCCAGGGCGTGCAGCACCCGGCGCAGCTTCCAGACGACGGCCAGCTCGTCGCTGCCCATCAGGATCTCTTCCTTACGGGTACCGGACGCGTCGACGTCCACCGCGGGGAAGATGCGCTTGTCGGCGAGCTTCCGGTCGAGCTTGAGCTCCATGTTGCCGGTGCCCTTGAACTCCTCGAAGATCACCTCGTCCATGCGCGAGCCGGTCTCGACCAGCGCGGTGGCCAGGATGGTCAGCGAGCCGCCGTCCTCGATGTTGCGCGCGGCACCGAAGAACTTCTTCGGCGGGTAGAGCGCGGTGGAGTCCACACCACCGGACAGGATGCGGCCGGAGGCGGGGGCGGCGAGGTTGTAGGCGCGGCCCAGACGGGTGATGGAGTCCAGCAGGACGACCACGTCGTGGCCCAGCTCCACCAGGCGCTTGGCGCGCTCGATGGCCAGCTCGGCGACGGTGGTGTGGTCCTCGGCCGGGCGGTCGAAGGTCGAGGAGATGACCTCGCCCTTGACCGACCGCTGCATGTCGGTGACCTCTTCGGGACGCTCGTCGACCAGGACGACCATCAGGTGGCACTCGGGGTTGTTGCGGGTGATCGAGTTGGCGACCGCCTGCATGATCATGGTCTTGCCGGTCTTCGGCGGGGCCACGATCAGACCGCGCTGGCCCTTGCCGATCGGCGTGACCAGGTCGATGATCCGCGGCGTCAGCGCGCCCGGCTCGCCCTCCAGCCGCAGCCGCTCCTGCGGGTAAAGGGGCGTCAGCTTCCCGAACTCCGCACGGCCGCGGCCCTGTTCGGGCGACATGCTGTTGACGGTGTCCAGGCGGACCAGCGCGTTGAACTTCTCGCGCCGCTCGCCGTCCCGCGGCTGGCGGACCGCGCCGGTGACGTGGTCACCCTTGCGCAGACCGTTCTTGCGGACCTGGGCGAGGGAGACGTACACGTCGTTGGGGCCGGGCAGGTAGCCGGAGGTCCGGATGAACGCGTAGTTGTCGAGGATGTCCAAGATGCCCGCGACCGGGATCAGGACGTCGTCCTCGGAGAGCTGCGGCTCGTTGCCGAAGTCCTCGCGGCCACGGCGGCCACGGCGGTCCCGGTAACGCCCGCGGCGCCCGCGGCGCCCGCCCTCGAAGTCCTCGGCGTCCTCCTCGGCCCGGCGGTTGTCGCGCTGGCGGTTGCCGCCGCTTGGCTGCTGGCCGCCGCCGTCCTGGCCGTCGCTGTTCTTGCCGCGGCGGTCACGGTCGCGCTGGCCGCGCTCGCCCCGTTCACCGCGGTCGCGGCGCTCGCCCTTCTGGCCGCGGTCCTGGCGGTCGCCGCCCTTGGCGTTACGGCCCTCGGCGGTGTCCACGGCGGCCTCGGCGCGGGAGTCCTCCCGTGCGGCGGTGCCCGTCTTGGCCTCGGTACGGGTCTCGGTCCTGGCCTCGGTCCGGACGTCGCCGGCGGCGGTGTCGGGGCTGCCCGCGGCGGCGGTCGCCCGGCGCCGGCGGCGCTCACCGGCCGGCTGCTCGTCGCTCAGCGGCTGGCCCGGGATGTCGATCTGCTGCTGGCCGCCGGTCTTGTCCTCGGCGGTCTTCGCGGATGCGCCCGTGGCCTTGGCGGCCTCCGTCTTCTCGGCGCCGTCCTCACCCGTACGGGCCTTGGAGGTCGCCCGGCGCTTGGGCTTGGTCTCGGCAGGCGCGTCGGCCTTGGCCGCGGAGCCTGCGGCCTGGGAGGTGCCCCCAGCCTGCTTCTCCTTGATGACCTCGATCAACTGGCTCTTGCGCATCCGCGCGGTGCCCTTGATACCGAGGCTGGAGGCAACCTGCTGCAGCTCTGCCAGGACCATGCCGTCGAGGCCGGTGCCGGAACGGCGTCGCCGCGGGGCACTACCAGTGGCAGCACCGGTGGCAGGCGCGGCGGGAGCGTCCGTGGCGGGCGCGGTGGCACTGCCATCGGTGCGCGCGCCCATCAGATCGGTGGTGTCGCTCACGAAGGGTCCTTCCCTGGAGCGGGCGTCGGCCTGTCTGGCTCGGCGACCGGTTGTGCTGTCCGGCTGCGGTCCTTTTGGTCTGTCGGACCGGGCCGGGGCGGTGGTCCCGCCTGATACGGCGGAGAGATCAGTTCATGATTCCGGCGCGAGGAGATGCTGTGTGACTCATGTCCGCCACGCCGATTCCGGAGCGTGCTCGCTTCTGCTTCAGGCAACTGCTCCAAGCAGTTTGGGAGGCTCCCGGAAGAAAGGTGGTCCCGGATCGGGACACGAAGCACCGCGCCACGCAGGCGTCGGGTACTCACTTGAGGTTAACACTACCGGATCCAACAAACATTCCCCCTCTCCAAGACCGGCAATCGTCGATCACCCGGTGAGCGGCAGGACGCAGGCGCCCCGCGTGTCGAGTGACAGCCGGTTGGCCGCCCACCCCTCGCCCGCCAGCCGTGCGACCTTGTCGGCCGCACCGTCCTCGGCCAGCGCGAGCACCGTGGGGCCCGCGCCGGAGATGACCGCGGGGACGCCGTCCGCGCGCAGTCGGTTCACCAGGGCCGCGCTGTCCGGCATCGCGGGAGCACGGTACTCCTGGTGAAGTCGGTCCTCGGTCGCGGCGAGCAGCAGCTCGGGACGCCTGGTCAGGGCCTCCACGAGCAGTGCCGCACGACCGGCGTTGGCCGCGGCGTCCACATGGGGGACGGTACGCGGCAGCAGCCCCCGGGCGGTCTTGGTCAGTACCGGCTTACCCGGCACGAAGACCACCGGAACGATGGAATCCAAGGGGTCCATCCTGATCGCCCGCGCGGAGCCGGTATCCATCCAGGCCAGGGTGAAACCGCCCATCAGGCAGGCGGCGACATTGTCCGGATGGCCCTCGATCTCCGTGGCCAGTTCGAGCAGCGCGGCGTCGTCCAGCCGCTGCTCGCCGCCTATCGTCACGGCGCGGGCGGCGACGATGCCCGCGCAGATGGCGGCGGAGGAGGACCCCAGGCCCCGCCCGTGCGGGATGCGGTTGGCGCAGACGATTTCCAGTCCGCGCGGCTGTCCGCCGAGCAGGTCGAAGGCCGCGCGCAGCGCCCGTACGAGCAGGTGGTTCTCGTCGCGCGGCAGGGTCTGGGCGCCCTCACCTGCGATGTCGACGTGCAGACCGGAGTCGGCGACACGCACCACGACATCGTCGTACAGCCCCAGTGACAGCCCCAGGGCGTCGAAGCCGGGGCCGAGATTGGCGCTGGTGGCGGGGTGCGCACCCGGACGGCGGCGGCGCGGAACGCGGGACCGGCCATCGCTCGATGACTCTCCTTGATTGATGCTGCGGTACTGCCCCGGAACGCCGCGGCACCGAGGTGCCCGGCCGGCTCATGGGGACCGTTCTGACCTGCCCTGCACTCCACCGCACGAGCAGTGGGGAGGGGAGTTGGCTGCCAGCCTATCGAAGGAAGGTTCTGCGGCGACATAGGGCGCACGGGAGGCGCACGATGCGTGTCGCACGCCTCCGGCCCCTCTGGCGCCGACTTTGCAGCCTTTGCAGAATTTGCTCGACGGGGTTTTCCGGGAGGTACGGCGCCCGGCGGCGCCGCCCTTTCCCCTGCGGATTCCCTTACGCCAGACCCAGCCGTTCGGCGGCGGCGTCCGCGTCGATCGGGACCGTGACCGGCTGCGGGGCGCCGGCCACCGCCCAGTCGGGGTCCTTCAGGCCGTTGCCGGTGACCGTGCACACGATGCGCTGGCCCGGATCGACCCTGCCCTCGTCGGCAGCTTTGAGCAGACCGGCGACCGACGCGGCCGAGGCGGGCTCGACGAAGACGCCCTCCTGGGCGGCCAGCAGCCGGTAGGCGGCCAGGATCTGACGGTCGGTCACCTCGTCGATGAAGCCGCCGGACTCGTCCCGGGCCTGCTCGGCCAGGTGCCAGGACGCGGGGTTGCCGATGCGGATGGCGGTGGCGATGGTGTGCGGGTCCTTGACCACCTCGCCGCGCACGATCGGGGCGCTGCCCGACGCCTGGAAGCCCCACATGCGCGGGGTGCGCGAGGCGATGCCGTCGGCGGCGTACTCCTTGTAGCCCTTCCAGTAGGCGGTGATGTTCCCGGCGTTGCCCACGGGCAGGACGTGGATGTCCGGGGCGTCGGTGAGCATGTCGACGATCTCGAAGGCGGCGGTCTTCTGCCCCTCGATACGGACCGGGTTGACGGAGTTCACAAGTGCGACCGGGTACCTGTCGGAAAGGCCGCGCGCAAGGGTCAGACAGTCGTCGAAATTGCCGTCGATCTGGAGGATCTTCGCCCCGTGCACCAGTGCCTGCCCCATCTTGCCCAGGGCGATCTTGCCCTGCGGGACCAGGACGGCGCAGACCATTCCGGCCCGTACGGCATAGGCGGCGGCCGAGGCGGAGGTGTTGCCGGTGGAGGCGCAGATGACGGCCTTGGCGCCCTCCTCCTTCGCCCGGGTGATGGCCATGGTCATGCCACGGTCTTTGAAGGAGCCGGTGGGGTTGGCGCCCTCCACCTTGAGGTGAACCTCACAGCCCGTACGCTCGGAGAGCACCTGCGCGGGCACCAGCGGCGTGCCGCCCTCACGGAGGGTGACGGCCTCGGTGGTGTCGCCGACCGGGAGGCGGTCGCGGTATTCCTCGATGATGCCGCGCCACTGACGGTTCGCGGGACGGTTCGCGGTGGACGCATTCGCGCTGGACATAACAGACATGGTTCCTTTACTCCCCTTCGACCCGCATGATGCTGGCGACACCGCGGACGGTGTCCAGCTCGCGCAGTGCCCCGACGGTCGAGGACAGGGCGGCGTCGGCCGCGCGGTGGGTGACGACGACGAGCGACGCCTCGCCGTCCTTGCCCTGTTGCCGGACGGTGTCGATCGACACGCCGTGCTCGGCGAAGACCGTGGCGACCTGGGCCAGGACGCCGGGCTTGTCGGCCACGTCCAGACTGATGTGGTACCGCGTGACGACCTCGCCCATGGGGCTGACCGGCAGCCGCGTGTACGCCGACTCGCCCGGCCCGGTCGCCCCGGCCAGCTTGTTGCGGCAGACGGCCACGAGGTCGCCGAGCACCGCCGAGGCGGTCGGCGAGCCGCCGGCGCCCGGCCCGTAGAACATGAGCTGTCCGGCCGCCTCCGCCTCCACGAACACCGCGTTGTACGCCCCGCGGACGGAGGCCAGCGGATGGGTCAGCGGAATCATCGCGGGGTGCACCCGCGCGGTGACCGACGCGCCGTCCCGGGCCCGCTCGCAGATGGCCAGCAGCTTGACGGTGCAGCCCATGCGCTTGGCGGAGGCCATGTCGGAGGCGGTGACCTCGGTCAGCCCCTCGCGGTGCACGTCGTCGATGGTCACGCGGGTGTGGAAGGCGATACCGGCCAGGATCGCGGCCTTGGCGGCGGCGTCGTAGCCCTCGACGTCGGCGGTCGGGTCGGCCTCCGCGTACCCCAGGGCCGTCGCCTCGTCCAGCGCCTCCGAATAGCCGGCGCCGGTGGAGTCCATCTTGTCGAGGATGAAGTTGGTCGTGCCGTTGACGATGCCGAGCACCCGGTTGACCTTGTCGCCGGCCAGCGACTCGCGCAGCGGCCGTACGAGCGGGATGGCGCCCGCCACGGCCGCCTCGTAGTACAGGTCGGCGCCGTTGGCCTCGGCGGCGGCGTGCAGCGCGGCACCGTCCGCGGCGACCAGCGCCTTGTTGGCGGAGACCACGCTCGCGCCGTGCTCGAAAGCGGCTGTGATCAGGCCACGGGCCGGCTCGATACCGCCGATGACCTCGATGACGACGTCGATGTCACCGCGTTTGACCAGCGCGGTGGCGTCGGTGGTGATCAGCTCCGCGGGCACCCCCGCGCGTACCTTCCCGGGGCGGCGCACCGCGATCCCGGCGAGTTCCACGGGCGCGCCGATGCGGGCCGTGAGGTCGTCGGCGTGCGTCGTCATGATGCGCGCCACCTCTGAGCCGACCACTCCACAGCCCAGCAGCGCCACCTTCAGCGGACGCGTACGCATCATTCGACCTCGTTTCACTTTCCTGCTCGGTAATGCACCAGTCTCACGCACCGGACCGGCGAGCCGGCCGCCGGTCCGGATGCCGAGACGGCAATTCCATGGATTCGGAGCCGGGGTATGGGCAGGCTCCCGGGTACCGGTGATGACCACCGATTCCCACACCGTCCATCTAACCAACATCGAGAACCGGCCGGCGCCGCCGTCCCTCCGGCCGCTCACCCGACATCCGTACCCGGCCGGCCGCCCACCCGGCGCCGGCACCCGGCATCCGACACGCGGCACCCGGCATCCGACCCGCCATCTACCCGACGTCGAGCCGCAGCAGGTCCTCCTCCGTCTCCCGCCGCACGATCACCCGCGCCGCCCCGTCCTCCACCGCCACCACCGGCGGGCGCAGCGCGTGGTTGTAGTTGCTGGCCATCGAGCGGCAGTACGCGCCGGTCGCGGGCACGGCGAGCAGGTCGCCGGGGGCCACGTCGGCGGGCAGGAAGGCGTCCCGTACGACGATGTCACCGCTCTCGCAGTGCTTGCCGACCACGCGCGAGAGCATCGGCGGGGCGTCCGAGACGCGGGAGGCCAGGGCGACGCTGTACTCCGCGTCGTACAGGGCCGTACGGATGTTGTCCGACATCCCGCCGTCGACGGACACGTACGTCCGCAGCCCCTCCAGTTCCTTGACCGTGCCGACCTCGTACAGCGTGAACGCCGTCGGGCCGACGATCGCCCGGCCCGGTTCCACGGAGATCCGCGGCACCGCCAGCCCCGCCGCCGCGCACTCGCGGGTGACGATCTCGCCCAGCGCCGCGGCGATCTCGTGCGGCTCGCGCGGGTCGTCCTCGGAGGTGTACGCGATGCCCAGGCCGCCGCCGAGGTCGATCTCGGGCAGCTCGACGCCGTGCTCGTCGCGCACCTCGGTCAGCAGCCCCACCACCCGCCGCGCGGAGACCTCGAATCCGGCCATGTCGAAGATCTGCGACCCGATGTGCGAGTGGATGCCCGTCAGCTCCAGCCCGTCGAGCTTGAGGACCCGCCGTACGGCCTCGGCGGCCTGCCCGCCCGCCAGCGCGATGCCGAACTTCTGGTCCTCGTGCGCGGTGGCGATGAACTCGTGGGTGTGTGCCTCGACGCCCACCGTCACGCGGATCTGTACGCGCTGCCGCTTGCCCAGCCGGTCCGCGATGTGCGCCACCCGCACGATCTCCTGGAAGGAGTCCAGCACGATCCGCCCGACGCCCGCCTCGACGGCCCGGGTGATCTCCTCGGTGCTCTTGTTGTTGCCGTGCAGCGCGATCCGCTCGGCCGGCATCCCGGCCGCCAGCGCGGTCGCCAGCTCCCCGGCCGAGCACACGTCCAGGTTCAGCCCCTCCTCGTGCAGCCAGCGCACGACGGCCCGGGACAAGAACGCCTTGCCCGCGTAGAAGACGTCCGCCTCCGTCCCGAAGGCGTCCTTCCAGGCCCGGCAGCGGGCGCGGAAGTCCGCCACGTCCAGGAAGTAGGCGGGCGTACCGAACTCCTCGGCCAACGCCCGGACGTCCATACCCGCGACGGTCACGGCCCCGTCGGCGCCGCGCCGGACCGTACGGGACCACACACGCGGGTCCAGGGCGTTCAGATCGGCCGGCGGGGCGAAGTAGTGCCCCTCGGGCAGGACGTCACCGTGGCGGGGGCCGGCGGGGTGTGCGGAACGGCTCATGATGCGGGTATTCCCCTCGTACTTACTTCGTACTTACTCGTACTTGGCAGTGGCGGAACAACGGAGTGATGGAGTGCGGAGTAGCGGAGTGACGCCCCGGACCAGATGTCGCGGCCGACTCTCAGACATACTCCGGAGCGGTGATGCCGAGCAGGGTCAGGCCGTTGGCGAGCACCGTCCCGGTGGCCTCGGCGAGGGCCAGTCGGGCGCGGTGAACGGCCGAGGGTTTCTGCTCCCCGACCGGCAGCGGCGGGTAGGTGTCATGACAGCGGAACCAGGTGTCGGCCGTGGCCACCAGATGCCGTACGAGCCGATCAGGCGCCCGGTGCCGCGCGGCGGCCCGTACGGCTTCGGGATACTCCCCCAGCAGGCCGTACAACTCGTCGAGCGCCGCCCCCTGATCCCCCCCGCCGTCCCCGGCCTCGGCCCCGAACCCCAGATCTGCGGCGTTCCGCACCAACGCACCCGTACGGGCATACGCGTACTGCACCCGGAACCGAGGATTGCTCTCCCGCTGCACCGGCCGCCCGGGCAGCCGCACCGGATCGTGCCCCGCCGCCGCGAGCAGCGCCCAGCGCCCCTCGTCCTCCCCCAGCCGCCCGAACACTTCCTCGGCGGGCACCCGCACCGGCACCGGCCGTACGTCCTCGCCCCCCGGCGCGGTCCCCGCTCCCCCCGCCGGCAGGATCCGCCGCAACGCCTCCCCCACGACAACAGCCCGCACATCACCGGCCACCCGCAGCTCGACGTGGTCCGCGCCCCCCGCATCCCCGTACGAGCGCCCGTACGCGAGCACGTCCCCCACCACCCCGGCCCGCGCCCCCGCCTCCAACACAAAATTCAAGAACCCGGGCCCGGCGATATGAACGCCGGCGATCCCGGCACTCCCCACCAACCGCCGCCGCAGGATCTCAGCCACCTCACGCGCCGGCCGCCCGGCGTCCTTCGCGAGCTGAAGCGCGACAGCGGACGCGTAATCCCCCTCCCCGCGCCGGGGAGGCACACGCACCACCACCCGTTCGGGCAAGGTCACCGCGAGCTCCCCCTCCTCGACGGCACCCCGCACCGAGCGCAGCACAGTACGAGAGAGCTCAGCGGGCGTCACACCCCCAGCGTAGGGGAGCCCCCACCCACATCGACCGCCCCCTCGACATCCCCGCCGGCCTTCCGCCCCATCAGCCGCTGCACGATCCCCACCAGCTCCATCGGCTCGAACGGCTTCGCGAGAAACGCGTCCACCCCCACCGCCTGCCCACCCTCCACCTCACTTTGGGTACAGGCACTGACCACGACAAGCGGAATGTCCTTGGTCCGCGGATCCGCCCGCAACCGCGCCGCCGCCTGCAACCCGCTCAGCCGCGGCATCACCACATCCAGGGTCACGACATCCGGACTCACCTGGTGCACGATGTCCAGACACTCGGCACCATCAGCCGCGGTCACGACCTCGAAGCCCTCCAGCTCCAGGTTGACCCTGATCAACTGCCGGATGACCTTGTTGTCGTCCACAACAAGGACCCGGCCGGACAAGCCAGGCACCCTTCGAGACTAGGCGGCCCCCTCCCACTGCGTCCGGCTTTTCCCCACTTCCACCCCCTCCGAGCGACCACCCCTCCCCTCCTCCCCCACCCCACCCCAACCCGTTCATGACCACCCCGCCAAAGCTGGTAGTGTTCTACCCGTCGCCGCGAGAGCAGCCGACAAGCCCCCGTAGCTCAGGGGATAGAGCAACGGCCTCCGGAGCCGTGTGCGCAGGTTCGAATCCTGCCGGGGGCACTTGCCGATGATCAGCAGAAATCAAGCGCTGACCAGGGCGGGTGCCGACATGAAGAAGCGGGTTCCAGTCTCACTGGGGCCCGTTTTTTTGTCGCTTTCGCGCACTGATCGCGATGGAGCGATGGGCACCTGGCGACTGCGGGTAATCAGGCAAGCAGGGCACGAGCGGCGCGCCTGGTACGGGCCTCCACTCGCTCGGCGACTTGCTGAAGTTTTCGCGTCACCTCGGCAAGCGCACCAGGGCCGGTAGCAGCCCTGCGTTGTCGCCCTTCACCGAGAGCGCATCAGACCTCGCCGCGATGCTGTGAAGCCGTTCGCTACCGGGGGTCCGTTCGCCGTCCGCGTGGTCGGCGTCCTGCTATTCGGCCGGCAGTAGCCATGCTTTTGAGGCCAACGGCCCGACTACCTTGTGCGCGGTAGGAGTTGCTGCACGTGCGAAAGCTTGCTTCTGGCGCGGCGATATTGCATGGCGATTGCACTGGGGTGTCCGGCGCGCCCGAAGTCGGGGTGGGGTGGCTTCGGGCGCGCGGGGTTGTGGGGTTAGCGGGTGGTGCCGAAGTTTTGGGTCCACCAGGGGCCGCCGGGGGCGTTGTGGATGCCTATGCCTATTTCTTTGAAGGCGCAGTTGAGGATGTTGGCGCGGTGGCCGGGGCTGTTCATCCAGCTTTTCATGACGTCGGCGGGGGATTGTTGGCCGTAGGCGATGTTCTCGCCGTAGGTGCTCCATTGGTAGCCGGCGGCGGTGATGCGTTCGCCGGGGCCGGCGCCGTCGGGGTTGGTGTGGTCGAAGAAGTGCCGGACCGCCATGTCGCGGGAGTGGCCCTGGGCGGCGGCTGTGAGGCGGGGGTTGGAGGTCAGGGGGCTGCAGCCGGCCTTGGCGCGTTCGGTGTTGACGAGGGAGATGACCTGTTGGGCGGGGGTGGAGGTGGAAGTGTCGGCGGGGGGCGGGGTGGTGGGGGTAGTGGTGTGGGTGGGTTTGGGGGTGGGGCGGGGGTGGGACTTGGTGGGCTTGGGCTTGGGCTTGGCCTTCGTGGGCTTCGGCTTGGGCTTCTTGGGCTTGGGCTTGTGGGGGGTGGGGGATTTGGAGGGGGTGGGGTGGGAGGTGAGGGCGTTGTTCTGGGTGGTGGCGGAGCGGGCTTCGGCGGCGGTGGTGCGGGTGGATTCGTCCGATTGTGAGGGGGTGGTGGTGAGGTAGATGCCGCCGCCTACGACTGCGGTGAGGGTGGCGGCTGTCGCGGCGATTCCCGCCGTCCGGCGCCGGCCGCGGGGGCGGCGGCGGGAGTGGGACGGTGAGGAGGAGCGGGAGCGGCTGCCGGGGCGGGCCGCGTGGCCTGCGGGGCGGGAAGCGGCGGGAGTGGTGGCCGGGGTGACGTCGGCGGCGGGGATCGCGTTGGCGATGGGGTCGGTGGGGGTGGTGACCGTGGGCATGGTGGTGGTGGCCGCGGCGGCGGTGGCCGCGCGGGCGGCGCCGGGGGCGGCGAGGTAGGCGAGGGAGGCCGCCAGCGGGACGAGGGCCAGGCCGGCGAGGAGGCCCTCGGCGGGGATCATGCCGGTCAGATGGCCGGAGCAGGCCGGGCATTCGCGGACATGGCGGGCTATTCGCTTGCGCCACAGGGCGGAGGGGTTGCCGTCCCATTGGGCGACCAGCGGCTCCAACTGGGAGCAGCGCGGTACGGCCGCGAGGGCGCGTACCACCACCCGGGCCGTTTCGAGCTGGGCCTTGACGCGCTGTACGCGTACGGCCGTGTGCTGGGGGGACAGTTCTAGGGCGTTCGCCACCTCGGCGCGGGTCAGGACGCCGGCGGCCTCCAGCCACCACAGGGACAGCAGGGCCCGGTCGTCGTCCTCCAGCCAGCGGGTGGCCTCGGCGGTCTCCTGGCGCTGGCCGGTCAGGCCCAGTTGGAGGACGGTCAGGTCCACGAAGTCGGCGCCGGGGTCGGCGACGTCGTACGCGTCCTGGAGACCGCCACGGGTCGCGGCCGACTGGTTCTCACGCCAGCGGCGGCGTATCTGGTTCATGGTGATGGCCACCAGCCAGGAGCGGAAGCCGGCCGGGTCGCGCAGGCCGCTCAGGCCGTCGAGCATCCGCAGCATGCTCTCCTGTACGACGTCATCGACGTCGGCGTGCCCGTTCAGCGCCCGGCCCACGATGTTGTAGACCAACGGTAGGTAGTCGGCGACGAGTTCGTCCTGTGCCCGTACGTCTCCGCTCTGCGCCGCCGTCACCAACGCGGTCTCGCGATCACTGATCATGCCTTGCCCACTCGCCTCTTCCGACTGCGCGTACTTGCTCTGACACATAGGAGATCGCGCGGACCGGGGTCGATAACAAGAAGTGGGGGAGGGTTGTGAGATTTTTCCTGGGGTGGGAAGGGTGGGGTGGGCGCTCGGCCGGGGGTCGGTGCCGGCCCCCGGCCCGGTGAAGAGGAAGTGCGTCAGCCGTCGAGGCGGACGGGGAGGCTGTCGATTCCGTAGACGATGGAGAGCTTGCGGAAGGCGAGGGCGTCGGGAGCCACGGCCAGGCGCATGTTGGGGAAGCGGCGGACCAGGGCAGGGTAGGCGGCGCGCAGTTCCATACGGGCCAGTTCGGCGCCGACGCAGCGGTGGATTCCGTAGCCGAAGGCCAGGTGGGAGGGAACGTTGCGCCCGGGGTCGAACTTCTCCATCTCGGGGCCGAGCCTGCCATCACGGTCGGCGCCGCTGAGGGAACACAGGACCACGTCACCCTCGGAGATCTTCACGCCGGCGATCTCCATGTCCTCGCGGGCGAAGCGGGGGAAGGCGACCTGGACGACGGTGAGGTAGCGCAGCAGTTCCTCGACGTAGCGGTCGGCGGCCTCGTCGCCGTCCTTGAGGGCGGCGAAGTGCTCGGGGTCCTGGAGGAGTACGAGGGCGCCCAGCGCCAGCATGCTCGCGGTCGTCTCGAAGCCGCCCGTCAGGACGCCGTCGGCCAGGCCGGCCAGTTCCTCGTCGCTGACCGAGTCGCCGTGTTCCTTCACGATCATGCCCAGGAGTCCGTCGCCCGGGTTCTCACGCTGCTTCTTCACGACGCCACGGAAATAGTCGAGGGATTCCGATATGGCGCCGAAGGACGCGTTGGCGCCGCTGAAGAGGTCGAACCGGGCGGCGCTGAGCCGCTCGAAGTCCTCGCGGTCCTCGTACGGGACGCCGAGGAGTTCACAGATGACCAGGGACGGGATGGGTAGGGCGAATTGCTCGACGATATCCACCGGGTCGCCGTTCTTCCCGGCCTTTTCCATGGCGTCGAGGCGTTCCTCGACGATGTCGTGGATACGCGGCGTGAGCCGGCCGAGCCGGCGCATGGTGAATTCGGGGGTCAGCAGCTTACGCAGCCGGGTGTGCACGGGCGGGTCGGCGAAACCGAGTCCGCCGGGGTTCTGTTCGGTGCTGGCGCCGGCCTGTCCGATGAGGTTGGTGAAGTCGGAGCTGAAGGCGTTGGCCTTGCCGAGGACCGCCTTGACCTCCTCGTAACCCGTGACCAGCCAGACGTTGGCGGCTATCGGCACGGGGAGGCGGGAGATGGGTTCCTTCTCGCGGACCGTTGCCAAATCGTTCACCGGGTCGAGGCCGTTGCGTCGCAGTGGCATCAGTACGGATTCCGGCAAGAAGGACATACGGGACAGATTGAAACCCTTTTTCCGCGTCCTTGCCAGATACATACGGCCGGCCCAGGCGATGATCCGGGAACGGAGAGTCGTCATGACGCTAATACTGCCTTTCGTCGAGGGGGACGGTCACCCGCCCTCGGCGGCGCGAGGAAGCCGAGGAAGCCCGAGGGCGCCCGCTCGGCGTTCACGGATGTGACGTGCGCCATAGCCCCTTCGCGCGCGGCGGCCATGGCACGGGGTCCATGACGTCGACCGGTTGTCCCGGCCGGCCGCATCCAGCGTGACGAGCTCGGCCTTCTTCGTATTCGTAGGTGCCGAGTTTACAAACTGATCCCGGCCTCGTTTACGGCTCGGGCCCTGATTGGTCCCCATCGGTCCCCCTAGGGGTAGGCGAAGGGGGACGGAATGCCTCCCCGGCCCGCCTTACGGCCCCGTGACCGCGGGGCCGTAAGGCCCCTTGCCCCGGCCCGCCCCCGACGTCCGCGCCCTTGCGTCCACACCCTCACCCCTGCGCCCGCACACCCTCGCGCCCACGCCTCCGCGTCCACGTCCCGCTTGAAGGCCTACCCCGACACCCACCCCTGACAGCCGAGACGTACGCCCCACACCCGATCATCCGACATAGCGGACATATGGCCCGTCGCTTGCTACGTTGCCTGCCATGACGGCACGCCCGGCCCGCCCCGTGGACACTCCCCCACCGGGCCCGAGGCTGCCCGCGCGCCGGGGCGTGGAACTGGCGCTGCTCTTTGGTGCCGTGCTCATCAGCGTCCTCGGCTACATCGATGTCGGACTGGCCCGCCAGAACGCCGTCCCCGGCGGCGCGGCCCGGTACGGAACGGGGCTGGGCGTGCTGGCCCTGCTCGCCCATCTCGCCGTCAGGTTCCGTGCCCCTTACGCCGATCCCCTGTTGCTCCCCATCGCCGTCCTCCTCAACGGGCTCGGACTGGTCCTCATCTTCCGGCTCGATCTGGAGACCCCCGGCGACCCCGCGGCCCCCACACAATTGATGTGGTCCGCCATCGGCGTCGCCCTTTTCACCGCCGTCATTCTTTTACTGCGCGATCACCGCACCTTGCAGCGTTACGCCTATGTCTCGGTCGCCGCCGCCCTCGCCCTGCTGATCGTCCCGATCTTCTTTCCGGCCATCAACGGCGCCAAGATCTGGATTCGTGTGGCGGGGTTTTCCTTCCAGCCCGGCGAATTCGCGAAAGTCCTTCTCATCGTCTTCTTCGCCGCCTATCTCGCCGCCAACCGCCACGCGCTCGCCTATACCGGCCGCGAGGTCTGGCACATGCAATGGCCCACGGGCCGGGTGCTCGGCCCGATCGTCGCGATCTGGCTGCTCAGCGTCGGCGTGCTGGTCCTGGAACGCGACCTGGGCACCTCGCTCCTCTTCTTCGGTGTCTTCGTGGTGCTGCTGTACGTGGCGACCGGCCGCACCGGCTGGATCGCGGTCGGGCTGCTGCTCGCCGCCGTCGGCGCGGCGGCGGTCGGCCACCTGGAACCGCATGTGCACGGCCGCGTCCACGACTGGCTGCACCCCTTCGACGGCATCGCGTCCGGCCGGGGCCCGAGCCAGCTCGCCCAGTCGCTCTTCGCCTTCGCCGCCGGCGGGATGCTGGGCACCGGCCTGGGCGAGGGCCACTCCTACCTCATCGGCTTCGCCATGAAGTCCGACTTCATCCTGGCGACCTTCGGCGAGGAGCTGGGCCTGGCCGGTCTCACCGCCCTCTTCCTCCTGTACGCGCTCCTGGTGGCCCGTGGCCTGCGCGCGGGCGTGGCGCTGCGCGACCCGTTCGGCCGGCTGCTGGCCGTGGGGCTGGCCTCGCTGCCCGCCATCCAGGTCTTCGTCATCGCGGGCGGTGTGATGGGGCTGATCCCGCTGACCGGGATGGCGATGCCCTTCCTCGCCCAGGGCGGGTCCTCGGTCGTCACCAACTGGGTCATCGTCGCGCTGCTGCTGCGGATCAGCGACAGCGCCCGCGCGCCACGGCCGGCCGCCGCCGAGACCGGCGTCATCGCCCGTACGACTCCCGGCGGCCGTACGCCCTCCGGTAGCCGTTCGCGCTCCGGTGACCCTTCGTCCTCCAACGGCCGTACGCCACCGGCCGCCGGTCGCGAGGACAGCGGCGGCGCCGGGGCCGCCCCATGATCCGCTGTGTGCGGCACACCGCCGCCTTCTTCCTGGTGCTGCTGGTGGCACTGCTGCTCAACGCCGCCCGCGTCCAGGTCCTCCAGGCCGGCGCGTACGACGACAACCCCGCCAACCGCCGCTCCGCCCTCGCCCGCTACGGCCGGCCGCGCGGGGACATCCTGGTCGGCGGCAACCCGGTCACCGGTTCGCGGGACAGCGGCGGACGGCTGCGGTACGAGCGCACGTACCGCCAGGGCCCCTTGTACGCGCCCGTCACCGGCTACGCCTCCCAGCTCTACGGCACCTCCCTGGTCGAACACGCCGAGGACGGCATCCTGAGCGGCACCGACAGCCGGCTCGCCCCCTTCCCCCTCTGGGCCGAACTCACCCACGGCCGGCAGCCCGGCGGCCGGGTCGCCACCACCATCGACCCCGCCGCACAGCGCGCCGCCTTCGACGGGCTCGGCGGCAAAAAGGGCGCGGTCGCCGCCGTCGAGCCCGCCAGCGGCCGGATCCTCGCGCTGGTCAGCACGCCCTCGTACGACCCCGGCGCCCTCTCCGGTACGGGATCGCAGACGACCGCGGCCTGGCGGCGGCTGAACCGGGACAGCGGCCGGCCGATGGTCGACCGCGCGTTGCGCCAGACCTATCCGCCCGGCTCCGTCTTCAAGGTCGTCACGGCCGCGGCGGCACTGGACGGCGGGCAGGTCACCGACATCGACGCGCCCACCGACACCCCCGACCCCTACGTGCTGCCCGGCAGCTCGACCCGTCTGACCAACGAGGACGAGGCGGGCGACTGCGCCCACGCGACCCTCCGGTACGCCTTCCGGGTCTCCTGCAACACCGTCTTCGCGCACCTGGGCGTGGAGGTCGGCCTGCCCGGCATGGTGCGGGCCGCCGAGCGCTTCGGCTTCAACGACGACGGCCTGAAGATCCCCGTCCGCGTCGCCCGGAGCGTCTTCGACACCGAGATGGACCGCGCCCGGCTCGCCCTCTCCTCCATCGGGCAGTACGACACCGCCGCCACCCCGCTCCAGATGGCCGTCGTCGCGGCGGCGGTCGCCGACGACGGGGAGGTCAGGCCCCCGTACCTGGTCGACCGGGTGCTGGACTCCCGGGGCCGTACGGTCGCCACGGCCTCCGTCGAGCCCCCGCGCCAGGCCGTACGCCGTACCACCGCCCGGCGGCTCCAGGAATTGATGACCGACGTCGTCACCTCCGGCACCGGCACCGCCGCCGCCCTCGACGGCGCCACCGTCGGGGGCAAGACCGGCACCGCCCAGCACGGGGAGCGCGGCGAGGGAACCCCGTACGCCTGGTTCATCTCCTGGGCGCGGGCGCAGGACGCCGCCCGTCCGGCGGTCGCGGTCGCGGTGGTCGTGGAGGACGCCGCCGCGGACCGGGCCGACATCAGCGGCGGCGGGAGCGCCGCGCCGATCGCCCGCGAGGTCATGCGGGCGGCGCTGCGATGACCTCCGTTGATTCGCGGTGCTACGGCGCCTCGGCAAGAGCGAGCTTGAAGCCGTCGTGGCTGCGCTCGAAGCCCAGCGACGCGTAGAAGCGGTGCGCCTCGGTCCGCCGCTTGTTGCTGGTCAACTGGACCAGCGAGCAGCCACGGCGGCGGGCCCGGCCGATCGCCGCGCCGATCAGCTCGCGCCCCAGCCCGGCCCCGCGCCGGTCGGCACGTATCCGTACGGCCTCCAGCAGTGCCCGTTCACCGCCGCCCCGCCCGAGGCCGGGGATGTAGGTGATCTGGAGGAATCCCAGCACGGCGCCGTCCTCGTCGGTCACACCTTCGTCGGTCACACCCCCGTCGGTCACGCCCCCCTCGGCGCGCCCACCCGCGTGCGCGTCCCCGCTTCCGTCCTCGGCCAGTACCAGCAGCTCGTTGCGGTCATCGTTGTCGATGTCCTCGAACGCCTGCTCGTGCGCCCGGCTCACCTCGACCGTCGCGGGATCGGTCACCGCGTCCTCGTCCGCCAGCAGGGCGAGGAGCGCGGGCAGGTCGCGGCGGGTGGCGGTACGGAAGATCATGCGCCGAGTGTGGCAGAAGCCGTACGCGGGCCCGTGCCCGTACGCGGGCCCGTGTCCGGAACCGCGCCCGCCCGTGCCCGGGCCCGTTCCCGGAGCCGTACCCAGCAACCTTTGGCCAACCCCCAAGGAGAAATGCGGGTGTTCAGGAAGCAGGCCAAGCAGTAACTTTGCGTCCCGTGACTCTTGATGATCTCCGTGTCTTCGTGGCGGTGTGCCGGGCCGGCAGCCTCAGCGCCGTCGCCCGGGACCTGGACTGCACCCAGTCGGCGGTGAGCCAGCACGTCAAGCGCCTGGAGCGGGAGACCGGCATCAGCCTGGTGGAACGGCACCCGCGCGGGGTCGTGCCCACCCAGGCCGGACGGCTCCTCCAGGCAGCCGCCGCGGACGGGATCGCCGGGCTCGACCTCGCGCTGCGCCGCCTGTCGGACCTGGTGCGCGGCGACGCCGGCTCCGTACGCGTCACCACGGGCGCCACCTCCGTACGTCACTTCATGTCCGAGGCCGTGGTCGCCTTCCGCCGCAGGTTTCCCCAGGCGAGCCTGGAGTTCCAGACCGAGACCTCCAGCCGGAGCTGCTTCGACGCACTGGCCTCGCACGACCTGGACCTGGCCTGGATCACCATCGGCGGCACCGTCCGGGGCATCGAACAGCGGCCGGTCATGGACCTGCCGTGGGTGCTCGCCGTACGGTCCGACGACCCGCTGGCGAGCCGGTCACGGATCGAGCCGGAGGACCTGGCGTCCATCCGGCACATCCGGCTGCCGGAGAACTCCACCTCCCGGGCCCACCTGGACGATGCCTTCGCGGCGCTCGGCGTCCGCGTCACCTCCGACACCGGCGTCGCCGACTGGGACACCGCCATCCTGCTCGCCGAACTGGGCCTGGGGCACGCGGTCGTCCCGGCGCTGCCGGGGTGGCGCGGGCCGGGCCACCGCGGTCTGCGGTTCGTCCCGGTCCCGGCGCTGCCGCCACTGTCGACCGGCTGGGCCGTACGCCGGTGGGACGCGCTGGCGCCGCTGGCCCGGGCCTTCGCCGACAGCGTCGTCGAGAGCTGCGCGCGGCTCACCTGACCGGTCATCCGGCCCACACGTGGGCGGCGGCGCGCAGCCGTGCGGGACGTCAGGCCACAGCCGTACGCAGTCGCACGCAGCCGTACGGGCCTGCGGCGGATCACCCCGCGGCACCGTCCTCCTCCGCGCCCCGCGCGACCGCCTCGGCCACCTCCGCCGTACGGGCCGCCTCCTCGGCCGCGAACCGCTCCACGTCCAGCTTCTCGGCCAGTTCCTCGTCCTGGGCCATCAGCAGATCCAGGTTGGAGTCGCCCATCTCGAAGACGCCCATGTCCCGGTAGGCGCGCTGCAGCCGCTCGCCCCACAGACCGATGTCCTTCACGCACGGCACGATGCGGCTGAAGAGCAGCTTGCGGAAGAGCTGTACGTACGGGGACTGCTCGGTGTACGCCGCGGCGTCCGCCGTGGGGATGCCGAAGTCCTCCATGACCTCCAGACCGCGCAGCCGGTCGCGCATCAAGTAGCAGCCCTCGATGACGAATTCCTCGCGCTCCCGCAGCTCGGCGTCGGTGAGCTGTTTGTAGTAGTCGCGCAGTGCCATCCGTCCGAAGGCGACGTGCCGGGCCTCGTCCTGCATGATGTAGGCGAGGATCTGCTTGGGCAGCGGCTTGTCGGTGGTGTCCCGGATCACGCCGAAGGCGGCGAGGGCCAGGCCCTCGATGAGCACCTGCATGCCCAGGTACGGCATGTCCCAGCGGGAGTCCTGGAGGGTGTCGCCCAGGAGGGTCTTGAGGTTGTCGTTGACCGGGTAGAGCATCCCGATCTTCTCCTGGAGGAAGCGGCTGTAGATCTCGGCGTGCCGCGCCTCGTCCATCACCTGGGTCGCGGAGTAGAACTTCGCGTCCAGGTCGGGGACGGCCTCCGTGATGCGGGCGGCGCACACCATGGCGCCCTGCTCGCCGTGCAGGAACTGGCTGAACTGCCAGGCGGTGTAGTTCCGTCGCAGCTCGCCGCGGTCCTTGGCGGTCAGTTTGTCCCAGTAGGGGGTGCCGTACAGGGACATGGCCTCGTCAGGGGTGCCGAGCGGGTCGTACGGGTCGACTTCCAGGTCCCAGTCGATGCGCAGATTGGCGTCCCACTGTTTGTCCTTGCCTTTCTGGTAGAGGGCCAGCAGCCGTTCGCGGCCGGCGTCGTAGTCCCAGTTGAAGCGGGCCGATCCGCCCGCGGGCACCGCCCACAGGACGTCGCCGGGGTCCTTCGCGTACAGCTCACGGCTCGACATGGGCGCCTCCCTGTGTGCGCACTGCTGTGTCTGCTGGATCTGTGGTGTCCGCTGGGTCTGTGGTGACTGCTGGATATTCGGTGACTGCTGGATCTGCGGTGACTGCTGGATCTGCGGTGTCTGCTGCCTGCGCTGTGAACGTGTCTGCGCCGTACCGGTGAACGGGCCGGAACCCGTGGAGCGGCCCGTGTCCCCAGGATCGCCCGGAGCGGCCGGTTCCGTCCGCACCGCTCCCAAGGCGGCCATAGGTCCAACCCCTTTGTACGAGCCGGGCATTGGCAGGCTCACACGCGGTTACCAGCGGGTCAATAAGTCGTACGGAGGGGATTGACGTCCTTGCTGACACGCAGTCTTATAAGACGTGACCGCGGGTAACCCACAAGCGAGGTAGCCAGAACCATGACAACCGTGACGACTGCGACGACCGTGACGGAACCAGAGGTCCTCCGGGACGCCCTCGGACTGCTCAAGGACCGGGAGCAGGTGGCCGAGCGGCTGCTCGAATCCTCCGCCAAGCACTCCTACGATCCGGACACCGAACTGGACTGGGACGCACCCGTCGAAGAGGGCAAGTGGTATTGGCCGCCGGAGCTGATATCGCTCTACGACACCCCCCTGTGGAAGAAGATGTCGCTGGAGCAGCGGATGGAACTGTCCCGGCACGAGGCCGCGTCGCTGGCCTCCCTGGGCATCTGGTTCGAGATCATCCTGATGCAGCTCCTGGTACGGCACATCTACGACAAGCCCGTGACCAGCGCCCACGTCCGCTACGCGCTGACCGAGATCGCGGACGAGTGCCGGCACTCCAAGATGTTCGCGCGCATGATCCAAAAGGGCGGGGCGCCCTCGTACCCCGTCTCACGGCTCAACCACAATCTGGCCCGCATCCTGAAGACGGTCTCCACCACGCCGGGCTCCTTCGCCTGCACACTGCTCGGCGAGGAGATCCTGGACTGGATGCAGCGGCTGACGTTCCCGGACGAGCGGGTCCAGTCGATCGTGCGCGGGGTGACCCGTATCCACGTCGTGGAGGAGGCCCGGCACGTCCGGTACGCACGCGAGGAACTGCGCCGCCAGATGGTCACGGCCCCGCGCTGGGAGCGGGAGCTGACCCGGGTGAGCTGCGGCGAGGCGGCCCGGGTCTTCTCGGTCGCGTTCGTCAACCCGCAGGTGTACACGAACGTCGGCCTGGACCGGCGGGAGGCCGTCGCCCAGGTCAGGGCCAGCGGCCACCGGCGCGAGGTCATGCAGTCCGGCGCCAGGCGGCTGACGGACTTCCTGGACGAGATCGGTGTGCTGCGGGGCGTCGGCCGCCGGCTGTGGAGGATCTCCGGGCTGCTGGCGTGAGCCGGGCCGGACGGGCACACGCGTCCCGTACGACAGGTGCGGCACGGCGGTTACGCTGCTGGGCATGAACGGCAGCGGCACCGCCCCAGCAGTACCCCGACCCGCCTACCGCAGACTGAGCGTCGAGGAACGCCGCACCCAATTGCTCGCCGCCGCGCTGGGACTGTTCGCCCACCGCGCCCCCGAAGAGGTCTCGCTGGACGACGTGGCGCAGGCCGCCGAGGTCTCCCGGCCGCTGGTCTACCGCTATTTCCCCGGCGGCAAGCAGCAGTTGTACGAGGCCGCGCTGCGCAGCGCGGCCGACATCCTCCGGCGGTGCTTCGCCGAACCGGACACCGGGCCGCTCACCCGGCGCCTGGCCCGCGCCCTGGACCGCTATCTGGCGTTCGTCGACGAGCACGACGCCGGCTTCAGCGCGCTGCTCCAGGGCGGCAGCGTCGTGGAGACCACGCGCACGACAGCGATCGTGGACGAGGTACGGCGCGCCGCCGCCGAACAGATCCTGCGCCACCTGGGCACCCCACGGCCCGGTCCGCGGCTGCGGATGGCGGTCCGCACCTGGATCACCGCCGTCGAGGCTGCCTCCCTCATATGGCTCGACGAGGGGAAACGGCCCGCGCCGGCCGAGCTGCGCGACTGGCTGGTCGATCACTTCATCGCGCTGCTGACGGCCACCGCGGCAACCGACAAGCAGACGGCGCGGGTGATGCGTGCGGCGCTGGCGACGGAGACGCCCGAGGGGCCGGCCGGCGTGCTGGTCCGGCGCGTCCTCCCGGTCGTGGGTGACGCCACCCACCTCTTGTGACGCGGTTCACCGGCGGCCGGACGGAGGAGGCAGCCAGGCCGGCGATTCGGCCAAGGATGCTCGTGATTGCGGCGAAAAGTCCGGCCGGCGGCGGCCCGCGCGCCGCTCGGCCGGTGACGATGTGAGACTGGTGCGGTGAGAAGCGAGAACACCCCGTTCATCGGCGGGCCCCTGGACGGGCGTGTGCTGCCGGTGCTCGTCGGCGCCACCGGCCAGCCACCGAAGACGTACGAGATCCCCGTGCCGAACGACGACGGCCGGCCGCCGACGGTCCACGTCTACCGGCGGGCGCCGGGGCGGGTGGGCAAGCTGGGGCTGCCGCGCGGCTGGAAGTACGAGTACGACCCCGAGGGCGGGGCCGGGGCCGGCAGCGGGCCCAAGTGGCCGTGGTCGAAGAGGCGTTGAGGGGCCGGGAAGGCACAGAGGGGCGTAGAGAAGGCGCAGAGAGGCGCTGAGGGCCGGATCTCCCTTGCCGGGCTCTCCGGTCGCCGCAGTCCGGTCACCGGCGCCTGGTCGTCGCAGCCGGTCACCGGGGCCCGGTCATCGGGGTCTCCGGTTGCCGGGGTCCGCGGCAAGGACGCTCCGCCCCTCGCCCTCCTCACCCCTCACCCCTCCCCGTGCGGCTCCGCACCCGAGTCTGGTACGGACCATTGACAGCACCGGCCGGGCCCGGTTGGCTGCCGGACAGGGCCGCCTCCGCGCCTCCCTGGCCTCGGCCCCACTCCGCGGGGGCGGCCCTCCCGGCCCCGTACCGTCGCCCTTCCCCCGCCTCTCCCCGCCGCTCCCATCCCCTCCCATCCCCTCTCCCTCCCCGGGTTCTTCCGGCCTCCCGGACGGCGGAGCGTTCCTGACGAGGCGTAACCTCCCGCGACACCCCTCCCACCTGGCACGACGCCCACCCCGGCCACTGAACGGGTGAGCGTCCCTCCCCCCGGTGGACGAACTCGCCACGGCGTGGCCGCGGAGCCCGTGTCACGATCCCAACGAGCCGGACGGTCCGTCGGACCGGTCCGACGGGTCGCACGGCCGGTCGGACGGCGCGGTGCCCGAGTGACCGCACGGTCCACGCCGAGCGGCCACGGACGTACGGGCGCCGTGATGATGTGCGAGGTGTCGGAGGTGGGTTCGTGTCGGGACGGTTTCCGCAGTCGGTCTGCACGGTCGCGCTCGTGGGCGCGCTGGGCCTGACCGCACTCCCCCCACCCGCCCTCGCGCAGCCCGCGCCCCGCCCGGCGGCGCCCGGTGGCCCCTCCGAGATCCCGCTGAGCCGGCTCCTGCAGCGCCTTCAGGAGCTGTACCGGCGGACGGAGGTGGCCACCGAGGCGTACAACGCGACCGAGGAGGCCCTGAAGAACCAGCGGAAGAGGACCGCCGACCTCGACCTGCGGCTGGCCAGGGCCCGCACCGAACTCGCCGGCGGGCGGGCCGCCGCCGGACAACTGGCCCTGGAGCAGTACCAGGGCACGGGCCCGGCCGCGCTCGGCCCGTACGTACGGTTCCTGCTCGCCGACAACCCGCAGGAGGTGCTCGACCGGGGCCACCTCCTCAAGGAGGCGGCCGGCGGCCAGGCGGCGACGGTCCGGCGGCTGACCGGCGTGGAGAAGCGGGCCGGCGAGCTGGCGAAGGCGGCGCGGGCCTCACTGGTCAAGCAGCAGGCCCTCACCGCGCTGCGGGCGAAACGGCGTGCCACGGTGGAGGGCGAGCTGAAAAAGGTGGAGCGGGCGCTCTCCTCGCTCTCCGCCGGCCAACTGGCCGCACTGGACCGGCTGGAGCAGCAGGGCGCGGAGGTGGCCCAGCGTGCGCTGGTCGCCACCGGGGAGCTGAGCGCGGACGCCCCGCCGTCGGCCGGTGGCGCGCGGGCCGTCGCGTACGGGCTCGCGCAGGTCGGCAAGCCGTACGCCTGGGGGGCGACCGGGCCGGACTCCTTCGACTGCTCGGGGCTGACCTCGCGCGCCTGGTCGTACGCGGGACGGCCCATCCCGCGCACCAGCCAGGAACAGTGGAAGCGGCTGCCGCACGTGTCGCTGCGCCGGCTGCGCCCCGGTGATCTGGTGCTCTACTTCCGCGGCGCGTCCCATGTGGCGATGTACGTCGGGGGCGGGAAGGTGGTGCAGGCGCCACGGCCCGGTACGCGGGTGAAGATCTCCCCGATCGCGGTGAATCCGCCGCTGGGCGCCGTACGGCCTGATCTGGGCGCCGGGTCCAAGCTGCCGTCCGTGCCGCCGGGGCTGCCGCGTCCGCCGGTGAAGCCCGCAAAACCCGTGAAGCCGTCGGCGCCCCTGAAGCCGGCGAAGCCGGGTAAACCCGTTAAACCGATCCAGCCGGTGAAGCCTTCTTCGCCACCTGCCGCGTCGGCCGCCACGGCCACATCGGCCGGGACGACCGGCACGAGCGGGACGACGGGGACGACGGACGCGGCGGGGACGGCAGGGACAGCGGGAACGGCCGGCACCGCCGGAACGGCCGGTACAGCTGATGCGTCCGGGACGGGCGGCGGTACGGCACCCAACGGTACGGCCCCTGGTGGCACGCCTCCCGGCGGCACGACGGCGACCGGGACAGGCAACCCACCGCCCGGGCCTGCCCCCGCCCCCGTCCCCGGACCTGTCCCCGCGCCCGTCCCTGCTTCCGGCCCCGCTCCCGCTCCCGTGGTCACCTAACCCACGAGCGAGGCGAGGTAGGCGTCCGCCTTGTCCGGTGCGTAGAAGAAGTCCTCGAAGTCGGCGGGATCGTCGAAGCCGTTGGCGATCCGGTCGGCGACCGGCTGCGCGCGCCCCGCGGCGCCGATGAGGTTCAGGACGTGTGGCGGCGGGGCCAGCATGGCGTTGGTCCACTTGGTGACGTGCCGGGCGGTCTCCCAGTAGCGGTCGAACGCCGACCGCATCCACGCCTCGTCGAACGGCCGCTCGCCGTGCTCGACGATCGAGGCGAGGTAGGAGGCCGCGCACTTGGCCGCCGCATTCGCGCCCTGCCCGGTGACCGGGTCGTTGGTGACGACGGTGTCCGCGACGCCCAGGACCAGGCCGCCGGAGGGCAGCCGCCCGACGGGGTCGCGTACGACCGGGGTGAAGCGCCCGGCCAGCGCGCGCTGCGGGGCGTCGTACGGGGAACGGGCGGGGTCCCGGGCGATCAGGGAGGCCACCTCGCCCTTGCCGGCCGCCACCAGCGTCAGGTCGTAGCGGCTCGCGAAGAAGTCCAGGTCGGTCACGGACGCGCCGTGGATGACCAGCCGGCCGCCGCGCCGCGCGAAGGTCTCCGCCCAGCCGGCCAACTTCACCCGCTGGTCGACGGACTGGGCGTAGCGGTCGAGCCTGCCGAGCCAGTCGACGGCCCGCCCGGCGGCTCCCCCGGCGGTCCCTCCGGCGGTTCCTCCGGCCGCGTCCGGCGCGGCGACCGAGATGCCCAGCCCTTCGATGCGCGGGGCCTGGCTTTCCCAGAAGTTGAGTGCCAGGTCGCGCTCGTGCTGGAGCGCGGTGTGAAACATGACTTGTGTGGACATGACCCGGCCGGAGCGGATCTCGTCGGCGGTGCGGTACGACATGAGGGTGATGTCGTAGCCCCGTGACTGGAGGCCGAGGGCTAGGGCGCTTCTGACGGATCTCCGCGGCCTCGCGACGCCCGGCACGCACCCTCGCCGCACGGCGCAAAGGGACAGGTGGCTCCGCCACATGACCCTTCACACCGCACGCCGAGCGCACGCACCGAACACCGCTCCGTCTTCCACGGAGATCCATCAGAAACGCCCTAGCTGGAGACCGGACTGGCCGGCTCCGACGACGAGAATCCTCCGCATGGCGTCAGCTCTCTTCCCATCTCGTCCGGGACGGCTATCGAGGGGCGACGTCCAGGGCGTACGCGACCAGGGTGAGCAGCGCGTCGACGACCGAGGCCCGCTTCCGCGCGTCCATCACGACGACGGGTATGCGCGACGGTACGGTCAGCGCCTCCCGTACGTCCTGCGCGTCGTAGGCGTCGGTCCCCTCGAAGTGGTTGACCGCGACGATATACGGCAGCCCGCAGCTCTCGAAGTAGTCCAGGGCGTGGAAACAGTCCGCCAGCCGCCGGGTGTCGACCAGGACGACGGCGCCGATCGCACCGCGCACCAGGTCGTCCCACATGAACCAGAAGCGTTTCTGCCCCGGGGTGCCGAACAGGTACAGCACCAGGTCCTCGTCGAGCGTGATGCGCCCGAAGTCCATGGCGACCGTGGTCGTGGCCTTGCCGGGAATGGCGGACAGGTCGTCGATCCCCTCGCCGGCCCGTGTCATCACCGATTCGGTCCGCAGCGGGGTGATCTCCGAGACCGATCCGACGAAGGTCGTCTTGCCGACCCCGAAGCCGCCCGCCACCACGATTTTGGTGGAGGTGGGGGCGTAGGACGGCGCCGCGGGCGCGAGGTCGCGGTCCTCGCCGTCTAAAGGAGGCCGGACGGCGGCGTTCACCGGGCGCTCTCCATCGACGCGCGCAGTTCGCTGCGGAGTTCGGGGGTCAGGACATGGCCGGCCCGGCCGACGAACAGCGCCATGTGGTACGCCACGACGCTCATGTCGCAGTCCGGTGCGGCGTGCACACCGAGCAGCGAGCCGTCGCTGATCGACATGACGAAGAGACTGCCCTCCTCCATCGCCACCATCGTCTGCTTGACCGTGCCGCCGTCCATGAGCTGCGCGGCGCCCGTGGTGAGGCTGCCCAGGCCGGAGACGATCGTGGCCAGGTCCGCGACGGACCCCCTGGGGCTGGGCCGTCCCGTGGGCGCCGGGGCGTGCTCGGCCCGCTGCGGGTCCGAGGACAGCAACAGCAGCCCGTCGGAGGAGACGACGGCGACCGAGCGGATCCCGGGCACCTCCTCGATCAGGTTCGTCAGCAGCCAGTGCAGATTCTGTGCCTCACTGCTCAGTCCGTAAGCAGCGGCAGTGGGTGCTTGGGCCTTCAATCGCGTGCCTCCTCGACAACGTGGCTCATCCCCGGCGCCCCCGCTCCGTCGGTGTCCTTGATGTCCTTGATGCCCTTGATGTCCTTGCGCGGGCCGGTCCGTCCCGCCGTACGTTCCGCGATGCCGGTCTCGGCCGTACGTTCTGCGATCTCGGTTTCGGCCGTACGTTCCGCGATCTCGGCCTCGACATCGCGCCGGCCCGCCCGCGCCCCCTGCTGGAAGCCGCCGAGCCGGCGCCGCAGCGCCTCGGCGTTCACCCCGCCGCTCCTGCGCGCCGGGGCGGGCGCCTTGCGCTTCACGGGCTGGGGCGTGCGCTTGGGCAGCCCGGCACCCGTCATCCGCATGCGCAGCGGCGGCCGTCCGGAGGCGTCGGCTTCCTGGCCTGCCTGGGGCGTCGATGCCGACGGGGCTGCCGGGGCCGGGCGCGGCACGGTCCGGGGGATGCGCTTGGGGAGCGCGGCCGGCGGCCGGGAGGTCGTCACGGCGGGCCCGGGGGCCTCGGGCAGCGCGGGATCGACCAGGTAGGGGCCGGCAGCCGGCACGGCACGCCGGTCGGTGTCGGCGTCAGCGTCGGTATTGCCGTCGGCGTCGACGTCGGTGTTGCCGTCGGCGTCCGCGCCCGTATCGGCGTCGGCACCGCCCTCGCGATCGTCCGCGCCTTCCGCGAGCTCTTCCGCAGCCGTGGCGGGCTCGTCGGCCTCGGCGGACTCGGCGGATTCCGCGTCGGTCGCCGAAGCCGCCCCCGAGTCGTCCGTCTCCGAGTCGTCCGCCCCGGCAGCCGGGCCGGACAGAAGAGAACCGGGCAGCACGACGACGGCGGTGACCCCGCCCTGCCGGTCGTTGCGCAGCCGTACCCGTACGCCGTGCCGGGCCGCGAGCCGCAGCACGACGTACAGCCCCACCCCCAGGGCGTCTTCGGGCGTGTCGTCGGCCGCTGCGGAGGAGGGACCGCCTGCGAGGCGGTCGTTGAGCTCCGCCAGCCGCTCGTCGGTCATGCCTATGCCCTCGTCCCGGACCGAGAGCATGAACTCGCCGCTCTCCAGCGGCCGGCCGGAGAGCTCGACGAACGCGTCCGGCGGCGAGAAGGCCGTGGCGTTCTCCAGCAGTTCGGCGAGCAGATGGCCGAGGTCCTCCGCGGCGTACCCGGCGACCCGGGCGTGCGGCGACAGCGGCTGGATGCGTATCCGGTCGTGCCGCTCGGTCCCGCCGACGGCGGCGCGCAGCACGTCCGCCAGCGGTACGGGGGCGGTGTGCCCGGTGGCGTGCTCGGCGCCCGCCAGGACGAGCAGGCTCTCGCTGTTGCGGCGTATCCGGGCCGCGAAGTGGTCGAGTTCGAAGAGGGCGCGCAGCCGCTCGGGATCCTGCTCGTCCCGCTCCCGCTCCCGCTCTTCAAGGGTCCCGATGACGGTGAGCTGCCGCTCGATCAGGCCGAGCGTGCGCAGCGAGAGGTCGGCGAAGCGGCCGTGCGCCTGGTCCCGTACCGCCGACAGCCGCTCGGCCAGCTCCTCGGTCTCCCGCCGCAGCGCCGCCCGCTCGCCCTGGAGCGTCTCGCGCTCGGCGGTCAGCCGCTGCCGCCCGCTG
The DNA here is from genome assembly GCF_022695595.1 of Streptomyces sp. MST-110588. Classification (NCBI taxonomy): domain Bacteria; kingdom Bacillati; phylum Actinomycetota; class Actinomycetes; order Kitasatosporales; family Streptomycetaceae; genus Streptomyces; species Streptomyces sp. MST-110588. The sequence goes on from NZ_CP074380.1 coordinate 2,446,329, forward strand.
ATCAGTTGGGCGCGCTCGGCCTCCAGTTCGGCGCGGCTGCGGGCCAGTTCGCGGACCTTGGCGTGCAGCGCGTTGACGGAGCGTACGGTCTCGGCGTACTCGTCGTCGCGGCCCTTGAAGGCGATCGGCTCCTCGTGGGCGGGGTCGGCGGCCACCCGCCGGGCGCCCAGCCGCAGCGCGGCGAGCGGGCGGGTCATCGAGCGCGCGGCCCAGACGCTGGTCGCCACGGCGACCAGCAGACACAGGCCGACCAGCCCGATGCGCAGTTCCAGTTCGGTGACGTCGGCGTCGCGCAGCTCTCCCAGGCGGTGGACGTCGGCGGTGGCCATGGCCGACTCGACGCCGCGCATCAGGCCGAGGCGGGCGGTGAGGGCGCCGCGGATGCGGTCCTTGTTCAGGCTCAGGTCGGCGGTGTCCAGGCGCGGCTGGTCGGTGAGGCGGGCCAGGTAGCGCTCGGCGGTGGCCACGTCCGTGCCGTTGACGGTGCGGTCGTAGCCGTCCCGGGCCTTCTTGCCCGCCGACTGGGCGAAGTCGGCGAGCAGGCCCTGTTCGCGGACGCGGGCCTGCTGGGCGGCGGCGGTCAGCCGGGGCTGTGTGCCCCCCGCCGACAGGGCGGCCAGCAGGAGGCCACGGGTGGCGGACGCCTGCTCGGTGGAGCGCCCGAGGGCGGGCAGCGCGCGGGTGTCGGCGTCGGCGCCGTCCGCGCGGGCGGGCAGGCCGCGCGCGAGGGCGTCACCGACGGCGTTCAGCGCCTGGATGGCCTCGGTGTACGCCTCGAAGACGTCGGCGGCGCTCCCCGGGCTGGTCAGGGCCTTGTGCCGGATCTGGGGCAGGGTGGCCAGGAGCTTGCGCGCGGCGGCGTACACGGGGGTCTGACCGGAGGCGTCGCGGGCCTCGGCGCGCAGCTCGGCGAGCTGCCGGTCGACGCGGGCGCGCTGGGACTCCAGGATCCCCACGGTGGTGCGGGACCGGCGCCCGGTGGCGGCGTATTCGGTCAGGGTGTCGCGCTCGTCGGCCAGGGAGTGGGCGAGCGGGACGGCGCGGGCGTTCAGTTCGGCGAGGTCGACGAGCTGCTGGGAGTCGCGGAGATGGTCGCTGCCGGCCAGGAGGGCGGGCGTGCCGGCGCCGAGGACGGCCAGGCCGACGACGGCCACGGCCGCCACCAGCCGGCCGCGTACGCGCGCGGAGCGGCCCTTGCGTACGGGACCGGTCGCCGGTGTGGCGCCGGCCGCCGATGCGGCATCGGGCCCCGTACGCGCGCCCGTCACCGCGCCCGCACCCGACGCCGGACCGGCCGGTGACCCCGGCTCCACCGCGCCGCCCCGAAGCCGCTTCTTCCGCACCGCTGCTCGCATTCCTGTCTCGCCTGCCCACGCCGATGCCATGGGGCCCGGCGGCCCCGGCCCGCTCGCCGCTCGCGGTGCGGATCGGTGCGAAGACCGAAGCGACTCACACGTCTCACATCGTCCGCGAGGGAAACAGCACAGCCCGGCTCTGCGCGTCGCGACGAGTGTCCTGACCCCACCCCATGATCCGGGCAACGACCATTTCACCGGCGCCGCGCAGTGGCCCGGCAACGCATGCCTGGCCACTCGAATGAGTGAACAACAATCAGAAGTTGACCATCAACTTACGTCTGCGTCCGCCGCCGGACGCAACCGCACGCAACCCCCGCGCGGGTTTGGAGAACCGTGCCGCTCCTGGAAGGATGCGCGCCCGCACCTTCGCGGCCCGGCTCCGCACCGCCCCGTCCCCGAGCCGCGACCGCCGGTACGGAGCCGGGCCCCGGACAGCCGGAGCGGTCGGCGCGGCGCGGGGAAACCGTCGCCCTCCGGCAGACTTGCCCGCATGCGTATCGAACTGTCCTCCGAGCCAGGAGATCCCCAACGCCCGAACGAGGACTACGCGTCCGTCGCCCTTCCGGCCTCCGGCCAGGGCGGAGTCCTGGTGCTCCTGGACGGGGTGACGCCGCCGCCGGGCGACGACGGATGCGTGCACGGCGTGCCCTGGTTCACCGCCCGGCTCGGCGGCGCGATGCTCGAACTGTCCGCTTCGCTCCTGGACATGACGCTCCCCGAGGTGCTCTCCGCCGCCATCACCCGCACCGCCGAAGCCCATCGGTCAACCTGTGACCTTTCTCACGCCCGTACGCCACAGGCAACCGTGGTGGCCGCCCGCTGGTCCCAGGAGACCGTCGAGCACCTGGTCCTGTCCGATTCGGCCCTGCTCGTCGGATGTCCGGACGGCTCGGTCCGCCCGGTCCTGGACACCCGCCTGGACGAGCTGCCACCCGAGGTCCGCGCACTGCGCGCCACCGTACGGGCGCTGCCGCACGGCTCCCCCGAACGGGCCGGGGCAGCCGCGGAGTACGGGCGGGCCGTCGAGGCGCTGCGCAACGCCGAGGGCGGCTTCCACACCGCCGCGGCCGATCCGTCGGTGGCCGCCCGCGCGGTCACCGGCACCATGCCGCGCGCGGAGGTGACGTCCCTGGCCGCGCTCACCGACGGGGCGACGCGCTGGGTCGAGGTCTTCCGCGAGGGCTCCTGGGCAGACTGCCTGACCCTGCTGGCCAAGCAGGGGCCGCGCGCCCTGGTGGAACAGGTCCGTACGGCGGAGGCCGCCGACCCCGAGGGGCGGGCCTTCCCGCGCGGCAAGTCGCAGGACGACGCCACGGCGGTCTTCGTGTCCCTGTGACAGGGGCGAGGGCCCTTTGGCGGGGGGGCGATGCCCTATGAAGGGGCGGGGGTCTCATCCCGCGCCCTCCCGATCCCATAGCGGCTACACCTCCTCGGGCGGCTGCTCCCCGTTCAAGCGGTGCAGCAGCCGCGCCAGTTCCGCGACCTCCTTGCGGTCCCAGGCGGCGAGGCGGCGCGCGTACTGGGCGCGCCGGCCGTCGCGTACGCGGGTGAAGCGGGCGCGGCCCTCGTCGGTGAGGCGGACCAGGACGGCCCGGCCGTCGGCGGGGTCCGGCTCGCGGGCGACCAGACCGAGGTCCTCCAGGGCGCGCAACTGACGGCTCATGGTGGCCTTGCCGACGCCGAAGTAGCCGGCGAGGTCCGTGGCCCGCTGCTGCCCGGCGTCGGCCAGCCGCATCAGCAGGCCGTACGCCGCCGACTCCAGGTCCGGGTGGACCGCGCGCGCCAGCTCACCGGACGAGGCGCGGGCGCGGCGCAGGAAGACCGCCAACTCGCGTTCCAGCGCCAGGAATTCGTGGTCCACACCACTGTGCTCGCCTGCCGCCGGCCTGCCGTCGGCTCCGGTGTTGTGCACGTCAGCGCCCTCTCCCGCTTTCGGAATACTGAAAATTTCTTTCATCGGTGGCCGAAGCCGCAGTTGGGCCAGTATTTCGCAGGATTAGACCAACGGCAGCCCCGTACCCGTCTTTGCCGGGCCGTTCCACACCCGTACCGTCATTTCTGGCATGGCCACACCAAACCCCCCGCATCCGCGCGGTCGCCACCGCGCGCCCTCCCGGCCCGCTGCCGCTCACCCCCTCTCAGGTCGTACACCGAGATCTCCGGAGGCATGAATGCCTGTGCACAGATCCGGCGCGCCCCGCCGCGCGCGTTCGCCGCGCACCGCGTCCGTGATGTTCCTCGCCCTGGCCGCCCTCCTCCTGGGGCCGTCCGGCACCGCCGGCGCCGCCCCCGCTCCCCCTCCCGGCCCCGCCCCCTCCTCGTACGGGAAGAGCGCCCCCGAGCCCACCCACCCCGACCGGGACTGGGCCGGGTCCCAGGTGGCCGCGCACGAGGGCGACCCGCCGGGTCAGGCTCCGAAGCCGCCGGTCGCCGCGTCCGTGGAGGGCGTGGACGTCAGCAGCCACAACGGCAACGTCGCCTGGCAGACGCTGTGGAACGGCGGGGTGCGGTTCGCCTACGTCAAGGCGACCGAGTCCACCAGCTACACCAACCCCTACTTCACGCAGCAGTACAACGGCTCGTACGACGTCGGGATGATCCGGGGCGCGTACCACTTCGCCACGCCGAACACCTCCAGCGGCGCCGCGCAGGCGAACTACTTCGTCGACCACGGCGGCGGCTGGTCCGGGGACGGCAGGACGCTGCCGGGCGCGCTGGACATGGAGTACAACCCCTACGGCTCGACCTGCTACGGCAAGAGCGCCACCGGGCTGATCAACTGGATCAAGGACTGGTTCGCCACCTACAAGGAACGCACCGGGCGGGACGCCGTCATCTACACCTCCACCGGCTGGTGGAAGCAGTGCACCGGCAACTACGCCGACTTCGGCTCCGTCAACCCCCTGTGGATCCCGCGCTACGGCACCTCGGCCGGCGAACTCCCGTCCGGCTGGGGCTTCCACACCATCTGGCAGTACACCTCCTCCGGCACCACGGTAGGCGACCGCGACCGCTTCAACGGCGCCTACGACCGCCTCCAGGCCCTCGCCAACGGCTAAGCCCTACAGAAACGGGCCCCGGGGCGAATTCCCGGGACTCGTGTACGGCCGGGACCTCAGGCCCGGCGCTCCCGCGGGAAATTCTCGGTGCCGAGCTTCAGGCCGACGACGGTGCCGGTCAGATCGACCGGCACGCCGAAGTCCGAGGTCAGGCTCGCCTGATACATGCCGTCCTTCGGCAGCGTGTACAGATGCCACTTGGCCGTATACGGGTCGGCGATCAGGTACACGGGGATGCCGCCGGCAGCGTAGGCGGCCTTCTTCTTCCCGTAGTCGTTGTCCGCGGTCCCGCGCGAGATCACCTCAAGCACGAATTCCACGTCCTGGTGGCGCCACCGGCCCTGTCCATCCGGCTCGGCCTCGTCCGAGACCTTGAAAAGATCCGGAGCGAAACTGTTGCCACAGCCAGGGAGATCGAGGCGCATGTCCACATTGATCTCCGACTCGTCACCGAAATGGTCTTCCAACTGCCGCAGCACCCTACGAATGATCTTCCAGTGCACTCCGCGCTGTGGTGACATGCAGATGGCTCCCCCGACGATCTCCGCTTTGTAGCCTTCGGGGGTGATTTCGTACAGCAGCTCGAACTGATCCAAGTCCTGCTCATCGTTGTCGGCCATCTCGGTCCTGTCGATCAGTGCGATGGTCACCGTGCCGCTCCTCCCCGCTCCCGCTGTCTCGCGGGCAGTCGCGCGGTACAACGATACGCACGGTGCACGGGACACGCCCGGCTCGGAACTCGTCGTACTGGAGTTCCGCACGGTGGTCCGTCAGTCCCGTGGAAACTCGTCGGTGGTCAGCGTCAGGCCGACGGCCGTGTCGGTCAGGTCCACCGGGTCGCCGAAGTCGAGGGTCAGGTACCGGTGGTACTTTCCGTCCTTGGGCAGCGTGTGGAGATGCCAGGTACCGGTGCAGGGATCGATGATGAGGTAGACCGGGACCTCGGCCACCGCGTAGGTCTCCAGCTTGGGGCCGTAATCGTTGCGCGCCGTGTTCCTGGAGATGACTTCGGCGACGAATTCGATGTCCTCGTATCGCCAGCGTCCTTTGTGGTCCTTGACCGCGCCGTCCCGCAGCGCGATCACATCGGACGCAAAACCGTTGAGGTGGCCGGGGAAGTCGATGCGCACATCCGACTTCAACTGCTTCCTCGGGTATTTCTCCCGTAGCTGGTCGTAGATCGCGGCGATGATGTCCCAGTGATTGTCCCGCTGCGGCGAGACGTAGATGGCCCCCTCGACGATCTCTGCTCTGTAGCCCTCGGGGACGGGCATCCGCTCCAGCCAGTCGAACATCATGTCCAGGCTGAGCTCGTCGCTGTCGGCCATCTCGATCTCGATCCTGCTGTCGGTCAGCTCGATGGTCATCCGCGCTCCTCCCCACCGCCGCGGTGTGCGGGCAGTCGCGCGGTACAACGATACGCACGGTGCACGGGACACGCCCGGCCCCGGACCCCTTGGCACTGGGGTTCGGGGCCGGGCGCGTCCGGGCGGGTCCGTCAGGCGGCGACCGGGACCTCCGGGGCGGCCGGGGCGGCGGTGGCCGGGGTCAGGGCCAGTTCGAGGACCCGGCGGACGTCCGAGACGGGGTGGACGTCGAGCTTCTCCAGGATCTCGGCCGGGACGTCGTCCAGGTCCGGCTCGTTGCGCTTGGGAATGATCACCGTGGTGATCCCGGCGCGGTGCGCGGCGAGCAGCTTCTGCTTGACGCCGCCGATCGGCAGCACCCGCCCGGTCAGCGAGACCTCGCCGGTCATCGCCACGTCCGGGCGCACCTGCCGGCCCGAGAGCAGCGAGGCCAGGGCGGTGGTCATCGTGATGCCGGCGCTCGGCCCGTCCTTGGGGACCGCGCCCGCCGGTACGTGCAGATGGACCCCGCGCTCCTTCAAGTCACCGACCGGCAGCTCCAGTTCGGCGCCGTGCGAGCGCAGGAAGGACAGCGCGATGTGCGCGGACTCCTTCATGACGTCGCCGAGCTGCCCGGTGAGCTGGAGGCCGGAGGCGCCGGTCTCGGCGTCGGCCAAGGACGCCTCCACGTACAGGACGTCGCCGCCCGCGCCGGTGACCGCCAGGCCCGTGACTACGCCGGGGACCGCGGTGCGGCGCTCGGCCGGGTCCTGGGCCGACTCCGGGGTGTGGTGCGGCCGTCCGATCAGCGGACGCAGCTCCTCCACCCCGATGGTGAACGGCAGTTCCCGCTCGCCCAGCTCGTGCTGGGCGGCGACCTTGCGCAGCAGCCGGGTGACGGACCGCTCCAGGTTCCGTACGCCCGCCTCACGGGTGTACTCCCCCGCCAGCTTGCGCAGCGCCTCGTCCCGGACGGTCACCTCGCCCGGCTCCAGGCCGGCCCGCTCCAGTTGGCGCGGCAGCAGGTGGTCACGGGCGATGACGACCTTCTCGTCCTCGGTGTAGCCGTCCAGGCGGACCAGGTCCATCCGGTCCAGCAGCGGCTCGGGGATGGCTTCGAGCACGTTGGCCGTGGCGAGGAAGACCACGTCGCTCAGGTCGAGCTCGACCTCCAGGTAGTGGTCGCGGAAGGTGTGGTTCTGCGCGGGGTCCAGGACTTCCAGGAGGGCGGCGGCCGGGTCGCCGCGGTAGTCGGAGCCGACCTTGTCGATCTCGTCCAGGAGGACGACGGGGTTCATGGACCCGGCTTCCTTGACGGCCCGCACGATCCGTCCGGGCAGCGCGCCCACGTACGTACGGCGGTGGCCGCGGATCTCCGCCTCGTCCCGTACGCCGCCGAGCGCGACCCGTACGAACTTGCGGCCCATGGCGCGTGCCACGGATTCTCCGAGCGAGGTCTTTCCGACGCCGGGCGGCCCTACGAGTGCGAGCACCGCGCCGCCGCGGCGCCCGCCGACCAGGCCCAGGCCCCGGTCCGCGCGCCGCTTGCGCACGGCCAGGTACTCGGTGATCCGGTCCTTGACGTCCTCCAGCCCCGCGTGGTCGGCGTCCAGGACGGCACGCGCGCCGGCGATGTCGTACGCGTCCTCGGTCCGCTCGTTCCAGGGCAGCTCCAGGACGGTGTCGAGCCAGGTGCGGATCCAGGAGCCCTCGGGGCTCTGGTCGCTGGCCCGCTCCAGCTTGTCGACCTCCTTCAGGGCGGCCTTGCGGACCTCCTCGGGGAGGTCGGCGGCCTCGACACGGGCGCGGTAGTCCTCGCTCTCGTCGCCGGGGTCGCCGTTGAGCTCGGCCAGCTCCTTGCGTACGGCTTCCATCTGCCGGCGCAGCAGGAACTCGCGCTGCTGCTTGTCCACGCCCTCCTGGACGTCCTTGGCGATGGACTCCGCGACGTTCTGCTCGGCGAGGTGCTCGCGCAGCGCCTCGGTGGCGAGCTTGAGCCGCGCCACCGGATCGGCGGTCTCCAGCAACTGCACCTTCTGTTCGGTGGTCAGGAAGGGCGAGTAGCCGGAGTTGTCCGCGAGCTGCGAGACGCCCTCGATCTGCTGGACGCGGTCCACGACCTGCCAGGCACCGCGCTTCTTGAGCCAGTCGGTGGCCAGCGCCTTGTACTCCTTGACCAGCTCGGTGACGGCGCCGGGCAGCGGGTCGGGGACGCTCTCCTCGACGGTGGTGCCCTCCACCCACAGGGCGGCGCCGGGCCCGGTGGTGCCGGAGCCGATCCGTACCCGGCCCAGGCCCCGGATGAGCGCGCCGGGGTCGCCGTCGGAGAGCCGTCCGACCTGCTCGACGCGCCCGAGCGTGCCGGTCCCCGCGTATGTGCCGTCGACACGGGGCACAAGCAGCACCCGTGGCTTGTTACCGGAGGCAGCGGCGGCCTGGGCGGCCTCCACCGCCGCGCGCACCTCCGCGTCGGACAGGTCCAGCGGCACCACCATGCCCGGCAGCACCACCTCGTCATCGAGGGGCAGCACGGGCAGAGTGAGCGAGGCGGACGTCGAAGCCATGATCTCCCCTTCGGCAGGCAAGTTGAGCTGTACCCACTCAATGCTCCTGAGCCACCGGATGTTCCCCGTCCCGTGTTCGCTGTGAGCGATCAGACGGCCAGAACGGAACGGGTCGGGGTCGAGGATGAGGAGATGACTGGGACCACTGGGTCGGACGGGCTGGACGGGTCGACTGGGATGAACGGGACGACTGACATGACCGGGACGACTGACGTGACCGGCACGGCGCGGGCGCGTTCGTTCGACAGGGCTGCCGGGCGGTACGGGGCGAGCCGCCCTTCGTATCCGCCCGCCCTTCTGGACGCCGTCGAGGAATTCATGGGACGCCCGCTGGCGGGGGCCCGGGTCGCCGACGTGGGGGCGGGCACCGGGATCGCCACCGCCCTGCTGTGCGGGCGCGGTGCCGAGGTGGTCGCGGTGGAGCCCGGTGACGGCATGGCGGCGGAGTTCCGCGAGGCCCTCCCCGGCGTGCCGGTCGTCCGGGGTGACGGCAACGCCCTGCCGCTCGCCGACGCCTCCCATGACCTGATCACGTACGCGCAGGCGTGGCACTGGACCGACACCGGCCGCTCCGTCCCCGAAGCGCTGCGCGTGCTGCGCCCGGGCGGGGCGCTGGCGGTCTGGTGGAACACCCACGCCCTGGACGTGCCGTGGATCGCCGCGCAGCGGGACCGGGTCGCGCGGCACTGCGGGGTGCAGCCGCCCTCGGCGGCCCGTCCTGACGACGGGCGTGCCGTCCGGCTCGCCGGCTTCACCGGTCTGCGCACCGCCCGCCGCCAGGTGCGCTGGAGCCGTACCGTCCCGCTCGACACGCACCTGGAAAACCTCGGCAGCCATTCGGCGTTCCTCGTCCTCGGCGAGGCCGGTACCCGTGCGTTCCTCGCCGAGGAGCGGGGGCGCCTGCGGGAGATCTTCCCTGCGGGGACGGTGGAGGAGACGTACGTGGCCGACCTGCTGGTCGCCTTCCGCCCCTGAGATTCCTGAGATTCCTGGGGTTCCTGGGGTTTCTGAGCCGGATGCGGGTCAAACGTTCGACTGCCCGGGTGTACGGAGTGCTACGCTCCGGCCGCGCGTGCGGAGCGTGACAGCGCGACGCCGCAGCCACGACGGCACGGACCGCGAGGTCGGGACGGGAAGAGGGGGTTGATGAATATGGCTCGCCAAGAGCTTCGTCAGCATGCCCTTGGCCGGGTCGTGGTCGCGCAGGATTGGTGAGCGGCCCGGTCGTTCGAAAACGACCAGGAAGTGTCGCGTGTCTTTTTCTTCTTTTTCTTCTTTCTCCTCTTCCCCCTCCTCTCCTTTCTCTTTCTTCTCTTCGGTCGGTACGGATCTGATCACCGATCGGCTTGTGCTGCGGCCCTGGACCCCCGAGGAGATCGCCGCCGTGGTCGGCGACGAGCGGTCGGAGCACTGGGCCGAGGACTTCCCCGCCGACGGGGACCGGGTGATCGCCGGTTTCGTCGCCGGGCATCCCGACGGACCCGCGGGAAGCGGGCAGCGTCAGATCCTGGAGCGGGAGAGCGGCCTGGTGGTCGGTTCCATCGGTCTGTTCCGGCCGGCGCGGGAGGGGGTCGTGGAGTTCGGGTACGGCGTCGTCGCCTCTCGCAGGGGGCGCGGTTACGCCTCCGAGGCCGCGCGGGCGATCGTGGAGTTCGCGCTGGACGCGCCGGAGGTGCACACCGTGCGGGCGGATGTGGAACTGGGCAATCCGGCGTCGATACGGGTGCTGGAGAAGGCCGGGCTGCGGCGCCGGGTCCAGGACGCCACGACGGCGCGGTACCAGATCACGGCGCAGGAGTTCGCACGGCTGTCTGCCGGACCCTCCTGACCCGCCGCAGCAGGGCGCCGCTCGCCGCGCCGAGGGTCAGTGACAGCAGGTGACCCCAGTCCGAGACCGGGTCGAGGTAGGCGAGCAGATCGCTGACGGCCAGGGCGCCGGCCGCGAACAGCAGCGGCAGGCGCCCCCACGGCGGGAGGAGGACGGCCAGCGCCCCGACGCAGGTCATGACGCCGAAGCTGATGCCGTAATCGAGGCGGTGCAGGGCCGAGCCGGGCAGTTGCCCCAGGGCGACCGACAGCCCGACCGGCACTTCCGTCGCGAGGGTGGCGATGGCGTGGCCGCCGAAGAAGACGGCGGCGGTCCGCAGGGAGCCGACCCGCCGCTCCAGGGCGGTCAGCACGAAGGGGAAGGCGAGGGCGTACGCCGAGAGCAGCCCGCCCGCGCTCCACAGGGCGCTGGTCAGGAGCGCCAGCAGCGGTGCGTGCGCGAGGTGCTGGACGTCCGTACTGGAGCCGCGCAGCAGGTCCAGTACGAGCGCGGGGTCGGCGTTCTCGGCGAACACGGTGGTCGCGGCGAGGAGGAGGGCGTAGCAGAAGGTGAAGGGGGCGCCGGTGGGCGTGGGCAGCAGCCTTCCGGGCCGCCACGGCGCGAGGCCGGAGGCGGGCGCGAGGCCGGGATCGTGCACGAGGCCGGAGGCCGACACGAAGCCGGAATCGGGCACGAGGCCGGAGACCGACGCGAGGCCGGGATCGGGCGGAGAAGCGTGTTCGGGCGGGGAAGCCTGCCCGGGCGCAGAAACCTGCTCGATCGGGGAAGCGTGCTCGGGGGCGGGGATGCCCGCGAGCAGGGGGCGATCGTTCTTCCCGGCGGCGTCCGCCTCGGTGGCGGCCATGGCCGCTGATCCCTCCCGGCTCACTGCTTCCCGGCTCCTTCGGTCGATCGTCACGTCGGCGGCGCGCACGGCGGGCCGCGCCCGCACCCCCTCGGCCACGGCTCCCGGCAGCGGGCGAGGCGGAACACGCCACTCCCAAGACGACAACGTTCGCACCAATCTCCACGTTCAACCCATGAATCGGCCGTTCCAGTGACATGCGTCACTTGGGGCAACCGCGGTGGTGCGAGTGGCATCAGGGGAGCGCGCGGGGAACGGCCGCCCGCCTTCCCCGGCTGGACGGCCGTTCCGGTGGTTCGCCAAGATGGCCCGCATGGCTCCCGTACCTTCCGTATACCCACCCCAGGTACATCCCCGTCCGGATCAGGCCGGTCAAGAGAACGAGCAGGACGCGCCGGACGCGCCGGACGCGTACGACGGGCCGCGCGTGCTGGACCGGCGCGAGGGCCCGTACGGCGAAGTGGTGCTGCGGCAGCGGGGCGAGCACTTCGAGATCATCGCCAACGGCTGTTTCCTCATGGACACCTCCGACGGCCGGTCCGAGCGGCTGCTGATCGACGCGGCGCTGGCCGCGCTGCCCGCCGGACGCGAGCGCCCCGCGCTGCTGATCGGCGGCCTGGGGGTCGGTTTCTCGGCGGTACGGGCCGCGGCCGAGCCGCGCTGGGGCCGGATCGTGGTGGTCGAGCGGGAGGACGCCGTCGTGGACTGGCACCGGACCGGCCCGCTCGCCACGCTCTCCGCGCCCGCGCTGGCCGATCCCCGTACCGAGATCGCGCCCGCGGACCTCCTGACCTACCTCCGCGAGGACACCGGCCCGGACGCCTTCGACGCGCTGTGCCTGGACATCGACAACGGCCCGGACTGGACGGTCACCGAGGACAACGGCGGCCTGTACTCCCCCGCGGGTCTGGCCCTGTGCCGGGACCGGCTCACGCCCGGCGGGGTGCTCGCCATCTGGTCCGCGCAGCCGTCGTCGGATTTCGAAACATCCTTGCGAAATGCCGGGTTCACCGGCGTACGTACCGAAGAAGTGCCGGTTGCCCGAGGCGTCCCCGACGTGGTGCACCTCGCCCACAAGGGCGCGTAGCCGCCGGTCACACCCTGCCTTTACGCTGCTGCCCAGCAGGAGCGACGAGCAACACGCGACGAGCAGTACGCGATGAGCAGCACGCGACCAGACGAGCCGGACGAGCGGTACGCGACCAGCGGTACGCAGCCGGCACACGGGGACACGCAGGGGCGGGCGATGGATCAGACGCAGACCACCCAGGGCGGCACCGCCGCGGCCACGCCCGGCGCCCAGCGCCGGATCCTCGTCGTGGAGGACGACCCGACGATCGTGGACGCCATCGCGACCCGGCTGCGCGCCGAGGGGTTCCAGGTGCAGACGGCCACCGACGGGCCGGCGGCCGTGGACACCGCCGAGGCATGGCAGCCGGACCTGCTGGTGCTCGATGTGATGCTGCCGGGCTTCGACGGCCTGGAGGTGTGCCGCCGGGTCCAGGCCCGGCGCCCGGTGCCGGTGATGATGCTGACCGCGCGGGACGACGAGACGGACATGCTGGTCGGCCTGGGGGTGGGCGCGGACGACTACATGACCAAGCCGTTCTCCATGCGGGAGCTGGCGGCGCGGGTGCATGTGCTGCTGCGGCGGGTGGAGCGCGCGGCGCTGGCCGCCCATACGCCGCGCAGCGGCATCCTGCGCCTGGGCGAGCTGGAGATCGACCACGCGCAGCGCCGGGTGCGGGTGCGCGGGGAGGACGTCCATCTGACGCCCACCGAGTTCGACCTGCTGGTGTGTCTGGCCAACACCCCGCGCGCGGTGCTCTCCCGTGAGCAGTTGCTGGCGGAGGTGTGGGACTGGGCGGATGCCTCGGGGACCCGTACGGTCGACAGCCACATCAAGGCGCTGCGCCGCAAGATCGGCGCCGAGCGCATCCGTACGGTGCACGGCGTCGGTTACGCGCTGGAGACCCCGCCCGCATGACCTCCCGTACGACCCGCCGTACGGCCCGGGAAGGGGCGGCCCGGGGCGCGGCCCGCAGCGGGGCGTCCGCGCGCAGGTGGTGGGAGCGGGTCTGGGAGCGCGTATGGGAAGGGCTGCGCCCCCTGGATCCGTACCGCTCCGTGAAGGCGGCCCTGGGCGCGCTGGTCATCGTCTCGGTGATCATCACCACTCTGCTGATCTTCGTCGCCATCCATTCGGCGACCGAGCTGCGCATCATCACCGTGTTCTCCGTCATCGCCTCGCTGCTGGTCACGCAGTTCGTCGCGCAGAGCCTGACGGCGCCGCTGGACGAGATGACGGATGTGACGCGGTCCATGGCCAACGGTGATTACACCCGGCGGGTGCGGGCCGAACGGCGGGACGAGTTCGGTGATCTGGCCGACGCTTTCAACCGCATGGCCGCCGATCTGGAGGCGGTGGACACTCACCGTAAGGAGCTGGTCGCCAACGTCTCGCACGAGCTGCGTACCCCGATCGCCGCGCTGCGCGCCGTACTGGAGAACGTCGTGGACGGCGTCTGCCGGCCCGATCCGGAGACGATGCGTACGGCGCTGAAGCAGACGGAGCGGCTGGGCCGGCTGGTGGAGCACCTTTTGGACCTCTCCCGTCTGGACAACGGGGTGGTGCCGCTGCACGCCCGCCGCTTCGAGGTCTGGCCGTATCTGTCGGGGGTGCTCAAAGAGGCCAACATGAGCCGTGGCGCGGCCACCCTCGCCGGCTCGGGGACGCACACCCGTACGGACGTCCACCTCCACCTCGACGTATCGCCGCCCGAACTGACGGCGTACGCGGACGCCGAGCGGCTCCACCAGGTCGTGGCCAATCTGATCGACAACGCCATCAAGCACAGCCCCCGGCACGGCCGGGTCACGGTGCGGGCGCGGCGCGGCGCGGGGCCCGAGAGCCTGGAACTGGAGGTGCAGGACGAGGGGCCGGGGGTGCCCGAGTCCGAGCGCCACCGCGTTTTCGAGCGCTTCAACCGGGGTGGTCCGGGGCCCTCGGGGCCGGGTACGGACGGCGGTACGGGCCTGGGGCTGGCGATCGCCCGCTGGGCGGTGGATCTGCACGGCGGACGTATAGGGGTGGCCGAATCCCCCGTGGCTGCCGCATCCGCGTCACCCTTCCGGGGATCGACTCCGCGCGAAGCTGACGATCGTTGACGTAGGGTCGTTGGTGGAGACACTCATCCAGTCGGTGCCTCGGCGATGAGCCGTACCCGCAAGCAGGCAAACCAGGTGTGTTTCCCGCCAAGTCATGCCCGCAAACCCGTAGCTGAATGTGACGTACGCGACGACTGACCCTCCCGGACTGCACCACGGCTTCCGAGAGGCGTAGCCTTTATTCCCGCTGTCCACCACCTTTAGGAAGCGGAAGAGGGCGGTTGCCGCCGTGTCGCCACAGTCCCCCAACAGCTCGAGCAACTCGACCGACCAAGAGGGGCAGGGAAAGAACCCTGCTGCCGCGTTCGGTCCAAATGAGTGGCTCGTCGACGAGATCTACCAGCAGTACCTCCAGGACCCGAACTCGGTAGACCGAGCCTGGTGGGACTTCTTCGCCGACTACAAGCCGGGAGCGGGCGCCACCGCCCCGTCCTCGGCCAGTGAAGGCAGCCCCGCCACTCAGGCCACCGGAACGGCCCCGGCCGCACCGGGTGCCGCCGCGCCGAGCGCGCCCGCGGCCCCCGCCGCGCAGCAGCCCGCGCCGCCGGCCGCCGAACCCGCCGCCGCACGGCCCGCCGCCCCGGCCCGGCCCGCCGCGAGCGCCCCGGCGCCCGCCCAGGCCGCCCCGGCCCAGGCCGCTCCCGCCAAGACCGCACCCGTGAAGACCGCTCAGCCCGCAGCCAAGAAGGACGACGTGAAGGCCGACGAGGCACCCGCAGGCCCGGAACTGGTCACTCTCCGTGGCCCCTCCGCAGCCGTCGCGAAGAACATGAACGCCTCCCTGGAGCTGCCCACGGCCACGTCCGTGCGCGCGGTCCCGGTCAAGCTGCTCTTCGACAACCGCATCGTCATCAACAACCACCTCAAGCGCGCCCGGGGCGGGAAGGTCTCCTTCACCCACCTCATCGGGTACGCGATGGTGCAGGCCCTCAAGGCCATGCCGTCGATGAACTACTCCTTCACGGAGAAGGACGGCAAGCCGACGCTGGTCAAGCCCGAGCACGTCAACCTCGGCCTGGCCATCGACCTGGTCAAGCCCAACGGGGACCGCCAGCTCGTCGTCGCCGCCATCAAGAAGGCCGAGACGCTCAGCTTCTTCGAGTTCTGGCAGGCGTACGAGGACATCGTCCGCCGGGCCCGCAACAACAAGCTGACGATGGAGGACTTCACCGGAGTCACCGCGTCGCTGACCAACCCGGGCGGCATCGGCACCGTCCACTCCGTCCCCCGCCTGATGCCCGGCCAGGGCCTCATCATCGGCGTCGGCGCGATGGACTACCCGGCGGAGTTCCAGGGCACCTCCCAGGACACCCTGAACAAGCTGGGCATCTCCAAGGTCATGACGCTGACCAGCACGTACGACCACCGCGTGATCCAGGGCGCCGCCTCCGGCGAGTTCCTGCGCATCATGAACCAGTTGCTGCTCGGCGAGAACGACTTCTTCGACGACATCTTCAAGTCGCTGCGCATCCCCTATGAGCCGGTGCGCTGGCTGCGCGACATCGACGTCAGCCACGACGACGACGTCACCAAGGCGGCCCGGGTCTTCGACCTGATCCACGCCTACCGGGTGCGCGGCCACGTCATGGCCGACACCGACCCGCTGGAGTACGAGCAGCGCAAGCACCCCGACCTCGACATCATCGAGCACGGGCTGACGCTGTGGGACCTGGAGCGGGAGTTCGCGGTCGGCGGCTTCGCCGGCAAGTC
This sequence comes from Streptomyces sp. MST-110588, assembly GCF_022695595.1. Lineage (NCBI taxonomy): Bacteria > Bacillati > Actinomycetota > Actinomycetes > Kitasatosporales > Streptomycetaceae > Streptomyces > Streptomyces sp. MST-110588. Next base: position 2,462,206 of record NZ_CP074380.1, read on the forward strand.
GATGATGAAGCTGCGCGACATCCTGGGAGTGCTGCGCGACTCGTACTGCCGCACCACCGGCATCGAGTTCATGCACATCCAGGACCCCAAGCAGCGCAAGTGGATCCAGGACCGGGTCGAGCGCGGGCACTCCAAGCCCGAGCGCGAGGAGCAGCTCCGCATCCTGCGCCGTCTGAACTCCGCCGAGGCGTTCGAGACGTTCCTGCAGACCAAGTACGTCGGCCAGAAGCGCTTCTCGCTGGAGGGCGGCGAGTCCGTCATCCCGCTGCTGGACGCGGTCATCGACTCCGCGGCCGAGGCGCGCCTGGACGAGGTCGTCATCGGCATGGCCCACCGCGGCCGGCTGAACGTGCTCGCCAACATCGTCGGCAAGTCCTACGCGCAGATCTTCCGGGAGTTCGAGGGCAACCTCGACCCGAAGTCGATGCACGGCTCCGGCGACGTGAAGTACCACCTCGGCGCCGAGGGCACCTTCACCGGCCTGGACGGCGAGCAGATCAAGGTCTCGCTCACCGCCAACCCCTCCCACCTGGAGGCGGTCGACCCGGTCGTGGAGGGTGTGGCGCGCGCCAAGCAGGACATCATCGGCAAGGGCGGCACGGACTTCACCGTCCTGCCCGTCCAGCTCCACGGTGACGCGGCCTTCGCCGGCCAGGGTGTGGTCGCCGAGACGCTGAACATGTCCCAGCTCCGCGGCTACCGCACCGGCGGCACCGTGCACATCGTCATCAACAACCAGGTCGGCTTCACCGCCGCGCCGGAGTCGGCCCGCTCCTCCATGTACGCCACCGACGTGGCCCGCATGATCGAGGCGCCGATCTTCCACGTCAACGGTGACGACCCGGAGGCCGTGGTCCGCGTGGCCCGCCTGGCCTTCGAGTTCCGTCAGGCGTTCAACAAGGACGTCGTGATCGACCTGATCTGCTACCGGCGCCGCGGCCACAACGAGTCCGACAACCCGGGCTTCACCCAGCCGCTGATGTACGACCTGATCGACAAGAAGCGCTCGGTGCGCAAGCTCTACACCGAGTCCCTCATCGGCCGGGGCGACATCACCCTGGAGGAGGCCGAGCAGGCGCTCCAGGACTTCCAGGGCCAACTGGAGAAGGTCTTCACCGAGGTCCGCGAGGCCACCACGGCCCCGGCCGCGCCCGAGGTCCCGCAGCCGCAGGCCGAGTTCCCGGTCCACGTGGACACCGCGGTCTCCCAGGAGGTCATCAAGCGGATCGCCGAGTCCCAGGTCAACATCCCCGAGCGGGTCACCGTCCACCCGCGCCTGCTGCCGCAGCTCCAGCGCCGCGCGGCCCAGGTCGAGGACGGCACGATCGACTGGGGCATGGGCGAGACCCTGGCCATCGGTTCGCTGCTGATGGAGGGCACCCCGGTCCGGCTCGCCGGCCAGGACTCCCGCCGCGGTACGTTCGGCCAGCGCCACGCGGTGCTGGTGGACCGGCGGACCGGCGAGGACTACACCCCGCTGCTCTACCTGTCCGAGGACCAGGCCCGCTTCAACGTCTACGACTCGCTGCTGAGCGAGTACGCGGCGATGGGCTTCGAGTACGGCTACTCCCTGGCCCGGCCGGAAGCGCTGGTCATGTGGGAGGCGCAGTTCGGTGACTTCGTCAACGGCGCGCAGACGATCGTGGACGAGTTCATCTCCTCGGCCGAGCAGAAGTGGGGCCAGACCTCCGGCGTCACGCTGCTGCTGCCGCACGGCTACGAGGGCCAGGGCCCGGACCACTCCTCGGCCCGCATCGAGCGCTTCCTCCAGCTCTGCGCGCAGAACAACATGACGGTCGCGATGCCGACGCTCCCGTCGAACTACTTCCACCTGCTGCGCTGGCAGGTCCACAACCCGCACCACAAGCCGCTGGTCGTCTTCACCCCGAAGTCGATGCTGCGTCTGAAGGCGGCGGCGTCCAAGACGGAAGAGTTCACCACGGGCGGCTTCCGTCCCGTCATCGGCGACGGCACGGTCGACGCCACCGCCGTCCGCAAGGTCATCTTCTGCTCCGGCAAGGTCTACTACGACCTGGAGGCGGAGCGGGCCAAGCGCGGCGCGAACGACACGGCGATCATCCGTATCGAGCGGCTGTACCCGCTGCCGGGCCGGGAGCTCCAGGCGGAGATCGCCAAGTTCCCCAACGCCGGGAAGTACCTGTGGGTCCAGGAGGAGCCGGCCAACCAGGGTGCCTGGCCGTTCCTCGGCCTGAACCTGATCGACCACCTGGACCTGGCGGTCGGTGCCGACATCCCGCACGGCGAGCGCCTGCGCCGCATCTCCCGGCCGCACTCCTCGTCCCCGGCCGTCGGCTCCGCCAAGCGCCACCAGGCCGAGCAGGCGCAGCTCGTCGCGGAAGCCTTCGACGCCTGATCCGGCGCCGTGGGCCCGTCCCGCGTCACCTGTGACACGGGCGAGCGAACACATGGAAGGGCCCGCCCCGCATCGCGCGGGGCGGGCCCTTCGCCGTACGTCCGCTCACCTCCCGACGTCCGGGCCCGGCCCGTCGTCGTAGTACGCCACCGGGGCGGCGTCGCCGTGGGCGCGCTCCTCCAGTACGGCCACCACCTCGGTGAGCACCGGATGCCCGACCCGCTGCCGCAGGCCGGCCAGGTCCGGGCGCCCGAAGTCGGGCAGCGCTTCCTCGCGGGGTGCCGCGTCCCGGCGCGCCTCGGTCACCGGCGCGCCGCCGGTCCCGGAGTCCGACACGGTTCTCCTCCTCCTTCCGGGAGCCCTCCCCGCCGCCTCTACACGGGCTGTGGTTCGAAGTCCCAGTACGGGCGCCTGCGGCGCCGGGCGGACAGGGTGTGGGGGTGTTCGGGGCCCAGCGTCTCGGTGAGCTGCTGGACGGCTTCCTGCTCCAGCTTCGCCGCCTCCTGCCCGCGCCGCAGCGCGCGCAGGTCCTCGGCCAGTCCGGTCTTGGCCGACAGGGTCAGCGGATGGGTCTCCCCCAGGACGGTCTTGGCCCGCTCCATGGTGTCCCGGCTCAGCTCGACGGCGCCCTCCTCGTCATCCGCCCGGTTGCGCGCCCCGCTGGCGTTCAGCGCACAGCCCAGCGTCCAGGGATGGTCCGGGCCCACCGCCCGCCGCATCCCGCTCAGCGCCCGCTCGGCGATGTCCAGCGCCTCGGACACCTCGCCGAACTCCCCGCGTACCAGACCGGTGTTGCCCAAGGTACCCACGGTGTACGGATGGTCCTCGCCGGCCAGCGTCCGGTAGCGCTCGGCCACTTCCTCGGCCAGCTCGCGGGCGTGCCCGAGGTCGCCGTGCTCACGCAGGAACGTGGCGTAGTCCGCCCGCACCATCAGCGTCTCCGGATGCCGCGGCCCCTGCACCCGCTGGGAGCGCTCCATGACGTCGGCCATCAGGGAGTCCGCGTGGGACAGGTCGCCCGCGCGGCGCAGGCACAGCGCCAGGTTGTGGTCGGCGCGCAGTGTCTGCGGGTTGTGCGGGCCCATCACCTGGTGGTGCAGGCGGGCGTTGAGGTCCTGGCGGGAGGCGGCGTCGCGGTAGTGCCCGAGCAGGCGCAGCATCCGGGCGTAGGACGTGCCGGCGTTGAGGGTGAGGTGGTGGCGGGCACGCAGTTCCCGCTCCCTGATGGCCAGTACCTCACGGTAGGTGACCAGCGCCTCTTCGTACCGGCCGAGCATGCCCAGCGCCGCGCCGCGGTTGACCCGGCAGGAGAGCGTACGCGGCGCCTCGGCGCCCAGCAGCTCGACGTACGCCCGCCAGACCGTGTCGAAGAGCGCGAACGCCTCCTCGTACGAGCCCAGGGCCATCAGCGTGCCCGCCAGGCCGTCCTGGGCCCGCAGCAGGTCGGCGTCGATCGCCTCCCGCTCGGCCGAGAGCTGGTCCACGATCGCGCTGCCGACCGCCTCCGCCTCGCGGTAACGCCCCAGCCAGCGCAGCATGTTGGCGTGCTGGTGGGTGAGGATGAGCATGGTGCGCTGAGTCGGCCTGATACGCGTACGCCATCGGGAGAGGAACTGCTCGCACAGTTTCAGTCCGATGCGGTACTCACCTCGGACCCGCAGGTACTCGATGCAGTTCAGCAGCATCTCCTGGACGGACTGCTCGGGGCTGTCCAGGACACCGGCCGGCTCCAGGTGCGGGATCAGCTCGGCGTAGCGCTCCCAGTAGCGGGTGTCGGAGGGGACCTGCGGATCGGCGGAGACCAGCACCCGGCAGGCCGTCGCCGACATCCGGTCCCGCTCGTCCTCGGACATGTCGCTGCGCAGGAAGCGGTGGTAGAGCCGGTGCATCTGCGCCGTCTCCACCGCCGGGTCGAAGGTCTGCGACACCTGGTAGTCCAGCCGTACGGCGGTGGACTCGGTCAGCCGGCGCAGCGCGGTGTTCCAACTGATCGGCTCGGCCGCCAAGTCGGCCAGGTGTTCGGGAAGGTCGCCGCGGCGGGCCTTGGCGAGCATCGGTACGGGAATGGCCTCGGGCGCGAAGAACGCAAACAGCTTCAGCAGCTCCACCGCCGCGGGACTGCGCTCCCGCAGCGTGTTGAGCGTTATGGCCCAGCTCGTCTGGAAGGCCATCGGATAGTCGGAGGAGATCCGGATGCCGACCAGGCTCGGTTCGCCCCGGCGGATCAGCTCGATGTACTCCTTGGGCGACATGGGGTTGGCGTCCAGCCAGGCCGCGGTCTGCGCCAGCAGCAGCGGCAGGTCCTGTACGGCCTCGGCGAGCAGGTCCGCCTCCATGGGCGTCAGTCGCGGGGCGCGCCGCCGCGCGTAGGCGACGCTCTCCGTACGGGTGAAGGGCAGCACCTCGATCTCCTGGGCGCTGCCGGAGCCGGACCAGTCGCGGGTCAGCGTGGTGATCAGGACGTGGCCGCGGCCGTCGGGCACCAGGTCCTCGATCTGCTCCATGTCGTCCGCGCTGTCGAACACCAGCAGCCAGCGGCGGTACGGGCGGCCGATCCGCAGCGCCTCGTGGACGGCCCGGATACGGTCGCCCAGCTCCTGGCCGACCGGCAGGTTCAGCCGGGTGGCCAGCTCGGCGAGCTGCTCCCGGGCAGCCCCCCGGTTGGTGGCGCTGATCCACCACACCACGTCGTAGTCGTTGCCGAACCGGTGCGCGTACTCGGCCGCGATCTGGCTCTTGCCGACACCCGAGATGCCGTACAGGGCGATACGGGTCTCCAGCGGCGGGCCCGAGCCCAGCCCGCCGGCCAGCTTCCCGTGCAGATCCTCCAGCACGTTGTCGCGGCCGGTGAAACGGTTGTTGCGGCGTGGGATGTTCCACACCTCGGGAGGGTCGTTGGGGAAGCGCGGGGCGTTGGTGACCGCGTCCTCCGCGCGCCGCCGGCCCGGGTCGACGCCCAGGCGGTGCAGGACGCGGCGGTTGGCCTCGACCGCGTCCAGGTCGCGCAGGTCGGCGGGGCGCAGGATGGAAGCGGTGCTCGGCAGCCGCTGGGTGGCCACGCTCACCGCCGCGAAACGCTCGACGTGCGGCGCCACGACCTCCTGGAGGGCGGCCGTCCACTCCTCGTGGGTCTTGGGGCCCAGCCGGAAGTACCAGTCGTCCAGGACCATCAGGAGGCGGCCCTCGGCGGCCAGCAGGCCGGCCAGTTCCTCGGTGAGCGGGCTGTTCGCGGACGGGTCCCAGCGCAGCATGGTGGTGCCGTGCCCCAGTTGCTCCAACTGGTGGGAGATCCACGCGGCCCATGGCCGGTTGAAGCCCGCGTAGCTGATCGTGATGTGCTCGTTGGAGCCGGTGGTGGTGGGCTGATCGACCATGCGACCGTCTCCCTGGGATGCGGTGGTCCAAGCGTGCGTGAGCTGGCTGCTCGGCACGATAGCCCAAGTGTCCCCCCATATGGCGACAGTGCGTCAGGTCATGTTGCGTGCCGGGTAGTTGAACACGCCGACCGCCGGTGCAGCCGGCCGGGCGGGCGCGCCGGTCAGCGGGGTGCGCCGGCGACCGCCGCGCTGAGGCGGCCGGCGATGTGCCGGATCAGCCTTTCGAGATCGGCGCAGTACACGGACGGATTACGGAAACCGCTGCCGTCGGCCCGGTAGCGGTGCGCGTAGTTGCCGCCGCCGCAGACCTCCATCAGCGCGCAGCCGCGGCACTGCGCGCCCAGGCTGAGCGCCCCCTGCTGGCGGGCGGCCATGCCGGGGTGGTCCAGCGCCTCGTCGAAGGTGTTGCGGAAGACGTCCAGGCCGGTCGCGGCGGCTCCGTCGTACGTGGACTTCAGGGAGTCCACCTGTTCGATGGCGCCGTCGGTGTCCACGACGAGGGCGACGACGGGCGAGAGGCCGACCGCTTCGCTGCTGCTCGGCCGGCCCAGCAGCAGGCCGATGATCTCCGTGAAGCCGCGGACCCGGGGGGCGCCGGGGGGCTCCTCCCACCACAGGTCGAAGACGGTGCACAGCCAGTCCCCGTACGGAGTGGGGCCGGGGGCGCCCGGGGGTGCCGGGGGCGGGCTGGACCAGTTGGCGTGCGGGAGGAGGAAGTCGAGCATCGGGGGGTTCAGGGCCCGCAGCGAGTGGTAGACCTCGGCCGGGTCGGAGGTGATGTCGATGGTGCACAGGACGCCCGCGAAGACTTCGGGGCGCCGGGCGAGCAGCCGCGCGGCGCGGGAGACATCGGGCCAGGAGGGGCGCCCGGCGTGGTCGACCCGGCGGCGGTTGAGTACGGGCGTGCCGCCGTCCAGGCTCAGACCGACCCGGAATCCCGCGTCGGCCAGGGTGTCCAGCACGGGGTCCGTCAGGAGGGTGCCGTTGGTCTGCACGCCGAAGGCGGCGGCGCACCCCTCGGGGAGTACGGCGCGGACCGCCGCCGCCTGCTCCAGGAGCGGGCCCGGGCCGGTGAGCAGGGGCTCGCCCCCGTGCAGGTCGACGCGGATGCCGGCGAGCCGGTGGGCGCGGACGTGCTCAGCGATGCGCAGGGCGGTCCGCCGCATCGTGGCGGGGGCCACCCGGCGCGGCCGGTCGCGCCAACTGGCGTCCGGGCTCTGGTAGATGTAGCAGTAGGTACAGGCCAGGTTGCACCGGCTGTGCACCTTCAGGACGAACTGCCGGAAGGGCACCCGGATCGTCCGGTCGGTCTCGCACTCCACGGCGCCGCTCCCTGCTTCCGTCGACGACCGGACCGCACGTCACCGTACGTTTGTCCGCTGTTGTGATGCATGGCTCGGGCATCGAACAGGAAACCGGAGTACGCGGGCAACTGGCCGGTTTGGGCGCGCGATTGCCCAAAAAGCGCCGCCGGGAGCGGGCCGGAACTTGAGCGCGTCAAGCCGTCAGGGCGGGCTTCAGGACTTCACGGCCTCAGGGTTCACGACGTCAGGGCTTCGTGACGTCAGGACTTCACGACCTCAGGACTTCACGACGTCACGACTTCATGACGTCACAGGGAGCTTTCCGGGATCGAAGACCTCACCCGGGTCCCCCGGCCCGTCCTCGTAGTAGGCCACCGCCTCGTCCGCCGCAGGCCAGTTGCTCAGCAGCAGTGCCGCCACCGCTCCCAGCACCGGGTGGCCGCTGTGCTCGGCCACCGAGGCCACATCGACGCCGCCGAAGTCGGGGAGCGGCTCGGCCGACGGGCCGGGCGGCCTGACCGGGGCCGGACCGGTGAGCGCAATTGTCACCACACTGCTCTCCTTCGGGCTGGTGGACAGGGGTGTTCCCGAACGCCCGTGCACGGAAACACCTTCCCGGTCAGCCGTCAATCGGTGGCCACCAGAGCGCGCATCCGGTCCCGGGTGCGCCGGGCCTCCGGGCCGTTCTCCTCGGAGGCCCGCTGCCACTGCGCCCAGCTCTCCTCGTACGCCTGGAGGGCCGACTGCTTGCCCGCCGTGTCCTCCAGCACCTCGCCGCGACGGTGGTGGGCGCGCGCCGCCAGCAGCGGGTTGTCCGCCCGCTGGGCGTCGGTGGCGGCCCGGCGGTAGCAGGCCGCGGCGCGGTCGTGGCGCTCCATGGAGTCGAAGCGGCGGTCCAGCAGGAGCTGTACGTCGCCGACTTCGAGCCAGGCTTCGGCGGAGACGGCCGGGTCGTCCGAGCCGCGCGCCGCCAGCTCCAATATCCAGTCGGCTTCGTGCAGGTCGGCCAGGGAGGGCTGGCGTTCGTAGCGCAGCCGCAGGGCGCGGCCGAACAGCAGGCGGTGGGCGCCCAGGCCGGGGTCCTGCGGGGCGACCCGGGCCAGCGCCTCCCGCAGGACGTGTACGGCCTCGTTGGCCATCCGCTTGCCGGGCTCGGCGGCGGGCTCCAGGCGGGCGCGGGTGAGCAGGGCCGCGCCGCGCTCGGCGAGCAGGGAGCTGTGTTCGGGGGTGTCGGGTGTGGTCAGGCGCAGTGCGGCGGCCAGCGCGTCGATGGCGGCGTCCAGGGCGGTCAGGTCGCCGGTACGGGCGTGGACCGTACGGTGGGCGGCTGCGGTACGGGCCAGGCTGTCGGCCTCCAGGGCCGGGTCCCGCAGCTCGTGGGCCAGGGCGCGGGCGCGCTCCAGGGTCCGCAGCACCGTGGGCAGCGCCTGGTCGTCGAAGACGAGGAGCGTACGGGCCTCGGCCAGTTCCAGGAGCGACTCGCAGATCATCCGGTCGGCCGTGGCGCCGCGGCGGCGCAGCAGGACGGTGGCGGTGTCCAGGTCGGCGGTGGCGCGCAGCGCGAGCGGGCCGGTCCGGCGGCCGTCGTCCGTGGTGTCCCGGGCGGCGCGGCGGGCCTGGTCCAGGAAGACCCCGCCGCGGGCGGCGTAGATCTCGCCGGGCACCTGCTCCCCGCTGGGCCACCGTTCCAGCAGGGTCGTCAGGGCCCCTTCCGCCTCCTTCAGGGGGTCGTGCGCGGCGCGGGGCGGCCAGGCGACGCCGGAGGGGGGCGGGTCGGGGGCCAGTGCCGCCAGCCGGCGCAGCACCTCCGTACGCAGCACCATGCACTCCAGTACGCGGTCGTCCAGCAGGCTCATCAGCCCGCACGCGCTCTCCAGGTGGAGGGCGGCGTCCTCCAGGGCGGCGCGTTCGCCGGAGACGGCGGAGGCGGCCCGGCGTTCCTGCGCGCCGGCGTACCGTACGCGGGCGAGCACGATCAGCGCCCGCAGCCGGGCCTCGCCGTCCTCGTCGTGTCCGGACCCGACACCGGCGGCGGCCTCCTCTGCGGCCCGTACCGCCCGCTCGGCCTCCTCCAGGGCGTCCGGCTGGCGCAACTGCGCCCAGGCGTGCAGCAGGGCGCGGGCCAGGTCCGTGCCGGCCTCGGGCAGCCGCTGGGCGGCGGCGCGCAGCAGCCGTACGGCCTCCACCAGGTCGCGGACGGCGCCGTCCTGTTCGTAGCGCTCCAGGTACGCGGCGCCTTGGGCCGCGGGTCCGTCGGTGGCGTACACCTGCGGCACGGGAGGTTTGATGGCCGGCTCGAAGCGGCGCAGCACGCGCTCCGATATCCGGGCGAACGGCTCGGGCACCGCGCGCCGTCCGGTCTCCGGCTCCCGGCCGCTGCCGCAGAGCATGGCGACGGCCACGGCGGGGAAGTTGCGGGCGCTGCGCCCGAAGGTGCGCTCGATGTACAGGGAGCAGTGCTTGAGGACCAGGGCGGCCTCGCCGGCGCTCAGGCGGCCCAGCAGTTCGTCCCGTACGCCGGGTACGAAGTCGTACCAGGGGCCGGCCGCCTCGGCTTCGGGGCCGGCCGGGCGCTCGGGCGCGGGAAGCTGGACGACCAGCCCGCTGAGCAGCACTTCGGCCAGCTCGGCGGGTCCGGTCTGCGGCAGCATGGCGCGCTGGACGAGCTGGATGACGGGCAGCGCCAGGGGGACCGCCGAGAGGTGGACGGCCAGGTGGCGGGCGGCCGGGGAGGCGGTGCGGTCGAACTCGCCGATCAGCTCCAGGGGATCGGCGGTCCCGGGCTGCGGCGGGGGTACGGCGCCCAGGCCGTGGTCCGCCCGTACGGTGCAGGCGGCGCCGCGTAAGGACAGCCCGGACTCGGCGGCGGCCAGCCGCGCCCACGTGCCGAGGGCGGCGGGGGCAGCGGAGAGGACCGGTACGACGCGCTCGCGGGCCGGGCGGTAGCCCTCGCCCGGCGCTCCGGCGGCCCTGCGGCGGCGGCGCGCGGGCTCGAACCCCAGGTCTCCGTAAGGGCCCTGGTGCCGGATGAGCGTCCCGGGGACGGCGGGCAGGAACGTACGGGCCCACATGCGCTGCGGGAGCGGCTGGACGACGGCGACCGGCGCGTCGGCCACCCAGCGGTACAGCAGCCGCTGCATCCGCCCGTCCTCCCACAGAGGTCCGGCGCAGTCGCTGACGACGAGGGTGAGGTGGTGGCCGGTGGGGTCGTGCAGTTGGTCGGCCGGGCGCAGCGGGTCGCCGGGGGCGGGCCCGGCGGCGACGCCGACGTCCTTGCCGTACGGGTGGAGGTAGTGCACCGTCACGTCGCGGAAGGCACCGACCCGCTCGCAGACCTGCCGCAGGTCGTGCACCATCTGCTCCCATATGGCCATGGAGGCGGAGCCGTCCATGAACAGGCGCAGCGCGGCCTCGCGGCGGTGGATGCCGCGGAAGACGGGGATGAGCATTTCGGCGTGGGCGGAGAGTTCGGCGGTGCCGGTCTCGTCCAGCTCCTGGCGGGCCGGGGCGACGGGCGGGCGGTAGCGCTGGACGGGCCGCAGGGCGCGCTGGAGCGGCAGCAGGCCGGGGAAGGCGGAGGCGACCGGGACGCCGACCTCGCCGAGGCCGTGGCGGTCGGGGTCCGGGCCGTGGTCGCCCTGGGAGGGCAGCAGGTCCACGTCGCGCCGGGTGGGGCGCGAAGCGGATTCCGTGAGCCGTGGGCTGTCGCGGGCGGGCTCCCGCCGCTGTCCGCCGACGGAGAATGTGGCCGGTTTTCTACGGTCCTGGCCGTTCACGTCGTCCCGGTCGTCGGGGGGTGCGGGCTCCGGCTGTCCGCCGGGCGTGATCCATTGCGCGAGCCACAGCGCGTCCGCCATCGCGCGGGCGTCCGCGGGCAGCCCCGCCGCGCGCAGCCGCGCGACGAGCTGGTCGAGGGGGCCGTGGCCCGGCTCGCCGGCAGGCACGGCTTCACCTCGTCCGATCCAGAGGACGCATCAGCTCCGCCGTCAGGCGCCGCCGGGTCTCCTCCTCGTCCTCGTCCGTCCAGCCGGCTTTCTGGGTCAGGTGGATGGCGTTGAAGAGCTGGTCCACGGCGCGTACGTCACCGGGCTCGCGGTCCAGGAACCGGTCGATGACCGACTCGTACCGCTCGGCGGCGTCCTCGCCGAAGTGTGCCCGCACCATGCCCGCCAGGCGCTCCTTGTTGGGCGTGGGGATGTTCAGGTGGATGCAGCGGCGCAGCAGCGGGGCGGGGAAGTCCCGCTCGCCGTTGCTGGTCAGGACGATGAACGGGAAGGCGCGGCAGCGCACCCGGCCGTTGCGGACGCGCACGCGTGTGCCGTCGTCGCTGAGCACCGGGACCTCGGGGGCGGAGGCGGACAGCCGCTCCAGCTCCGGGATCGTGAACTCCCCTTCCTCCAGGACGTTCAGGAGGTCGTTGGGCAGGTCGATGTCGCTCTTGTCCAGCTCGTCGACCAGCAGCACGCGGGGTTTGGCGGCGGGCAGCAGGGCCGTGCCGAGCGGTCCGAGGCGGATGTAGCGGCCGATGCCGCCGCCGGGCTCCTCCTCGGGCGCCTCACCCGGTAAGGCGTCGGGGGCCGCGGCGTCGGGGCCCAGGGGCGGCCTGGGCGGCACCGCACGGGCTATCTGGAGGTCCTGGAGGCGGCCGATGGCGTCGTACTGGTACAGGCCGTCGCGGAGCGTGCTGCGGCTGACGATCGGCCAGTTCAGGACGCGGCCCAGGCCCAGCTCGTAGGCGACGGAGTGCGCCAGGGTGCTCTTGCCGCTGCCCGGGGCGCCGGTGACCAGCAGGGGGCGGCGCAGGTACAGCGCGGCGTTGACCAGCTCGCGCTCGGTCTCGCCGGGCCGGTGGTAGCTGGCCTCGCGGCTCAGCACGCCCAGACGGCGCTCGGATGCGTGGTCGAGTGCGGCCGGCGGCGCCACCAGCGGCTCACCGTCGAAATCCCGCCAGGGCGGCGGCGGTGGGAGCTGTTCGATGCCGTCGTGCGGAGCCCCCGCGCCACGATAGATGAGCCAGTCGCTCACGTCGGAACTCCTCGTCGCCGGCCAGCCGTCGGGCAGGAACGGGCGGTCGTGGAGGACCGTCCGGGAAGCGACAGCGTCCACTCCCGAGCGTTCCCCCGCGCCCGCCACAAGCTATCTCTCACGAACACAAGCAATCTCTCACGAAGCTATGACAGTACCCAGCCGTACGGAAGCGCGTGGGGCGGTTTCCGGTCTCATGAGATTTCACCGGGAGGACAATTGGGGCCCACCGGCGAAGAGTTGAGGGATGGGATTGTCCGGGTCGTCGTACAGCAGGACCAGGTCGCGTGCCCAGTGGGCGGACGTTTCCTCGGCTCTCCCGCGCAGCTCCCTGACCAGTTCGGGCAGGGCGGTCACCCCCTTCGCGGCGAGCAGGTCCCGTACCTCGCGGTGGAAGTCGTCACAGGCGCTGTCGCACTCCCGTTCGTCGTGTCCCTCGGAGAGCCACAGGCTTACCGGGTACCCGGCGTCCAGGGCCGCGCCGACCGCGTCCAGCCCGGTCCCGACGGCGACCGAACGGCAGAGTGTGGGGACCGCTCCCTCCTCGCCGTTCTCCAGCAGCCGCCAGACGCTTTCCGGCCCGCCGCCCGCGCGCGGCGGGACACGCAGCGCGGACAGCTCCGGGGCGCCCATGAGGCCGCGCCAGCGCCGCAGCCAGGCCGGGTCCACCGCCTGGCGGCGGCCCTGGTCGCGCAGGACCACCGGGCGCCCGGAGCCGATCGGGCGGGCCCGGGCGCCCGCCCGCGTGGAGACCGGCACCGCCCAGCGGTCCGCCGGGAGCTGCCAGTAGCCCTCGGGTACGGCGACCTCCAGGCGCACCCGGCCGCCGGGGCCCACGTCGCCGTCGGCCCGCAGCAGCCGGGGGCCCAGCCGCCGCAGGACCTGCGCCTGGGCCTGCTCGAAGGTCATTCCGCCCTCCGACTCCTGGAGGTCGACGCGCATCCACTCCCCCCGGCCGTACCCCTCGCTGACCGACCAGTTGAAGAGCTGCTGCCCGCCGTCGCCGTAGAACAGCGGTTCGAACTCCACCAGCACCGCGTCCGGCCGGCGCGGCACCGGGCCGATCCGCCGGCGGTCCTTGGGCAGCAGCACGGCCGCCTTGTCCGTCACGAACCGCGCGAGCCGCTCGGCGGCCTCCCGCACCCGCGCGGCCTCCTCCCCGGGCACCCCGCGCACTTCCTCGGACGTCCGCTGGGCCACGATCCGCAGGTAGTGCACGAAGGCGCAGCGCTCCGAATACGGGTCACTGCCCTGGTAGAGCACACCGTGGCCGTCCCGCCACGTACGCAGCGACCAGGTCCCGGCCCGGTCCCGGCCGCCCAGCACCTCGCACACCGCGGCCTCCACGACCAGCGGGTCGCGCGGGGCGGGCAGCCGCGCCAGCAGGTCCAGCGCCTGGAGGCGCTCGGCCACGCCCCACAGCCGCTCGCGGCCGGCCATGATCGCGTACTGGGCGTCGAACCAGGTGGGCTCGCCGCGCCGGCCGAGGTCCTGGCCCGCCCAGTGCCAGCGGTCGTGCAGACTCATCAGTTCGTGGTACGGGTCTGGGCCCAGGCCCGTACGGCCCGGTAAGAGGTGCTGGGGGCCCAGCGCGCGCAGCGCGGTGACCGGCACCGCCAGGCCCACCTTGTCCTCCTGGTGGCGGCCCTTGACGATGCCGACCACCTCACCTCGGTCACAGTCCAGCAGAGGGCCCCCGGACGCGCCGGGCGTGACCCGTACGTCGCTGCCGAACTGGAGGCCCCGGGCGTCCCGGGCGCCGAAGCGGACGGCGATGAAGGGGTCCACGGGCGCCTGCCGGACACCGGCCTCGATCGGGGCGCGGCCCGGACCGTGCGCCCCTCCGGGCACGTACACGCCCCCTCGGCCGTACGCACCGCCCTGGCCGTACGCCCCTCCGCTGTCATATGCGCCGGCGGAGTCGTACGCATCACCGGGGTCGTATGCACCACCAGGGTCGTGCGCGTCACCGGAGTCGCGCGCATCACCGGGCGCACCCGCGTGTCCGCACGCGCCCCACGCCCCGGACCCGCCGAGCTGGTCGTGCCCGCGGAAGATGTACGCGTCCTCCAGCAGGGCCGCGTGCTGATCGCTGAGCCAGGCGCACCGGTGCTCCGGGTAGGGCTCCAGCAGCCGGACCAGAGCCAGGTCGGGCCGCCCCGGCCCGCCCGCGCGGCCCGCGCCCCCGGCCGGGCGGCTCAGGTCGTACTCCAGGCGCGCGCCGGCCACCCGGCCCTCGAAGACGACGCCGATCTCGCCGTCCTTGCCGGTCTCACGCCGCCGGCCGTCACTGCTGACGAGTACGTGCGCGCAGGTCAGCACCCAGCCGGGCGCGATGAACACGCCGCTGCCCCACAGCGGGCCGGGCCCGGCCCCGGGCGCGGCCCGGATGCCGACGGTCGCCCGTCCGGCCTGCTCCAGAAGCTGGGCGTACTTCTCCCGGTCGGCCCGGTCACGGCCTTCGGAGGTCGCCATCAGGTGCCCGAATCGCCGGTGCCCTGGCCGTCACCGCCGGCCGTATCGGGCTCGCGCCGCCAGGTCAGGGTCACCGAGAGGTTGGCCTTGGCCTCGCCGTCCGCCAGCAGGGCCACGGCCTTGCCGGGCTTGGCCGACACCTCGACCCCGAAGGTGACGCTGGTCTCGTGCGGAGCCACCCGCTGCGCGGCCTCCCGGACGCTGGTGGCGACCCCGCCGATCAGCTCCCTGAGCCCCTCCACCCGGGTCGTCAGCGCCTCCCAGGCCCCGACGTCCTCGAACTCGTCGTCCTCGCCGGTCTCCCCCGGGAGCGGGACCTCCAGTCTGGAGACCCGCGCCCACACTTCCGTCCCGTCGGGCAGTGCGATACGTCCCACGCGATCCCGCATAACGGCCTCCTGCTCCCCCTGAGCGGCGACATCCCGAAGGGCCCGTCACCGCAGGACCGTTGACAGGTGATCAGGTTAGCCCCCGGCCGCTGGTGGCGCGAGGGGTTCCGTTACCTGCCTATCCTGACCGGGAATGTCCCATGACCCCTGGTGGAGAGCACGTGTATTTCACAGATCGTGGCATCGAGGAACTGGAGAGCCGGCGCGGTGACGAGGAGGTCACCCTCGGCTGGCTGGCCGACCAGCTCCGTACGTTCGTCGACCTCAACCCGGACTTCGAGGTGCCGGTCGAGCGGCTGGCGACCTGGCTGGCCCGGCTCGACGACGAGGACGAGTAGGAGCGGGGGAGGAACGAGGGGGAGGGGGAGGCGCGGCAGGAATGGAGCCGGCCGGACGGCCCGGGACGGCCTTCAGGAGCGGCCACGTGCTTGACTTCCCCCAACCGCGATATATCGTGTCTAGCGAGACGCGATATGTTGCGCTGCCGCCGTCCTGAGGGAGGCCCGGAATGTCAGCCCGGAGCGAGTGGTCGGTCACCGAACCACGCACACTGGAAATCGAGGAGCCCGTCAGGGAACTGGACGTGCGCGTGGTCAGCGGCACCGTCAACGTCGTCGGCGTCCCGGCGGGCAGCGTCCCCGGAAGCGGCGCCGCCCGTGTCGAGGTCACCGCACTCCACGGGCCGCCGCTGACCGTCTCGTGCCGGGACGGGGTGCTCAGCGTCGGCTACAAAGACCTCCCCTGGAAGGGCTGGCTGGACTTCGGCAAGCTCAAGGGGTGGCGGCGCACCGCGGTCGTCTCGGTGACCGTCCCCGCCGCCACCGGCGTACGCGTCGGGGTCGTCGGGGCCGGCGCGGTGATCTCCGGGATCTCCGGGCGCACGCAGCTCAACGGCGTCTCCGGCGGCAGCACGCTCGTCGGCCTGACCGGCCCGGTGCGGGCCGAGACCGTCTCGGGCGACGTCCAGGCCCAGGCCGTCACCGGTGATCTGCGCTTCAGCTCCGTCTCGGGCGACCTCACCGTCGTCGACGGCGCCGGCGCCTCCGTACGGGCCGAGTCCGTCAGCGGCGACATGGTCCTGGACCTCGACCTGCCGCCCGCCGCCGGACCGGGCGGCACCGGCCGTACGGACGTCAAGCTCACCACCGTCTCCGGCGAGGTCGCCATCCGGCTGCCCGACCCGGCCGACGCCCAGGTCGACGCCCAGGTCGAGGCGAACACCACCAGCGGCACGGTCGCCAACGCCTTTGAGGACCTGCGCGTCAGCGGCCAGTGGGGGGCCAAACGCATCACCGGCCGGCTCGGCGCGGGCAACGGCAGGCTGGAGGTCACCACCGTCTCCGGCGGGCTGGCCCTGCTGCGCCGCCCGCCGTCGCACGACGGCCCGGTGCGCCACGGTGACACCGATGAGACCCCCGCCGACAAGAAGGTGCTGTAAGCCATGCCCCCTGTCTTCGCCCACGGCCGTCTGCGCCTGTACCTCCTCAAGCTGCTGGACGAGGCCCCGCGCCACGGCTACGAGATCATCCGCCTCCTGGAGGAGCGCTTCCAGGGGCTGTACGCACCCTCCGCGGGCACCGTCTATCCGCGGCTGGCCAAGCTGGAGGCCGAGGGCCTGGTCACCCACACCACCGAAGGCGGACGCAAGGTCTACTCGATCACCGACGCCGGACGGGCCGAACTGGCCGACCGCGGCGGTGAGCTGGCGGAACTGGAGCTGGAGATCCGCGAGTCGGTGGCCGCGCTGGCCTCCGACATCCGCGAGGACGTGAGCGGCTCGGTGCGGGACCTGCGCCGGGAGATCCGCGAGGCGGCGCAGCGGACCCGCAAGGAGTCGCGGGCCGGGGCCGGCGCGGGGGCGGCCGGGGGCCGGGGCAGGCGTCGGCGGCGAGGCCCGTACGGGCGGGGGCCGTACGGGCGGGGGCGCGGACGCCGGAGACGAGCCGGGTAGCGGCTACGGGAACAGCTCCGGCGGGCGGGCCGGCTTCCCCGACGCCTCGGACTTCTTCGACGGGGCCCTGGGCGACAAGGAGGCGTGGCGGCAGGCCAAGGAGGAGTTCCGGCGCGCCAAGGAGGAGTGGAAGGAGCAGGCGCGGCGGGCCAAGGAGGAGAGCCGGCGCGCCAAACAGGAGGCCCAGCGGGCACGCAAGCAGGCCCGGGACGCCCAGGACTTCGCGCGCGAGGAGATCCAGCGCGTCCTTGGCCGCGTACAGGAACAGACGCAGGAGCACCTGCGCACCGGCGACTGGTCGGGGGCGGCCCGGGAGGCGCTGGCGGAGTTCTCGCGCGAGTTCGGGCGCTTCGCGGGCGGGCCGTTCGGGGCGACGGGCGCTCCGGCCGGGGACCAGGGCGGCCCAGAAGGGCAGGAGGGCCCAGAAGGGCAGGAGGGCCCAGAAGGGCAGGAGGGCCCAGAAGGGCAGGGGGCCAGGGCGGTCACGGCGGCCCCGGCGATGAGAGCGGCGGCCCGCAGCCCCGTACGGAGCGGGCCGGTGCGGAGCGGACCCGTACGGAGAGGACTGGTGCGGAGCGGACCCGTACGGAGCGGGTCGATCTGGACAAGGACGGCGCCACGGACGGGCCGGCCGCGACCGCGCCCGTCGCCACTCCCCCGCTCCCCGCGTGGGCGCAGGAGCCCGCCACCGGCGACCCGGGCCGCGACTTCGACCGGCTGCTGGACCGTTTCCGCGACGACCTGCGGGATGCGGCGCGCGATCACGGCGTCTCCGCGGACCAGTTGAAGGACGCCCGCCGTCATCTGTCGACGGCCGCCGCCCACATCGGCGCACTGCTCCGGGGGTCCAACACTCCCTAGACGTAGTCACTTTGAGTTATCTGCGAAGGGCTGGGTTTACCCCGCGTAATCGGGGAACCCAGTCCTTCGCACGGTTTGCCGACCGGTGACGGGTCCGCCGCCCGAATCCGCATGCCTTTGGCCGTGCCCCCGCTTACAGTCAACTCTCCTTTGTCTCCCGGATCTTGAAGGCCAAGAGGTACGCATGTCGGAATACCCCGCTGTGGCACGCCGGATGTGGCACCAGTTGGAACCCGTCCACGCCACGGTCTACTTCGCCCCCGAAGCGTTCGAGGAGGCGTCCGCTCTCGGCTACGACGTCCAGTCCCGCTGGCCCAGTTACTTCGCCTGGCGCGCGGCGCCGCTGGGCCCGGCGGGTGCCGATCTGGTGGCGTCGACGTTCTACAGCTTCAGCCCCCGCATGGTGGCACGGTACGTACCCAAGATCTGGTCGACGGCCGTGCCGCCCGAGGTGCTCCGGTCCCGCCTCCGGGCGGTGGACCGCATATTGACCCGCCTGATCAGCGGCCGGATGACCACCGCCCAGGTGACCGAGGCCGCCCGGCTGGCCCGGCAGGCGGCGGAGAACGCCAACACCGCGGCCCGTCCGCTGGCCGCCGCCAACCGCGACCTGCCCTGGCCCGACGAGCCCCACCTGGCGCTGTGGCACGCCCTCACCGTGCTGCGGGAGCACCGCGGCGACGGCCATGTGGCGGCGCTGCTGACCCACGACCTCGAACCGTGCGAGGCGCTGGTGTCCTTCGCCGCGATCGGTGCCGCGCCCCGGGCCAGCTTCGCCGGGCGCGGCTGGACGCCGCAGGAGTGGGAGCACGCCGCCGACCGGCTCGCCGCCCGGGGCTGGATCGCGCCGGACGGCCGCGCCACCGAGCGGGCCCGCGAGGGGCGGGAGGAGATCGAGCGGATGACCGACCGGCTGGCCGCGGGTCCGTGGCGGGCCCTTGGGCGCTCCCGCGCCGAGCGGCTGGCCCAGTTGATCCATCCTCTGCTGAGCGCGGTCATGGAGGCACGGATGCTTCCCGCCCAAAGCACTCTTGGCATCGGCGCGGTCCAGGTCAGCCACCCGTAGGCGGGCGGGCCGGACGCGACGGCCGCGGCCGGCCCATCCCCCGTACCCCCGTACTCCCGTATCCCCTGCGTCCCCCGCGTCCCCGCGCCCCTTCTCAGCCGGCTTCCGCCTGTCGCTCCGCCAGGACGCGCAGCACGTCGGCCTGCTGCACCCCGTGCTCGGCGAGTACGGACGCGGCGAGCCCCGGTCTGCCGAGCAGCGCGATGAGCAGGTGCTCGTCACCGATGTACTTGTCGCCGCGCCCCAGGGCGACCCGCAGCGACCGCTCCACCACCGACTTCGCCTCCGGAGTGAAGTACGGTCGGCGGAGCCTCCCCCTCCGCTTCTCCTTCGGGCCGGGCGCACCGGCCGCCGCGAGCGCCCCCGCCCCGTGCTCCCGCTCCACCCGGGCGACGATCTCCTCGACGTCTATCCCCAGTCCGGCCAGCGCCTCGGCGTCGGAGGCGGAGATCCCGCCCCGGCGGTGGGCCCGGTGCAGCGCGGCCTCCACGGACGCCCGGCGCTCGCGCAGGCCGAGTGCGGTGAGCACGTCCGCCCCCGGTGAGCCGGTACGGTCCAGGAGCGCGAGCAGCAGCTCCCCCTCGCCCACGGAGCCGCGGCCCGCCAGTTCCGCGTGGGCGACGGCTTCCCGTACGACTTGCCGGGCGCTCGCCGTGAACCTCTCGAACATTCAACGCCTCCCGTGCTTCTTGTGGACCGCCTGCCTGCTGACACCCAGCTCGGCGGCGATCTCCTGCCAGGACCAGCCCTTGGCGCGGGCGCTGCGCACCTGCACGGCCTCCAGTTGCTCCAGCAGCCTGCGCAGTGCCGCGACGGCCCGCAGTCCGACCCGCGGGTCCCGGTCACCGGCCCGCTCGGCGAGATCCGTTGCTTCGGTCATACCTGTCAAGCTAGGTTGACGACCGCGCCTTGTCAACCATTGTTGACGAGCAAGGTGGCACGCATGAGGCGACGCCTCCCGGGAAAACGGCGAGGGCCGGCGGGCGGCGCCCACAGGACGCGTACACCCACCGACCCTCACCCAACTCCCGCACGCAGGCACGGGGTTGGTTGTCGACCCGCCGGATCAGACGGTGAGGACGACCTTGCCGAAGAGGTCACCCGACGCCATCTTCCCGAAGCCCTCGCGCGCCCGGTCCAGCGGCAGCACCGAGTCGATGACCGGCCGTACGCCGGTGGCCGCGCAGAAGCTGAGCAGCGAGGCCAGCTCCTCCTTGCTGCCCATCGTGGAGCCCACGATCTTCAGCTCCAGGAAGAACACCCGGTTCAGTTCGGTGCGTTCGGGGTTGAAGCCGCTGGTGGCGCCCGAGATGACGAGGGTGCCACCGGGCTTGAGGGACTTCACCGAGTGCGACCAGGTCGCCGCCCCGACCGTCTCGATGACCGCGTCCACCCGCATGGGCAGCCGCTCGCCGGTCGCGAAGGCCGCCTCGGCGCCGAGTTCGACGGCGCGCTTGCGCTTGGCCTCGTCCCGGCTGGTGGCGAAGACCCGCAGGCCCGCGGCGGCGCCCAGCACGATCGCGGCGGTGGCCACGCCGCCGCCCGCGCCCTGGACCAGGACGCTGTCCCCCGGCCGTACGCCCGCGTTGGTGAACAGCATGCGGTAGGCCGTCAGCCAGGCGGTGGGCAGGCAGGCGGCCTCCTCGAAGGACAGCTCCGCCGGCTTGGGCAGCAGGTTCCAGGTGGGGACGGTGACCTGCTCGGCGAAGGTGCCCTGGTAGCGCTCGGTGAGGATCGAGCGCGGCTCCTTCGGTCCGACTCCGTGACCGCTCTGGCCGATCACGGAGTGGATGACCACCTCGTTGCCGTCCTCGTCGGTCCCGGCCGCGTCACAGCCGAGGATCATGGGCAGGGACTCCTCGCCCAGTCCCACGCCGCGCAGCGACCACAGGTCGTGGTGGTTCAGGGAGGCGGCCTTGACGTTGACGGTGGTCCAGCCGGGGCGCGCCTCGGGAGCCGGACGCTCCCCGAGTTCGAGGCCGTTGAGCGGCTGGTCGCGGTCGATGCGGGCGGCGTAGGCAGCAAACATGATCCCAACGTAGGCCGACACGCCGTCCGGCGGTACCACGCGGCGGTGTGACACGCGCCGCGCGTACGGGGCCGGGCGGAGGATCCCGTACGCACAAGGCGTACGGACGCAGCGCACCCGCGGCAGACGGACGAGCCCGCGTCCCCGTAGGCGGACAGGCCCGCACCCCATAAGGCGGACGGGCCCGCACCCCCTGAGAGGTGCGGGCCCGTCCGCGGTGCCACGGGGCACCCGCCGTCCGGTTCAGCGGCGGGCGACGCCCTCGGCGCGGGCGGCGGCGGCCACGGCGGCGCTGACCGCCGGGGCGACCCGCTCGTCGAACGGTGAGGGATGACCCGCTCCGCGCTCAGCTCGCCGGCGACGACGGCGGCCAGCGCCTCGGCCGCGGCGAGCTTCATGCCCTCGGTGATGCGCGAGGCCCGCACCTGGAGGGCGCCCGCGAAGATGCCGGGGAAGGCCAGCACGTTGTTGATCTGGTTCGGGTAGTCGCTGCGCCCGGTGGCGACCACGGCCGCGTACTTGTGCGCGACGTCCGGGTGGATCTCGGGGGTCGGATTCGCCATCGCGAAGATCAGCGAGTCCTTCGCCATGGCCGCGACCGCGGACTCCGGGACCGTACCGCCGGAGACCCCGATGAAGACGTCTGCGCCCTTGAGCGCGGACTCCAGGGACCCGCTCAGCCCGGCCTTGTTGGTGAAGCCGGCGACCTCGCGCTTGATGTCCGTCAGGTCCGTACGGTCAGTGGAGACCACGCCCTTGCGGTCGCACACCGCGACGTCACCGATGCCCGCCTCGATGAGGATGCGGGCGATGGCGACCCCGGCCGCGCCCGCGCCGGAGATGACCGCCCGGAGCTGCCCGAGCGTCCGGCCGGTGAGCTTGGCGGCGTTGCGCAGCGCGGCCAGCGTGACCACGGCGGTGCCGTGCTGGTCGTCGTGGAAGACCGGGATGTCCAGCCGCTCCTGGAGCCTGCGCTCGATCTCGAAGCACCGGGGAGCGGAGATGTCCTCCAGGTTGACGCCGCCGAAAGAGGGCGCGAGCCGTACGACCGTCTCGACGATCTCGTCGGTGTCCGTCGTGCCGAGCGCGAGCGGCACCGCGTCCACGCCGCCGAACTGCTTGAAGAGGATGGCCTTGCCCTCCATCACCGGGAGGGACGCCTGCGGGCCGATGTCGCCCAGCCCCAGCACCGCGGTGCCGTCCGTGACCACGGCCACGACCTGGGACTTCCAGGTGTAGTCGTGGACGAGTTCGGGCTGTTCGGCGATCGCGCTGCAGACCTTGGCGACGCCCGGTGTGTACGCCAGGGACAGGTCGTCCTTGTCGCGGACCGGCACGGTCGCCTGGATGGCCATCTTGCCGCCGCGGTGCAGTGCGAAGGCCGGGTCGAAGAACTCTTCGTCCGCGCCCGTACGGACCGCACCGTCCGTACCGGTCCTGCCGGCGGTACCGACCCTGCCGGCCGTGTCGTCCGT
Source organism: Streptomyces sp. MST-110588 (assembly GCF_022695595.1). Classification (NCBI taxonomy): domain Bacteria; kingdom Bacillati; phylum Actinomycetota; class Actinomycetes; order Kitasatosporales; family Streptomycetaceae; genus Streptomyces; species Streptomyces sp. MST-110588. The sequence continues at coordinate 2,484,532 of NZ_CP074380.1, forward strand.
ACTCGCCGTGCTGCTGTCGCCGCGAGGATTGACGATCTCCGCTGCCACTGGTTCAGCCCCTTATTTCGTGTGTCAGTTGAGGGTGGCCACTCCCTGATCGAGGGGTGGGCGGGCACCGCGTCCGTGCCCTGCGTGACGGATGGCCGCCGCGCGGGGAGGTACGGACGCCGGGCGCGCCGCACACGCGCCCTGAGCCCCGGATGAGGGGTGTAACGAACCTTTCTACCGGACGGCCACGGGCACCGACGAGTCGGATACGTCACCCCAGCGTTCAAAATCCCAACAACCAGGACGTAACAGCCGAATCGGGGAACGATCTTTCCTTGCTGTTAACGGCCCCTTCCGCTTGACGAGCAGGCGCACCCAGGTACACCCCGGGGCCGCCGCGGGACCGGCCGCCCTCCTCGCGGGCCGCCGGCTGTCCGTATGGCGAGACCGCCCGGGAAGCCGCGCCGGCTTCCCGTTGATCGTTTCCGGGCGGAAACACAAGGGGTATATGGCCCGAAGACACCGGCGCTCGTCCGTTATCCGATTTTGACCTGCGCAGCAGTCCGGATGGCGGAGTCCTGGTGGCAGGATTCCGTCACCAACGAGGTCGCGATGCCCGAAGGCGTGTGCCCGACCCCTGCCCGTTGTCTACCCGTCGCCTGCCCTACGTCTGCCAGTCGTCTGCCCGTCGTCTCCCTGTCACCGGCATTTCCCCATCCGCAGGAGGAATCAGCATGACCGCAAGCACCACCAGCCGCGCGGCTGCCGGCAGGTCCCGTACGGCCGTGGCCGCCGTGGCCGCGGTCACCCTCGCCGGATCGCTGCTGCTCAGCGGCTGCGGGGACCAGACGGACGCGGCGATAGCCAGGCGCGAGGCGCAGAAGAACCGCAACACCAACGCCCCCCTCTTCAAACTCCTCCCCAAGGACATCCAGGAAAAGGGCCTGATACAGGTCGGCTCGGACATCACATACAAGCCGGTCGAATTCCGCCGCAACGGCGGCGTCGTCGGCATCGATCCCGATCTCGCCGCCGCGCTCGGCAAGGAGCTGGGCGTCAAGCTCAACTTCAACAACGCCACCTTCGACACCCTCATGGGCGGCATGAAGTCCAAGCGCTACGACATCGCGATGTCGGCGATGACGGACACCAAGGAGCGCCAGCAGGGCATCGACAGCTCCACCGGCAAGAAGATCGGTGAGGGCGTCGACTTCATCGACTACCTCGACGTCGGTGTCTCCCTCTACACGCAGAAGGGCAAGACCCAGGGCATCGACGGCTGGGAGGCCCTGTGCGGCAAGAAGATCGCGGTACAGCGCGGCACCGTCTCGCACGACCTGGCCAAGGACCAGTCGAAGAAGTGCGTGGCCAACGGCGAGGACCAGATCTCCATCGAGGCGTACGACAACGACTCCGAGGCGCAGACCCGGCTGCGTACCGGCGGTGTGCAGGCGGTCTCCAGCGACTACCCGGTCGCGGCGTACGCGGTGAAGGTCTCCGGCGGCGGCAAGGACTTCGAGATGGTCGGCGGGGCACCGGTCAAGGCGGCCCCGTACGGCATCGCCGTCCCCAAGGACAGGGCCGCGCTGCGTGACGCGCTCAAGGCGGCCCTGGAGAGGGTGATCAAGAGCGGGTCGTACCGGGAGGTCCTCAAGAAGTGGGACGTCAAGGACGCCGCGGTCAAGGAAGTGAAGATCAACGGCGGCGCCTGACCCCCGTCACGTCACCCTCCCCTTCCGTACGCGCTCTCCCGTACGGGCTCCTCTCCGTACGCCGTACGCCCTACAGGCCCGTACGCCCCGTACGTCCGCGAACGCTGAAAGGCCACACCCGTGTCAGTAGACATCGACAAGCCGGCGGTGCCGCCCACGGACGCCCCGCCGCCACCGCCCGGGCCCATCAAGGCCATACCCGTGCGCCACTACGGGCGCTGGGTCGCCGCGCTGGTGGTCCTCGGCCTGCTCGCCCTGCTCGTACGGGCCTTCGCCACCGGCAAGGTCAACTGGGGCGCCATCCCCGACTACTTGTTCAACGCCGACATCCTCAAGGGCCTGGGCAACACCCTGCTGATCACCGTGCTGTCGATGGTGATCGGTGTCGTCCTCGGTGTGGTCCTGGCGGTGATGCGGCAGTCGAAGAACCCGGTGACCTCGACCGTCGCGTGGTTCTACATCTGGTTCTTCCGCGGTACGCCGGTCTACGTCCAGCTCTTCCTGTGGTTCAACCTCGGCCTGGTCTTCCAGTACATCGACATCATGCCGATCTACAAGGACGAGTGGTCGGACTTCATGACCCCGTTCCTGTGCGCCCTGCTGGGCCTGGGCCTGAACGAGGCCGCGTACATGGCGGAGATCTGCCGGGCCGGTCTGAACGCCGTCGACGAGGGCCAGACCGAGGCGGCGCACGCGCTGGGCATGAGCCACGGCAAGACGCTGCGCCGGATCATCGTCCCGCAGGCGATGCGGGTGATCGTGCCGCCCACCGGCAACGAGGTCATCAACATGCTCAAGACCTCCTCCCTGGTCATCGCCGTCCAGTACTACGACCTCCTCCAGGCCGCGCAGAACGTGGGACGCGACTCGGGTGTGGTCGTGGAGATGCTGATCCTGGCCGCCGTCTGGTACCTGATCGCCACCAGCGTGCTGAGCGTGGGCCAGTACTACCTGGAGCGCCACTACGCCCGCGGCGCCAGCCGCCAGTTGCCGCCCACCCCGCTCCAGCGCGTCCGCGCCAGGCTGTCCGGCGGCGCCGACCGCCCCTCGACCGGAGGTGCCGCATGACCGAGCCCGCATCCCCCCGCAAGTCCGCGTCCACGGACAAGCCGACGTCCGCGGACAAGCCGACGTCTGCCGCCAAGCCCGCGTCCACCCGAAAGCCGGCCGCCGCCGTCCCCATGGTCAAGGCCGAAGGCGTCCACAAGTCCTTCGGCTCGGCGCACATCCTCAAGGGCATCGACCTGGAGGTCGCCCCCAAGGAGGTCTTCTGCCTGATCGGCCCGTCCGGCTCCGGCAAGTCGACCTTCCTGCGCTGTATCAACCACCTGGAGAAGGTCAACGCGGGCCGGCTCTCGGTCGACGGCGAGCTGGTCGGCTACCGCGAGAAGGACGGCAGGCTGTACGAGCTGCGCGACCGCGAGGTCGCCGCCCGCCGGCGCGACATCGGCATGGTCTTCCAGCGCTTCAACCTCTTCCCGCACATGACGGCGGTGGAGAACATCATGGAGGCGCCGGTCCAGGTCAAGGGCGAGTCCAAGGCGTCGGCGCGGGCCCGCGCGCTGAAGCTGCTGGACCGGGTGGGCCTGGCCGACAAGGCCGGCAACTACCCCTCCCAGCTCTCCGGCGGCCAGCAGCAGCGGGTGGCCATCGCCCGCGCGCTGGCGATGGAACCGAAGCTGATGCTCTTCGACGAGCCGACCTCGGCCCTGGACCCGGAGCTGGTCGGTGACGTCCTGGACGTCATGCGCGACCTGGCCGCCGACGGCATGACCATGATCGTCGTGACCCACGAGATGGGGTTCGCGCGGGAGGTCGGCGACTCCGTCGTCTTCATGGACGACGGGGTGGTCGTCGAGGCCGGCCACCCGCGGGAGGTGCTCACCAACCCGCAGCACGAGCGCACCAGGTCCTTCCTGTCCAAGGTGCTCTGACCCGCGCACGGGGAGAAGCGCGAAGAAGGCGGTACGGAGGCGCGGCCACGCCCCGTACCGCCTTCACGCGCTCCAGGCCCCGGCCCCGCCCTCGCCCCCTCCCTCTCCCCCGTCACCCATTCAGCACACACACCCCTGAACGGGTGACAACCCGACCCCCATACGCGCCTCGCCCAGGTGGAGCCGCCTGCGGACGTCAACACAGTCGACGTCAAAATAGGACCCGGTCGGCATATCCAGCCCAACCGTAATACCCTCGAACCAACAAGACCCATTACCCGCCGCTTCACCCGCCTCGTTACGACAGCAGCCCGCCCCGCAAAAGGACGACAAGTGGAACTGGCCTACTACTCGGACTACGCCGTTCAGCTCGTCAACACCGAGCAGCCCGAGCGCGGCACCGACACCCTGACCTCGATCGAGGCGGTACGCGCCCTGTTCGGCGAGTCCAAGCAGGCCGGCCGCCGGGCCACGGAGAGCGACCTGACCCGGCTGCGGGCCGTACGGTCACGGATGCGCGCCGTCTTCGAGGCAGCCGACTCCGGCGACGAGGTACGCGCCGTGGACCTGCTCAACGCGCTGCTGATGGAGTTCCCGGTCAGCCCGCAGATCTCCGGCCACGAGCTGCGGGACGAGGACGGCCGCCCCAAGTGGCACCTGCACATCGCCGACCACGCGTCCAACGCCACCGCCGGCTACACCGCCACCGCCGCCATGGGCCTGGCCTTCCACCTCACCGAGCTGGGCGTGGACCGGCTCGGCATCTGCCGGGCGCGCCCCTGCCGCAACGCCTACCTCGACACCTCCACCAACCGCTCCCGGCGCTACTGCTCCGACCGCTGCGCCACCCGCGCCAACGTCGCCGCCTACCGCGCCCGCAAACGCCTGGAGAGCGACCGGTCGGCCCGTACGGACCTGACGGCCGACACCGCCCACGCCAGCACGCCGCCCAGCGAGCGCTGAACCTCCCGCGGCGGGCGCAGCCGCACCCATGCGCGGGCGACGACCAGTTCGTCGGGCACCGTCCCGAACTCCCGGCTGTCGTTCTCCACGAACGGGTTGTCACCCAGCACCCACCAGCCGCCGTCACGGCGCTCCACGGCCCGCTTGACGATCAGCAGATCCTGCCGGAAGGGATGCCGCAGCACGACCACGTCACCCGGTCGTACCACCGCTCCGTACTGGACCACGAGCCGGTCGCCGGGCCGCAGGGTCGGCACCATCGACGGGTTGTAGACCTCGGCCAGCCCGAACGCGCGCAGCAGCCCGCGCCGCTCACGCTCGTGCTCCTCCTCACCCTGCCCCGGCCCCCGCTCATCCACCCGCTCCGGCATCCACCACACCTCCCGCTCCGTACGCCGGTCCGTTCCCCGGTCGCATCCGCTCCCCGGTCCATCCTCCACCAGTCCCAGCCTGGCACCGGACTTTTGCCCTAGGACCCCCGGGGCACCCGAGAAAAGGCTTCCCGTACCGAGTAATCTCGCACCTGAGAAGACGATCACGAGGAGGACTGCACATGCTTTCCCGCCTGTTCGCCCCCAAGGTGAAGGTCAGCGCCCACTGCGACCTGCCGTGCGGCGTATACGACCCGGCCCAGGCCCGCATCGAGGCCGAGTCGGTCAAGGCCGTCCAGGAGAAGTACCAGGCCAACGAGGACGCGGACTTCCGCACCCGGGCCGTCCTGATCAAGGAACAGCGCGCGGAGCTGGCCAAGCACCACGTCTCGGTGCTGTGGAGCGACTACTTCAAGCCCCCGCACTTCGAGAAGTACCCGGAGCTCCACCAGCTCGTCAACGACACCCTCAAGGCCCTCAGCGCCGCCAAGGCCTCCAACGACCCCGCCACGGGCCAGAAGGCACTGGACTACATCGCCCAGATCGACAAGATCTTCTGGGAGACGAAGAAGGCCTGACCTTCGCCCTTACAGCCCGGCCTGCAATTCCCCGCACGTCCGGCCGCTGCCCCGCACCCGGCCTCCACCCCGCCGCATACGGCGGCCGTGGGGGCCGGGTGTCGTCTTTGCCGGGCGCCTCCGGGGGTCCGGGCCGGCTGCGCGCTGCGCTCGGCGAGGGCCGGAGCCGGCTCAGGGGGCGGGGTCAGTGCCAGGCCGTCCATAGGGCGGCGTAGGGGCCGGGTCGGGTCAGGAGGTGGGTGTGGGGGCCCAGCTCGGCCAGGTGGCCGTTTTCGAGGACGGCGATGCGGTCGGCGTCGTGGGCGGTGTGCAGCCGGTGGGCGATGGCGATGACCGTACGGCCCTTGAGCACCGCCGCCAGGGCGCGTTCGGTGTGCCGGGCCGTCGTCGGGTCCAGGAGGGCGGTGGCCTCGTCCAGGATGACGGTGTGCGGGTCCGCCAGGACGACCCGGGCCAGGGCCAGTTGCTGGGCGTGGGCGCCGTTCAGAGGGTGGGCGCGGGGGCCGAGTTCGGTGTCCAGGCCGTGGGGCAGGGCGTCGTACCAGTCGGCGCCCACGGCCAGGAGGGCCGCGCGCAGGGCGGGGTCGGTGGCGTCCGGGGCGGCGATCAGCAGGTTGTCGCGGACCGTGCCGAGGAAGACGTGGTGTTCCTGGCTGACGAGGACGACCTGCCGGCGCAATTGTTCGGGGTGGAGGCCGGCGAGGGGGACGCCGCCGACGGTGACGGTGCCGCTGGTCGGGTGGTCGATGCCGGCCAGGAGGCGGCCCAGGGTGGACTTTCCCGCTCCGGAGGGCCCGACCAGGGCGAGCCGTTCGCCGGGCCGCACCGTCAGGCTGATGCCGTGCAGGACCTCCGGGCCGCCGTCGTAGGAGAAGGTCACCTCGGTTGCTTCGATGCCGTCGGAGGCGGAGGCGGAGGCGGGGGCGGGGTGCGCGGTTTTCTGTACGGGGGCCGGGGTGGCGGTGTCCCGTACGGGCTGGTCCGGGGCCAGGCCCTCGATGCGGGCGAATGCGGCGGCGGTGCTCTGCAGTTGCTCGGCCCACAGCAGGATCGCGTCCAGCGGCTCCGGGAGCTGGCGCAGGTACAGGGCGCAGGTGATGACTGCGCCCAGGCTCACCAGGCCGTTCGCCTGGAGGAGGCCGCCGAGCAGGAGGGTGAGGACCACCGGGAGGGCGTAGGAGACGTCCACGGCCGGGAGCAGGACGCTGCGCAGGGAGAGGGTGCGGGTGCGGGCGGTGCGGCTGGATTCCAGCGCCTGGTCGCAGGCGGCGACGCGGCGCTTGTGGAGGCCGAACGCCTCGACCGTACGGGCACCGGCGGCGGTGGCCGTGAGCACCTCCGCCAGCGCCGAGTCGGTCGCCGCCTCCGTCAGGTAGGCGGTCCGGGCGCGGCGCAGGTACCAGCGGGTGGCCCAGCACATCCCGGCCAGGCCGAGCAGCGCGCAGCCGCCGAGGACCGGGCTGACGACGAAGACGGCGATCAGCAGGAAGAGGGCCTGGAGCAGGGCGACGAACACGTCCGGCGCGGCGTCGCGCAGGGTCGCGCCGACGGCGGCGACGTCGGAGGTGCCACGGGCCATCAGGTCGCCCGTACCGGCCCGCTCCACCACCGAGGCGGGCAGCGCCAGGGCCCGGTCGGCCAGTTGCTCGCGGACTCGGGCGGTGGTGCGCTCGCCGAAGCGGTACGCGAGGTGGCGGGCCCAGCGGGTCAGCAGGAGCTGGGTGAGTGCGGCGGCCAGGATGACCAGCGCCGGCCCGTCCACGGCGGCGACGCCGGCCCCGGCCTTGACGTCGTCGACGATCCGGCCGAGCAGCCAGGGGCCGGCCAGGCCGACGCCGGCGGCCAGCGCGTTCAGGGCGATGACGGCGGCGAACATCCGGCCGTCGCGGCGGATCAGCCCGGCCGCGGCCCGGCGTACCCGGGGCGGCTCCGCCACCGGCAGTCCCGCCGTCATCGGGTGGCTCCTCGGGGAGTGTTCGGTGCGCGTGACGCGTGCGGCCCGGGCGACTCCTGCGCCTCATCTGACTCGTCTGGCTCGTCCTGCTCATGCGGCTCGTACGGTTCTTCCGGCTCATCCGACTCGCCTGGCTCGTACGGTTCATCCGGATCGTACGGCTCGTCCGGCTCACCCGAACCGCGGGAGACCAGGGCGCGGTAGCCCGGCTCGGTCCGCAGCAGTTCGCGGTGGGTGCCGGTGGCGGTCACCCGGCCGTCCGTCAGACAGCACACGACGTCCGCCTGCTCCAGCAGCAGCGGCGAGGTGGTGGTGACCAGGGTGGTACGGCCGGGCCGGGCGGCGCGCAGTCGGCGGGCGACTGCGGCCTCGGTGTGGGCGTCGACCGCCGAGGTGGGTTCGACCAGCATCAGCACCTCCGGGTCGGCGTACAGCGCACGGGCCAGGCGTACGCGCTGACGCTGCCCGCCGGAGAGGTTGCGGCCCTGCGCGTCGATCGCCGAGCCGAGCCCGTCGGGGAGTCCTTGGAGGACGTCCTGGGCGACGGCGGCCCGTACGGCGCGGGCGATCAGCTCGTCGTCCGGTCGCCGCCGCCCGGCGATCACCTCCCGCAGCGGGCCGGCGAACAGGTCGGCCTCGTTGTCGGCGACGAGGATCCGCTCGCGTATGTGAGGGGGAGGGACGGTGTCGAGCGGTCTCCCGCCCCAGGTGGCGGCCGACGCGGTGAACCGGCCGAGCCGGTCGACCACGGCGACCGCCTCCGCGGGCCGGGCGGCGACCAGCGCGGTCAGCCGGCCGGGCAGCACCTCCAGGCCGGATTCCGGGTCGCGGAGGACGGCGGGCCGGGACGGGGCCGGGGCGCCGGCCGGGGCGGCGTTCCCGGTGGCCGGCCCGCTGCCACTGCCGGCACCGGCACCGTCCGGCTCCAGGTTCAGGAAGCGTACGACCCGGCCGGCCGACACCAGCCCGCGGCTGATGTCGTGTCCGCCCTCGATGAAGAACGTCACGGGGACGACGAGGACGGCGGCATAGCCGTACACGGAGACCAACTCACCGACCGTCAGCTCTCCTTGAGCTGCCATCCGGGCGGCCAGCCAGGTCACCGCGGCGAGGAAGAGCACCGGCAGTCCGGTGCCCAGCGCCTGGATCCAGCTCGTCACGGCCCCGACGCGGTACCCCTCCGCCCGCAGCGCCTGGGAGGCGCGCCGGTACCGCTCGCCGAACAGGGCCTTCCCGCCGAGGCCGTTGAGGACGCGCAGTCCGCCGACGATGTCACCGAGGCGTGCGGTGAGCGCGCTCTGCTGTTCCCGGTACGCCGAGGCCGCGCCGTGCAGCCGTCCCAGCAGCGGGCCGACCAGCACGGCCAGCAGCGGCACGCCCAGCAGCACCACCACGGCCAGCAGCGGCGAGACGGACACCAGCAGCACGGCCACCAGGCAGTACGCCAGCACCGCGCCAACACCCGGACTGGTGATGGTCAGGGTCCGGCCGATCAGCGCGGCGTCGGCGATGCCGATGGTGGCGACCTCACCGGCGGCGGCCTTGCGGGGCAGTGCCGCCCCCAGCCGGGTGGCGTGCACGACCACCGTCCGGACCGTACGGAACATGGCGTCCATACGGACCCTCGTCATGACGCGGTGCCGCATGACGGCGAGCCAGGCGTTCAGCAGCCCGACCGCGAGCAGCGCCGCGGACCATCCGGCCAGGGCGGCGCCGTCCCCCTTGACCAGGCCGTCGTCGATCGCGCGGGAGAGCAGGTACGGGGGCAGCATCAGCGCGGCCATCCAGGCGCTGCCCAGCAGCGCGCCGACGGCGACCCGGCCGCGCTGCGCGGTGACCACCCACCACAGGTAGCGCGCGGCACTGCGGTGGTCCGGGACCCCGGGTCCCGGACCGGACCCGGCGTCACCGGTATCGGTATCAATGTCGGTGCCGGTATCGGGGTCGGTGTCGGTATCGGGGTCGATACGGATGTCGGTGCCGGCGTCGGAGGGTCCTACGGTTCCCAAGAGTCACCTTCCGTGCGGCTGTGGACGACGAGTGATCGTCACCAGCGTATGGCGGTGAAGTCGATCGGCCGTGGGCGCATGCGCCGGGTGCGGGCGGCCAACTCGCTCAGGCGGCGGCTCATTTCGTCGGCGGGCAGGCACTTGCGGTCGCCGTGGCCCGGGAGCACCCAGGAGAAGCGGATCCGGCCGGCGGTACGGGTCAAGGAGGCGGCCAGTTCCTCGATGGAGTACCACGTCACGCTCTCGGCCACGCAGAGGTCCGCCAGGGCGCGGGACCAGTAGAAGCTGTCTCCGCTGAAGCAGTAGCGGTCATCGGCGAGGTAGAGGACGCTGCCGCGGGTGTGGCCGGGGAGCGGGTGGGCGGTGACCCCTTCGGCGATCCGCCGCGGCTCGGTGCCGCGCAGGACGTGGTCGGCGTCCGGGGCGGCGTCCAGGTCGCCTTCGTGGATCCACAGCCGGGCGCCGAACCGGTCGGCGTAGCGGCGGCCGTGCGCCGCGTGGTCCCGGTGGGTGAGCAGTACGTCGGTCACCGGGCCGAGCGCCTCGTACCGGACGGCCAGGGCCTCGCTCCAGCGCGGGGTGTCGATCATCATCTGGGTGCCGGAGGGGCGGCGCAGGAGGTAGGAGTTGGCGCCCGCGGTGTGCGGCGAGTTGTGACCGCAGTGCAGGACCGATTCGCCTTCGCCCAGGGACAGCGGGAACGGATCCAGGGCGGGATCGGTACGGCCGCCGGCGCGGCGGATGGAACGGGTGTGGCAGGAGTACGCGGCGGCGTACAGCATCCGGGACTCGGCCGCGTCGCGCGGGGCGCGCAGGACACGCGACCGGCCGTCGGCCTCGTCGATCAGTCCGGGGGCGAACTGCCGGGCGACGTCGCAGTTCGTACAGCGGTCGTCCACGTACCAGCCGTCGGTGGCGGATTCCATGTCCACGGAGGAGCCGGTGAGTTCGGCGGGTCCGGCGGGTTCGGCGCGCTCGTCGGTCATGACAGGTCTCCCTTGTGAGCTGGGCTTCCGAGAGGTCCGGAAGCATCAGGATTTCCTTTGGGAGGAAAAAGCGGAAGGGGGGCAGGTTCTTGTGATTGCGCGGAGCCGGCGCTCTTCCGGTAACCGATATGCACCATACGAATACATTTGCTGCTTCTCGGTGTTCAAGAGCATGAGTGACTGCATGAACGCCGGAATGTGTTGCCGCGGCACCGCCCAGGTGTTCTGATGGGTGCCCGTGACAGCGACAACGACTCCGCCCTCCCCCGGCGGGGGCACCGCCGGCGCGATCGATGCGGTGTTCAGGATCGAATGGCCGCGGCTGGTCGCAGGGTTGACGGGCCTCGTACGGGACGTGGGGCTGGCCGAGGAACTGGCGCAGGACGCGCTCGTCACCGCGCTGGAGCGGTGGCCCGCGTCCGGCGTACCGGACCGGCCGGGCGCCTGGCTCATGGCCACCGCCAAGCACCGCGCGATCGACGTACTGCGCCGCCAGGAGCGGCTGACCCGCAAGGTCGAGGCCCTCGGCCACGAGACGGCGACCCGGCAGCCATCCGCGGAGGAGGAGTTCCAGGCGGTCGCGGATCGCGGCGGGATCGAGGACGACCTGCTGCGGCTGGTGTTCATCACCTGTCACCCCGTGCTGTCCACCGAGGCGCGGGTCGCGCTGACGCTGCGGCTCCTGGGCGGCCTGACCACCGAGGAGATCGCGCGGGCGTTCCTGGTCGCCGGGCCGACGGTCGCCCAAAGGATCGTCCGGGCCAAGAAGTCCCTGGCCAGGGCGCGGGTCCCCTTCGAGGTGCCGGAGCCGGCGGAGCTCGCCGGGCGGCTGGCATCCGTACTGGAAGTGGTCTACCTGGTGTTCAACGAGGGATATTCGGCGACGGCCGGGGAGGACTGGATACGGCCGGCACTGTGCGAGGAGGCGCTGCGGCTGGGACGGGTGCTGGCCGGGCTGATGCCCGAGGAGCCGGAGGTGCACGGCCTGGTCGCGCTGATGGAGATCCAGGCGTCCCGCTCGGCCGCCCGCACCGGACCGTCCGGCGAACCCGTACTGCTCCTGGAACAGAACCGGGCACGCTGGGACCCGCTGCTGATCCGCCGTGGGCTGGCTGCCCTGGACCGGGCCATGGAGCTGGGCGGCGGGACCGCCGGTCCGTACACCGTGCAGGCCGCGATCGCCGCCTGCCACGCCCGGGCCCGTACGGCCGAGGAGACGGACTGGCGGCGGATCGCGGCACTGTACGAAGCGCTGGCGCGGATCGGGCCGTCGCCCGTGGTGGAGCTGAACCGTGCCGTCGCGGTGGCGATGGCGTACGGACCGGGTCCGGCGCTGGACCTCGTGGACGCCCTGGCCGCCGAGCCGTCGCTGCGCGGCTACCACCTGCTCCCGAGCGTGCGCGGGGATCTGCTGGAGCGGCTGGAACGGTACGAGGAGGCGCGCGGGGAGTTCCTGCGCGCGGCGGCGCTCACGCGCAACGAGCGGGAGCGCACACTGCTCACGGAGCGCGCGCAGCGGTGCGGGCGCGGGGCGCACGGCGAGGGCGGGGCCCACGGCGACTGACAGCGCAGCGAGTAGTTCGGTCCTGATCCGCCGGACAGGCCCGCAGACGGTGTACGCACTCCTAGGCGGACGGCACGCACTCGTCGGCGTACCTCGCACGACGCACTCGTACGGCGTGTGGAGCCCGCCGCGTCCCCGCTCGGGGTGTCAGAGCAGTCGTGCCGCCCGGGCCTGGAGGTAGCGGCGTTCGGGGAGGCTGAGCGTGCGGCCGGCGGCCAGCGCGTAGGCGGCGCGGGCCGCTTCGCGGTCGCCCGTCATGTCCAGGAGGTGGGCGCGTACGGCTTCCAGCCGGTGGCCCGCGTCCAGCCGCTCGTCGTCCTGCAGCGCCTCCAGCGCCTCCAGGCCGGCCCGCGGCCCGTGCACCATCGCCACCGCCACGGCGCGGTTCAGACGGACCACGGGGCCCGGCGAGAGGCGTTCCAGGACCCCGTACAGGGCCAGGATCTGGGGCCAGTCGGTGTCCTCGGCGGTGGCGGCCTCGTCGTGGACGGCGGCGATGGCGGCCTGGACCTGGTACGGGCCGGGCTGCGGCCGGTGCGGGCACCGTGGCGCACGGCAGGACAGCGCGGCGGTGACCAGGGCGACGCCCTCCTCGATGGACTTCCGGTCCCAGCGGGCGCGGTCCTGTTCGGCGAGCGGGATCAGGGAGCCGTCCTCGCCGGTGCGGGCCGGGCGGCGGGCGTCGGTGAGCAGCATCAGGGCCAGCAGGCCCGTGACCTCGCAGTCCTCCGGGAGGAGCCCGTGCAGCACCCGGGTGAGCCGGATGGCCTCCTGGGACAGCTCGGCACGCTGGAGGCTGCTGCCCGAGGTCGCCGTATGGCCCTCGTTGAAGATCAGGTACAGCACTTTCAGTACGGCCGCCAGGCGCGCGAGGCGCTGGTCCGGCGCGGGCTGCCGGAAGCGGGCGCCGGACGCCTTCACGCGCTGCTTGGCGCGGCTGATCCTCTGGGCCATCGTCGCCTCGGGCACCAGATACGCCCGGGCGATCTCGGCGGTGGTCAGCCCGCCGACGGCCCGCAGGGTGAGCGCTACCTGGGACGCCGGGGAGAGGGCGGGGTGGCAGCACAGGAACAGCAGCGTGAGGGTGTCGTCCTGCGACGGCGCGCGGCTCTCGCCGGGCGCGGGGGCGCGGAACGCGTCGCGCGGGGTCAGCGCGGCGGCCGTCTCCTCGCGCCGTCGGCGTGCCTCCTCGGCGCGCAGCGCGTCGGTCAGCCGGCGGGCGGCGACCCTGATGAGCCAGCCCCGCGGGTTGTCCGGCGGGCCCGACGCGGGCCACTGCACCGCCGCGGCGAGCAGCGCTTCCTGTACGGCGTCCTCGGCGGCGTCGAAGTGCCCGTACCGCCGTACGAGCGCGCCGAGGACCTGCGGCACCATGCCCCGCGGCAGATCCTCGACACCACCCCAGGAATCGCCGGCCGTGCTGCCGGCACCCGCATCGCGGTTCGTGTCCGTGCCACGGCTCACGTCAGTACCGCGATTCACATCTCGTTCCCGCACGCTTCCGGGATCGGCCGGATCACCACCGGGTAGTTCGGGACCCCCTTCGGCACCGGGCACTGATGTACCCGGGCGGCGATCGCGGTGGCCCGTTCGATGTTCTCGCAGTCCAGCACCCAGTACCCGGCCAGGACTTCCTTGGACTCCCCGTACGGCCCGTCGGAGATCACCGGCGTACCGTCCTCGGCGGCGGTGACCAGCCGGGCCTGCGCGGGCTCGGACAGCCCCTGGGCGTCGACGAGTTCGCCCGACTCCGCGAGGTCGTCGTTCACGGCCCCCATGAAGTCGAACATCGCCTTGAGGTCGTGCTCGGTCCACACCGGCCCGCCCCCGCCGCTTCCACCGCTCCCACCGCGGCCGTCCATCGCCTCGTAGTCGCTCTGTTTGCCCAGCACCATCAGCATGTACTTCATCGGACCTCACTCCTTGCCTTGCCCTTGTCGTTCCGGGGACCGTTGGCCGGTTGCCGCAGCTTCCGCGGTCCTTCGCAGGAGTCCTTCGCAGGGGACGTCGGAGCGGGCAGCCCGTTCTCGACAGGGGTCGGTGAGCCAATCGCGCGCGGTTCCGTGATGCCGTGCCAGGATCCCAGAACAGCGCGCGCGGAGGGGCCCTCAGGGCGCGGAGGGGCCCTGCGATCTCACGGCGTGACGGCCGTCATCACGGCGTCGCCCCCGGTGCTCGGCAGCGGCAGCGGCAGCGCCCCGTCGTGCCGTACGAGCCACTGGCGGTAGGCGGCGCTCGCCCAGGCCACCTCCATGTACGCGGCGACGAGGTCGGCGAAGAGCGCGTCGGCCGTGGCCGTCTCCAGGGCCCCCGGGCGGTAGGCCATGAACAGCCGTACCGCCAGCGGATCGCCGCGCAGCGGGCGGATGGCCATGCCGTGCCGGGGGCGCGAGGTGGGCTGACAGGGAGTGACGACCTCGCCCGCCGCGACCAGGTCACCGGCGGTGAGGTAGTCGCCGTGCACGACCCGGGGGTTGAGCCCGGCCGCCGTGAAGACGCGGCGCAGCCCCTCCCACTCCCCGTCCACCGACGGATCGACCATCCACTGGTCGGCGGCGAGATCGGCGAGGTCCACCACCGCTCGCGCCGCGGCCGGGTGGGTGACCGGCAGGGCCATGAACTGCGGCTCGCGGCGGATCAGTTCCCTCTCGACGAGCCCGTCGGGGACGCGCAGCGGCGCGCCGTGGACCTCGTGCACGAAGGCGACGTCGAGCTGTCCCGCCACGACCATCCGGAGCAGCGCCCCGGCGGAGACGTCGATACGGATGGCGGTGTCGGTCTCGGGGAACCGCAGCCGCAGCCGGCGCAGCCAGCCGGGGACGGCCCGGTTGCTGGTGCCGCCGATGCGCAGCCGCGCGCCTTGGGCCCGTACGGAGGCGGCGGCCACCTCCTCCACCAGGGCCCGCATGTCGGCCACTATCGGGCGGGCCCGGCACAGGACCGTGTGGCCCAGCGGGGTGGGCCGGCTGCCCGTACGTTCGCGGAAGAAGAGCTGGCCGCCCAGCGCGTTCTCGATGCGGCGGAGCTGGGTCGTCAGGGACGGCTGGGTCATGCCGAGCTGCCGCGCCGCTTTGCGCACGCTGCCGGTCTCGGCGATGGCGCACAGCGCGCGTAGGTGCCTCACCTCAAGCTCCACGGCGGGAGCATAACGATGATCACACACGTCACACCAGACTCTTGGGACGCCCAAGTGTTCGCTTTTCTCGCCAGAATTACCGCCGCGAAGCGGGACAGTGCGGGGCATGTCCCCGCGCCCGTGTTCCCTTCCCGTTCCCCTATCTGTTGTGCACCGCTGTTCCGCGGCCGGGGCGCGGGATCGCATCCGGTGCGCCGGAGCGCGGTCAGGGTGCGGGCCACTCCCCCGTGAGAGCGCTGTCCGCCTCGCCGTCGACGACCTGCCGGGCCACGTCCGGCAGCGGCAGCCCACGGCTACGCGCGTACGAGCACAAGGCGGTGAACGCCTCGTCCGTCGAGATCCGCCGGCGCTCGGCGAGGATGCCCTTGGCCTGCTCGATGACGATGCGGGAGGCGAGATCGGTACGGAGCCGGGTCCGTTCGGCGCGGCTCCGTTCCAGGCTGTGCTGCTGGAGCACGATCAGCGCGGCCATATCGGCCAGCGCCCGGGCGAGTTCGGTGGCCTCGGCACCGAGCGGGACGGCCCGGTCCGAGTAGAGGCTCAGGGCACCGACGGTGATCTCGTGCCGCCGCAGCGGTACGGCGTGCGCCATGACGAAGCCGGCTCCCCTGGCCCGTACGGTGAAACGGGGCCAGCGGGCCGCGGTGTCCGTAGCCCGCAGGTCGATGTCGGTCATGGCCCGGCCGGAGAGACAGCAGTCCACGCCGGGGCTCTGGGCGCTCTCCTGCACGAACAGTTCCAGCCGCCGGGTGACATCGTCGGAGGCGGTGACGGTCCCGCACTTCCCGTTGGCGTCCAGGAGCAGGAAACCGGCCGAGGTGACGTGCAGCATGTGGATGGAGCGGACGGAGAGCCGCTGGAGGAAGGCGGCGAGGTCGAAGTCCTCCAGCGGCCCGCCCGCCGCTCGTGTGAAGACCTCGCCCCGTTGTCGGTGTCGGGCCATTGCGATCATCCCCTCAAGCCCCCAAGTCCCCAAGCGCGTTCGCGGGGCCGGACTCAGCCTCTTTTCCGTCGCCAACGCCTGGCTACCATGCCCGTGCGGTGCCGCCAAGGGGGGGCAGCAGTGCCTCAACCCCGTACGGAGGCGTGTCAAGCCCGGACCGCGGTGCGTCAAACCCGTACGGCGTGTCAAGCCCGGACCGCGCCCTTTCAGCCCCAGAGCGCCCGTGCCAGCGCGGCACCGATGAACACCGCGCCCAGACCCCCCGTCACACTGGCCACAACGTTGGCCACGGCCTGGCCGCGCGCTCCGCCCTCGGCCATCCGCAGCGTCTCGTAGGAGAAGGTGGAGTACGTCGTCAGCGCACCGCACAGGCCCGTGCCCAGGAGCAGCAGGGCGTGGGAGGACGCGGCACCGGCCGTCACCGCGCCGGTGACCAGCCCCAGGACGAGACAGCCGGCCACGTTGGCGGTGAAGGTCCCCCAGGGGAAGACGGTGTGGTGGCGCGACTGCACGAAGCGGTCGGTCAGGAAGCGCAGCGGCGCGCCGACCACGGCCCCGGCCACCACCAGCAGCCAGTTCACCGGCACCCCTGTCCCTCGGCGGCCCGGGGCTCCTTCTCCCCGGGCCGGTGCTCCTTCTCCCCGGCCCGGTGTCCCCTTTCCCCGGGCCGGGGCGCCCCCTCCGCCCGTTGCGCCTGCCACCGGCCGGGCGGCAGCAGGCGCCGGGTGAGGGCCGAGGCGCACCACACCGCGGCCAGCGCGGCGAGCGGGGTCGCCACCAGGCAGGCCAGGCCCGGGGCCGCGCGGGGCAGCTCCAGCAGATGCCGGACGTCCAGGGCGTACGTCGAGAAGGTGGTGAAGCCGCCGAGGACTCCGGTGCCCAGGAAAGGGCGCGCCAGCCGGTGCGCCGGCCCGCGCTCGGTGACCAGCACCATCAGGGCGCCCATGAGGGCGCAGCCGATGACGTTGACCGCCAGGGTGGTCCAGGGGAAGCCGTCGGTGGCCTGGGGCCAGATCAGGGAGGCCGCGTAGCGGGCGGCGGCGCCGATGCCGCCGCCGGCCGAGACGGCGGCGATCACCGCTCCCTGGCCGTGCCACGGCGGCGGCTGCCGGCGGGCGGGCACCGCGGCGTCGCCGGGCGCGCCGACGCGTTCTTCGACGCCGGGCGCGGAAGCTCCTGTGGGCATGTGGGGCATACGTCTCCTACTCGCGCGGGCACGCGGCACGTCCGCTCTCGCAAGCAGGGACCGTTGGCGGCCACGGCACCGCGGTTCGGGGACGGCGGGCCCCACCGCCGTACGGCGGCCTCAATGGCCACCGCATCCCCCAGGCTAACCCGGAGGATTTCATTTGACACCCGCAAACATGGGATGTTCCCATCACCGGCGGAATCAGCGGAATCACCGAGGAGGACGGCGACCGATGCCGCTGCACAGCACCACCCGTACGAGTCTTGTGGACCTGGTCATCGAGCAGATGGAACGGCTGATCGCCGAAGGCGAGTGGCCGGTCGGGACGAAGATCCCCGCCGAGCCGCTGCTCGTGGAACAGCTCGGCGTCGGCCGCAACACCGTCCGCGAGGCCGTACGCGCCCTGGTGCACACCGGGATGCTGGAACCCCGCCAGGGGGACGGCACCTACGTGCGCGCCGGCAGCGGCTTCGGCGCCGCCGTGCAGCGCAGACTGCGCCGGGCGGCACAACTGGAGGCGTACGAGGTCCGGGCCTCCCTGGAACGCGATGCCGCCCGCTATGCCGCGCAGCGCCGTACGGAAGAGGACCTGCGGGCGCTGCGAGCGGCGCTGGAGGACCGCGGGCACGCGTGGAGGAGCGGCGAGGTGAACGCGTTCATCGACGCGGACATGGCCTTCCACCGCACCGTCGCCGCCGCGGCGCACAACAGCGTCCTGGCCGAGCTGTACGAACACCTCGGTGACGCGCTGCGGACCACCCTCCAGGCGGTCGTCGGCTCTCCCGTACCCGATTCCGTACGCCATCAATGCGACGCGCACCGCGCCCTGGTCGACGCCATCGAGGCCCGGGACGCCGACGGGGCGGAGCGGATCGCGCTGGCGCACCTCGCCGAGGGGATGGCGGCGCTGCGCGCGTCGTGCCCGCCTTCCGGAGGCGACGCGCCGGCGGACGACCTGACCGCGGATGCCGCGCCGGCCGGTGCCGCGGCGACCGCCGACGCCCGCCCCGGCCCAGGAAGCTCAGGAGCACTCCATGCGTGATGACGCCCCGGCCGCCACGGAGCGGACCCCGGCGGGTACGGAAGAGACCCCGGCCGCCGGGGAACAGACCCTGGCCGCCGCCGGACAGGCCCCTGCCGGAGCGCGGGCCGAAGGCGGCGCCCGGAACGGCGTCACCGGCCGTCGCGCCCTCGTCCTCGGCCTCGGCGTCGTCCTCCTCGCGCTGAACCTGCGGCCCGCGCTCGTCGCCGTCTCCCCGCTCGCCGACACCATCCGCGACGACAGCGGGATGTCGGCCGCCGCCACCAGCCTGCTCACCGCGCTCCCTCTGCTGTGCTTCGGGCTGCTGGCCCCCGTCGCGCCGCGGCTGGGCCGCCGCCTGGGGACCGAGCGCTCCCTGTTGGGCACCATGGCGCTGATCTGCGCGGGTACCGCGCTGCGCCTGCTCCACCCGGTGGCCGCGCTGTTCGCCGGCACGGTCGTGATCGGCGCCGGCATAGCCGTCGCCAACGTCCTGCTGCCCGGCCTGATCAAGCGCGACTTCCCGGCGAAGGCCGGGCTGATGACCGGCCTGTACTCGATGTCGCTGTTCGGCGGCGCCGCGCTCGCCGCCGGTGTGACCGTGCCCGTACAGCAGGCGGCCGGGCTGAGCTGGCAGGCCACGCTGGCCTGCTGGGGGTCCCTGGCGGTCCTGGCGCTGGTGGTGTGGCTGCCGCAGACCCGCTCCCGTACGAGGACGGGTGAAGCCGGTGAGGTCGGTAAGGCCGGTGAGACCGGTGCGGCGGGTGAGACCGGTGCGTCCGGCGGGACCGGTGCAGCCGGTTCCGGCACCGCGCGGCAGGCGGCCTCTCCCGTACGCGGCCTGTGGCGCTCCCCGCTGGCCTGGCAGGTCACCGGCTACATGGGCCTGCAGTCGCTCAGCTACTACGCGGCGGCGGCCTGGCTGCCCACCCTGCTCCAGGACGCCGGGATGAGCGCGGGAGACGCGGGCTGGATGCTCTCCTTCTCCTCCCTCCTGGGCATCACGGGCTCCTTCCTGGCCCCGGTCGCCGTGGGCGGAAAGCTGCGCGCGGGGTGCTGGCCGCGCTCGGCGCGCTGCTGTGCGCGCTGGGCTTCGCCGGGCTGCTGCTGGCGCCGGCCGGCGGCGCGTACCTGTGGATGACGCTGCTCGGCCTCGGCCAGGGCGCCGCCATCAGCCTCGCCCTGCTGTTCATCGTCCAGCGCGCGCCCGACGCCCGGCACACCGCCCAGCTCTCCGGCATGGCCCAGTGCTTCGGTTACGTCCTGGCCGCCACCGGCCCGGCCGTACTGGGCACCGTCCACGACGCCTCGGGCGGCTGGACGGTCCCGCTGACCGTTTTGCTGGTCCTGCTGGTCCCCCAGGTCGCGCTCGGCTTCGGCGCGGCCCGCGACCGGCATGTGGCGGCAACCGCCGCCTGCGCCCCGCCCGGCTAGGCGACTGCCTGGGCATACTGGGCGACGCACCCGTTCGTAGGAGTCGCCGTGTCGATGATCAGCAATCTCCGCAAGGCGGTCCGGCTGCCGCAGCAGCGCAGCCGGGGTGTCGACCTCAGCCACCCGGCGCGCTCGCCGCTGGGCACCGCGGTGGTCAACTGCGCGGTGTACGTGGACGGCGTACGGCAGGAGGGCGACCACCCGGCGCAGGACGCGATCCGCCGCGTACGGGAGAGCGGCAGCGGCTTCGTGTGGATCGGGCTGCACGAGCCGTCGGAGAAGGAGTTCGCCGGCGTCGTCGAACTGTTCGGCCTGCACCCGCTCGCCGTCGAGGACGCCGTCCACGCCCACCAGCGGCCGAAACTGGAGCGCTACGACGGCTCGCTGTTCACCGTCTTCAAGACCGTCCGCTACGTCGAACACGACCGGCTCACCGACACCAGCGAGGTCGTGGAGACCGGCGAGATCATGGTGTTCACCGGCGCCGACTTCGTGATCACGGTCCGGCACGGCGGGCACGGCTCCCTGGGCCCGCTGCGCGAACACCTGGAGTCCGTACCGGAACAGCTCGCCATGGGGCCGTCGGCCGTGCTGCACGCCATCGCCGACCTGGTCGTGGACGACTATCTGGACGTGGCCGCCGCCGTCCAGGACGACATCGACGACGTCGAGAGCGAGGTCTTCTCCGACGGCGGGCGCGGGCGGGCCGGCGCCGGACGGATCTACCAGCTCAAGCGCGAACTCCTCGAACTGCGGCGCGCGGTGGCCCCGCTGGACCGCCCCCTGCAGGCCCTGTCCACCCAGCCCATGGCCCTGGTGGACCCGCACATCCAGACCTATTTCCGGGACGTCGCCGACCACCTGGCCCGCGTCACCGAGCAGATCACCGCCTTCGACGACCTGCTGAACTCGATACTCCAGGCCCACCTCGCACAGGTCACCGTGGCCCAGAACGAGGACATGCGCCGTATCAGCGCCTGGGTCGCGATCCTGGCCGTACCGACGATGGCGTGCGGCGTGTACGGCATGAACTTCGACCACATGCCCGAGAAGCACTGGACCTACGGCTACCCGCTGCTGATGCTCCTGGTCGCCGTCATCTGCGTACTCATCCACCGCGGCTTCAAGCGCAACGGCTGGCTGTAACGCGCCGGCGCGCTGCGCCCCTCCCTTCGCCTCCCTTCACCCCTTTCTTCGCCTCTCCCTTCGGCCCCTCCCCTTCACCCTTTCGCCTTCTCTTCTCTCTTCGTCTCTCCTGCCCCTGGTCACGCACTGCCTCGCGACGGGTGGCATGGATACCCCTGGGGGGTATACAGTTCCCTACATGGACGACGCCAGGAGCGGCAGTCGGGCCGGCCACGCCTCGCATTCAGCCCCGTCCGTGTCCCCGTTCCGTATCCACGCCCGTACACCCTCAGCACACGAAGGAGCAGCAGCGATGACCACCACGATCGACGGCAACCGGGTGGAGCTGGAGATCGGCGGGATGACCTGCGCCTCCTGCGCGGCCCGTATCGAGAAGAAGCTCAACCGGATGGAAGGCGTGACGGCCACCGTCAACTACGCCACCGAGAAGGCGAAGGTCGAATGGGAGGAGGAGGCCGGGATCGGCGTCGAGGACCTGATCGCCACGGTCGAGAAGACCGGCTACACCGCCGCCGTCCCCACTCCGCCGCCCCCTCCCGACCCGGCCACGGGCGCGGGCGCTTCCGCCGGCACCGGCACGGACGCCGAGGCGGGGACGGGGGCGGGTACGGACGCGAGTGCAGGCGGGCGTCCGGAATCGGATGTACGCACCCCCGGGCAGCCCGACGCCCTCGCCGCGCTCCGGCAGCGGCTGCTCGTCTCCCTGGCCCTGTCCGTCCCCGTCGTCCTGATGGCGATGGTCCCGGCACTCCAGTTCACCAACTGGCAGTGGCTGTCCCTGACCCTGGCCGCGCCGGTCGTCGCGTACGCCGCCTGGCCGTTCCACAAGGCCGCATGGACCAACCTGCGGCACGGCGCCGCCACGATGGACACGCTCATCTCGCTGGGCACCCTCGCCGCGTTCGGCTGGTCGCTGTGGGCCCTGTTCTTCGGTGACGCCGGCATGCCGGGCATGCGGCACCCCTTCGAGCTGACGATCGCCCGCAGCGACGGCAGCGGGAACATCTACCTGGAGGCGGCGGCCGGCGTCACCACGTTCATCCTGGCCGGGCGGTACTTCGAGACCCGTTCGAAGCGGAAGGCGGGCGCCGCGCTGCGGGCGCTGCTGGAGCTGGGCGCGAAAGACGTGGCGGTGCTGCGGGACGGCCGCGAAGTGCGGGTGCCCACCAGCCGGCTGGCGGTCGGTGACCGCTTCGTCGTACGGCCCGGGGAGAAGATCGCCACCGACGGCACGGTCCTGGAGGGCACCTCCGCCGTGGACGCGTCCATGCTGACCGGCGAGTCCGTTCCGGTCGAGGTGGTTCCCGGCGACCCGGTCACCGGCGCCACCGTCAACGCGGGCGGGAGGATCGTCGTCGAGGCCACCCGGATCGGCGCGGACACCCAGCTCGCCCGGATGGCCAAGCTGGTGGAGGACGCGCAGAACGGCAAGGCCGCGGCCCAGCGCCTGGCGGACCGTATCTCCGCCGTCTTCGTCCCGGTCGTCATCGCGCTCGCCGTCGCCACACTCGGCTACTGGCTCGCCAGCGGTGAGGGCCCGGTCGCCGCCTTCACCGCGGCGGTCGCCGTCCTGATCATCGCCTGCCCGTGCGCCCTGGGGCTGGCCACGCCCACCGCCCTGATGGTCGGTACGGGCCGCGGCGCCCAGCTCGGCATCCTCATCAAGGGGCCCGAGGTCCTGGAGTCCACCCGCGGTGTCGACACCATCGTCCTGGACAAGACCGGCACCGTCACCACCGGCGTGATGACCCTCACCGGCGTCCACCTGGCGGAGGGCGTGTCGACGGACGAGGCGCTGCGCCTGGCGGGCGCCCTGGAACACTCCTCCGAGCACCCCATCGCCCGCGCCATCGCCACCGCCGCCACCGAGCGTACGGGCACCCTGCCCACCCCCGAGGACTTCGCGAACGTCCCCGGCCTGGGCGTCCAGGGTGTCGTCGAGGGGCACGCCGTACTGGTCGGCCGCGAGAAGCTGCTCGCCGACTGGAGCCAGCCGCTGCCGCCCGAGCTGTCGCAAGCCAAGGCCGACGCCGAGTCCCAGGGCCGTACGGCCGTCACCGTGGGCTGGGACGGCGCGGCGCGGGCCGTACTGGTCGTCTCGGACGCCGTGAAGCCCACCAGCGCCGAGGCCGTGCGCCGGTTCCGGGCGCTGGGCCTGACCCCGGTCCTGTTGACCGGTGACAACAAGGCCGTCGCCGAGTCGGTCGCCTCGGAGGTCGGCATCGACCAGGTCATCGCCGAGGTGATGCCCGAGGACAAGGTGTCGGTCGTGAAGTCCCTCCAGGCCGAGGGCCGCTCGGTGGCGATGGTCGGCGACGGCGTCAACGACGCCGCCGCACTGGCCCAGGCCGACCTGGGCCTGGCGATGGGCACCGGCACCGACGCCGCCATAGAGGCCGGCGACCTCACCCTCGTACGAGGTGACCTGCGCGCCGCCGCGGACGCCATCCGCCTCTCCCGCAAGACCCTGGGCACGATCAAGACCAACCTGTTCTGGGCCTTCGGCTACAACGTCGCCGCCCTGCCGCTCGCCGCGGCCGGCATGCTCAACCCGATGATCGCCGGCGCCGCGATGGCCTTCTCCTCGGTCTTCGTCGTCGGCAACAGCCTCCGCCTGCGCCGCTTCACCCCACTCACCACCCAGCCCGCCTGATCCCCGGCATCCAACAGCACCTCCCGACAACGGGCCCCGACTCCTCCTGGTCGGGGCCCGCCGTCATGGGCAGGGCTCAAAAAACCGGGGGTCATGGGGGCACGGAGCCATGCGCCCCCGTGCCCCCGTGCCCTCATGACGTTGCGATCGTTGCGGTCCCCGCCCGGCCCGGGTTCATTCGATCCGGGCCGGGCCGAAGTCCGCCCGCCGAACAGCTCGTCCGTCCGCCGAACAGCCGATCCGCCCATCCGCCGATCAGCTCGACATGGCGGCGAACATGCCGGGCTCGTAGGAACCTCCCCGCTGGTGCACGATCACGGCGAGCCGGTTGGCCGCGTTGATCAGGGCGACCTGGGCGACCAACGCGGCGATCTGGTCGTCGTCGTAGTGCTTGCGCACCTGGGCCCAGGTCTCGTCGGACACGCCGAGGTGGGCGTCGGCGAGCCGGGTGCCCTCCTCGGCGAGCGCCAGCGCGGCCTGCTCGGCCTCGGTGAACACGGTGGACTCGCGCCAGGCGGCGACCAGGTGGAGCCGCAGCGCGGTCTCACCGGCGGCAGCGGCCTCCTTGGTGTGGAAGTCGATGCACCAGCCGCAGCCGTTGATCTGGCTGACGCGCAGCGACACCAGCTCCTGCGTGGAGGACGGCAGCGACGACTGCTGGATCAGCATGCCCGCGTTGGCGAACCGCTTGGCGAACTTGGTGGCGAACTCGTTCTCGAACATGTTGAATCGGGCGTTCATGACCTCGTCCTCACTTGTGGTGGTGCACTGACTGAACGAACACCAGATGCCGCCCACCCGCTCCGTGTGACGGGACTGCGATGTGACGTGCGCCACCGCTCGCCGGTGTCACAAAGCCGCGCGGACCGGCGTCTTGTGCGCGTGACACCGTCGAGAGAGAACACGCAGGAGCAGCCGGTGAACAGCGAGCACGCGCGGGACAGCGAGCACAGCGAACACACGCGGGACGGCGGGCGCGGCGAACACGCGCGGGACACGGCCGGACAGGTCGCCGACGACGGACGCGCGGACCCCGCCACCGAGGTGTTCATCGCCCACCGCAACCTGCTGTTCACGGTCGCCTACGAGATGCTCGGCTCGGCCGCCGACGCGGAGGACGTCCTGCAGGAGACCTGGCTGCGGTGGTCGGGTGTCGACCTCGGCACGGTACGGGACCAGCGCGCCTACCTCGTACGGATCACCACGCGCCAGGCGCTGAGCCGACTGCGTACGCTCGGCCGCCGCAAGGAGTCCTACGTCGGCTCCTGGCTGCCCGAGCCACTCCTCACCACGCCCGACGTGGCCGAGGACGTCGAACTGGCCGACAGCGTCTCGATGGCGATGCTGCTGGTGCTGGAAACACTCGCCCCGACCGAGCGGGCGGTGTTCGTGCTCCGCGAGGTGTTCGACCTCGGGTACGACGAGATCGCCGAAGCCGTCGAGAAGACCCCGGCCGCCGTCCGCCAGATCGCGCACCGGGCCCGGGCACACGTCGCGGCACGCCGGCCGCGCGGAGTCGTTTCCCCCACCGAGACCCGCGACGCGCTCGACGCCTTCCAACGGGCGGCCGACACAGGCGATCTGCAGTGCCTGCTCGACATCCTCGCGCCGGATGTCGTCTTCCTCGGTGACGGCGGCGGCATCAAGCAGGCCGTCCCGCGGCCCGTCGTCGGAGCCGACAAGGTGGCCCGTCTGCTGGCCGCCGGACTGGGCAGGATCGCCGCCATGGGATCGATGCAGCCGGTACAGGTCAACGGCTACCCCGCGCTGATCCTCCAGCTCGACGGCACGATCGACACCGTCGTGACGGTACGTGTCGACAACGGCCTCATCACCGGCCTCTACGCCGTACGCAACCCCGAGAAGCTCTCCCACATGCAGCAGGAAACCCCCCTGCGCCGCTGACCCCGAACCCAGAACAGCACCCCCGAATGCCTCCCCCACATCCAACCTTCGCCCCCTCCCCCTCCCCTCCCCCCACCTCCACCCCGCCCGTCCCTCCTCCCGGTGCGTCCCTATTCGCACCTGCCCCCTCCGCACCCCACGCGCACTCCCTTGCGTGTGTCCAGCTCACGTAACGAGCAGCGTCTTGCCGATGACCTCGCGGGCTTCCATCGCCGCATGTGCCTCCGCCGCCCGCTCCAGGGGCATGGTCTGTCCGATCACCGGCGTCAGCTCTCCCGCTGCCGCCCGCCTCAGGATCCGGGCGATCCATGCGGGGGCCGCCGCTGCGAAGCCGTAGAGCTGGTCCAGTCCGATCACCGTCACTCCGGGCCGGACAGCCCGTGCCGCCTGCGCGTCGGTCGCCGCACCGCCGGCGGCGCCGTGTACGGAGAACCGCCCGCCGTGCGCCACCACCCCGAGCGCGGCCCGGCCCGTCTCCCCTCCGACTCCGTCGAACACCACGTCGGGGCCCGCCCCGCCGGTGACCTCCCGTACACGCTCCGTCCAGCCCGGCGCCGAGTAAATCCACGGCCGCCTCGGCGCCCAGCTCCCGTATGAGTGCGAGCTTGCGCTCACCGCGCGCGGCACCCACCACCCGGGCACCCGCGGCCCGGGCGAGCTGGACGAGCAGGCTGCCGACGCCACCGGCCGCGGCCTCCACCAGTACCCACTCACCGGGCTTGAGCCGCGCGCCTTCCACGAGGCCGAGGGCAGTCGCCCCGTCGTCGATCAGCGCCGCCGCTTCCGGCAGGCCCAGCCCGTCGGGGACGGGATACAGCTCGTCCACCGCGGCCACCGCCCGTTCGGCGTGGGCGCCCTCCCTTCCCACGGTCGTGCCGACCACGCGCCGCCCGGCCCAGCTCCGGTCCACCCCCTCCCCCACCGAGAGCACCCGCCCGGCGAGCGTCCCGCCCGGCACCCAGGGCAGCCGGGGCAGCGGAGGGCCGGGGGTGTACCCGCTCCGTAGCTGTGTCTGTACGAAGTCGATACCGGCGGCGGCCATACCGACCACCACCTGTCCAGGCCCCGCCACCGGATCCGGCACCGCCGTGGCCACCAGCACCTCGGGCCCACCGAACTCCGTCATCCGCACCGCCCGCATACCGGCCCCTCCATCGCTTGTCGTCAGATCCGGTTGCGGATCCTGCTTCCTCAAGCGCGGTTGAGGTCAAGCGCCGGGTCGTGCCTCCCCGGCCGGGGAGGCCGGCGTGCCGGTCAGGTCCGGGTGATGGATTCGAGTGATGGATTCGAGTGATCGACTCAGGCGTGATCGATGCGGGTGATCCATGGGGGTGATCGATTCGAGGTGATCGATTCGGGGTGATCAAGCGGCTTTGACGGTGATGGCTCCGTTGTCGGTGGTCAGGTCGATGCGGTGGTCGCCGGACGGGTCGTTGGGTATGCCGATGCTCTGGTGGCCGTTGTCGTTCTTGGCGGATATCCGGTAGCGGCCGGCCGGCACGGTGAGACTGACGGCGCCGTTCGTGGTCTCGGCCCGTATGTCCTGCGCCGTGGCCGGTGCGAGTTCGATCCCGCCGTTGGAGGTCTCGGCGTCGATGCTCTTGCCCTTCAGGCCGCGTCCGGTGATCCGTCCGTTGGTGGTCCGTACCTTCACCGGGCCCGCCGCATCGTCCACCTTCACGGCTCCATTGCTCGTCGTGACATCCACTTCGCCCACCTGGGACAGGGTGACCGCGCCGTTCGAGGTCTGGCCGCCGACCCGGGTCCCCACGGGTACCTCGACGGTGTAGCTCACCGAACAGCTCTTGCCGCAGCCGCCGAGTATCAGGACGCCGTTCTCCACCCGGTGGGACGCTCCTTCCGGCCGGTCGCCCCGGTATTCGACTTTCCGGTGGACGGAGATTTCGTCGACGTCCTTTTCACCGCGCACCTCGACGGCGCCGGAGCCGTTGTCGAGCCGTACGGAAGTGATCTTCTGCGACACCTTGCCGTCGTCCTCGAAAGTGGAGGAGTCCCACAGCCCGCAGGAGCTGACTCCCCCGACGGCGACTCCGACGAGCGCGATGGCCGCCAAGTGGCGCAGGTGCCGACGCATGGATTCCCCCGATTGCATGGAAGTTGCTGGTCAAGGCCACTTTGTGGGCCATTGCTCGATGAGGCTATGGCATCCGCCGCGACGTGACCATGGGGAAAACCCCCGGCTCGGAGGTGTGGAATTCCGCAATCCTCGGGCGACCGCCGACGCCGCGCCCATACCGCCGAGTGGCGGTCGGATCTCTCCAGTTCTGACGGCAGAAGATTGGCGGATCCATGAGCATCTCCCGCGCTCGTACGACCAACACTGGTCAGGTACCGATTCCGACCGCGCACGGCGCGCACAGGGGACATCATGACGGGGTCACGCATCCTGGCTCTCGGCCATTACCAGCCCTCCAAAGTGCTCACCAACGATGATCTGGCGAAGATCGTGGACACCGACGACGCCTGGATCAGCAGCCGTGTCGGCATCCGCACCCGCCATGTCGCGGCGCCGGACGAGAGCGTGGCGGCGATGGCCACCGCCGCGGCGGCCAAGGCACTGGCCGCCGGCGGGCTCCGCCCCGATGACATCGACCTGGTACTCGTCGCCACCTGCACGGCGACGGACCGCAGCCCCAACACCGCCGCGCGGGTGGCCGCCCGGCTCGGACTGCGGGCCCCGGCCACCATGGACATCAACGTCGTCTGCTCCGGCTTCACCCACGCGCTGGCCACCGCCGACCACGCCATCCGGGCCGGGTCGGCCACCAACGCGCTGGTCATCGGGGCCGAGAAGTTCACGGACGTGGTGGACTGGACCGACCGCTCGACCTGCGTCCTGGTCGGGGACGGCGCGGGCGCCGCGATCGTCACCGCCTCTCCCGAGCCGCTGATCGGCCCGGTGCTGTGGGGCTCGGTCCCCGAGATGGGCCACGCAGTACGGATCGAGGGCGAGCCGGCGCGCTTCGCCCAGGAAGGCCAGGCGGTCTACCGCTGGGCGACGACCCAGCTCCCGCCCATCGCGCGCGAGGTCTGCGAGCGCGCCGGCGTACGGCCCGAGGACCTGGGGGCAATCGTGCTGCACCAGGCCAATCTGCGGATCATCGAGCCGGTCGCGCAGCGTATCGGCGCGGTCAACGCCGTGATCGCGCGCGATGTCGTGGACTCGGGGAACACCTCGGCCGCCTCCGTGCCGCTGGCCCTGTCCAAGCTGGTCGAGCGGCGTGAGATCGCCCCCGGGGCGCCGGTGCTGCTGTTCGCCTTCGGCGGGAACCTCTCGTACGCGGGGCAGATCATCCGCTGCCCTTGAGGCGCCCGCGAGGTGTCCTGGGAGGGCAACCGGTCACTCGGTGGCCGACGGGCGGGATCGGTCCGGGCGAGGACCGGGCAGGGACCGAGCGGGGCCAGAGCGGGGGCCGGTAGTGGCCAGAGCGGGGGCCGGTAGTGGCCAGGCCGGACCGCGTACGGCCGATGCCCGGCTTCGCCCGGCTTCCGTGTCCGATTTCTTCAAGACCGTCGGTCCGGTACCTGCCTAAGGTCGCCGCATGACGACCAGCTCTTTCTCTCCCGGTTCCGCTCCTTCTCCCGCCTCCTCCTCTCCCGCCGCCCGGCTGTCGGCGTTCGGCATGCCCGTGGCCGACATGGCCGCCTCCCTCGCCTTCTACCGCCGTCTGGGCCTGGACATCCCCGCCGAGGCGGACGCCGCCCCGCACGCCGAGGTCACGCTGCCCGGCGGCCTGCGCCTGATGTGGGACCCGTACGAGACCATCCGCTCCTTCGATCCGCAGTGGACGCCCCCGGCGCCGGGAAGCCGTGGCGCCACGGGGCTGGCGTTCGAATGCGCCGACGCCGCGGGGGTCGACAGGCTGTACGCCGATCTGGTCGACGCGGGCTACGAGGGCGACAAGGAGCCGTGGGACACGGACTGGGGGCAGCGGTACGCCGTCGTGCTGGACCCCGACGGCCGCGGCGTGGATCTCTTCGCGCCACTGCCGCACTCGTGAGCCATTGCGGTTCCCACAGACCACCGCCGCCCTCATGGAGAGCAGTCGGCAGACCGGCGGTCAGGGCACTTCCCGCAGATACATGGCCCCGCAGGAGTGGCAGAACGGCGCGCTGTCGGCCGTGCCCCAGAGGTCGGCCGACTGGGTTTCGGCGTCCTGGTCCAGCTCGCGCCCGCACATCGCCGTCAGTTCGTGCCCGCGGACCATGTGCCAGGCCCGCACCCGGGCGTCCGGCTGTTTCGCCGAGGCGCCGGCCGCGTACTCGGCGCGCATTTCGTGTTCCATGACCACGCACCTCCTTGTCCCCACGATGCGCCCGGCGCCCGTGGGAACGCCACCTCAGTGGTGGATCCGAGGGCCGAAAACGTAAAGCACAGAAGACCCAGAAACGGCAGAAGGCGCAGAAGGCGCAGAAGACAAAGAAGGCTCAAGAACCCACAAAACACAGAAGGCACAGCACAAGCCCCGGAGGGCGCTGACCTCAGAACACCGACCACCCGGTCAGCGTCGTGAAGTGGTCCAGGGCCGCCGCGCCGGCCACCGAGTTGCCGCGGCGGTCCAGGCCGGGGCTCCAGACGCACAGGGTGCAGCGGCCCGGTACGACGGCGACGATGCCGCCGCCCACGCCGCTCTTGGCGGGCAGCCCCACCCGGTAGGCGAACTCGCCGGCCGCGTCGTACGTCCCGCAGGTCAGCATCACCGCGTTGATCCGTTTGGCCTCGCGGGCCTCCAGCAGCCGGCTCCCGTCGGCCCGCAGCCCGTGCCGGGCCAGAAAGCCACCGGCCACGGCCAGGTCGCGGCAGCTCATTTCGATCGAGCACTGCCAGAAGTAGTGCTCGATGACGCTGGGGACCGGGTTCTCCAGGTTGCCGAAGCTGGCCATGAAGTGCGCGAGGGCGGCGTTGCGGTCGCCGTGGTCGGCCTCGGACCCGGCTACGGCCTGGTCGAAGGCGAGGTCCGGATTGCCGCTCTCCTCGCGCAGGAAGTGCAGCATGGTGGTGCTGGCGTCGCCGGTCAGGGTCTGGAGGCGGTCGGTGACGACCAGCGCGCCCGCGTTGATGAACGGGTTGCGCGGGATGCCGTTCTCCCATTCGAGCTGCACCAGTGAGTTGAAGGGCGTGCCCGACGGCTCGCGGCCCACCCGGTCCCAGATCCGCTCGTTGTCCTGCGCCATCACCAGCGCCAGGGAGAATGCCTTGGATATGGACTGTACGGAGAAGGGGACCTCCCAGTCGCCCACCCCGTAAACCTTGCCGTCGATGTCGGCCACCGCGATACCGAAACGATCCTGCGGCACACGCGCCAGTGCGGGTATGTAATCGGCCACCTGCCCATGCCCCACATACGGCCTGGCGAAGGCCGCTACCTCCTCAAGAACGGCCTGGTAGTTCATGGGGAACACGCTATCCCGGGCGTGTCAGGGCCCCCAGCGGGGCCCCTGTGAGGGACTTCACCTCCCGAGAGAGATGCGCCTGGTCGGCATATCCGGCCACCGCCGCCACCTGGGCGTAGGGCATCCCCGACCGCGCCAGGTCCAGCGCCCGTACGAGCCTGAGCACCCGGCCCAGCGTCTTGGGCCCGTACCCGAAAGCCTCCAGACACCGGCGGTGCAGCCGGCGCTCGCCCATACCGACGGATCGCGCCACCTGGGAGACCGTCCGCCCGTCACCGAGCGCCACGGCGATCGCGGCGATCACGTCGCGGGCGGGATCGGGCGCGCCGCCCGCGCGCAGCCGGTCCGCCGCGATCTCCTCCAGCATCCGCCCGGGAGCCGCGGCCCCGGCCACCTGCTCGGCCAGCCGCCGTACCCGGGCCTGTGGCCACAGGTCCGCCAGCGGTACGCGCAGGTCACGCAGTTCGTGCGCGGGCACTCCGAAGACCGCGGGGCCCTGGCCGGGTGCGAAGCGCAGCCCCACGAACCGCGCGCCGGGCGGGGCGTCCGGGGTGTGCGCGCGGGTGTCGGGGCCGGCCACCAGTAACCGGCCACCGGTCCAGATGAGGTCCGTACAGCCGTCGGGCAGCACCGGGCGGGGCGACGGTCCGGCCGTACGCGTCCATACCGCCGCACCGCCCGGCGCTCCTCCCAGAGGTGACGGCCTCTCTCTGTAGGTCTCTCTGTACGTCTCTCTGTGACTCCCTCCGCCGCTCTCCGCGCGGCCCTCCCCGTGGTGCTCTTCGTGACCTTCCATGCGTCCCTTCCTTGCGCCCCCCACTGCCCTGTACGTACGGACAACCGCCCTGTACGAAACAACCGCCCTGTACGGACAACGTCCCGGTGCGGACACCTGACCTCTACGGACGCCTGTTCAGCGTGGCACGGGAACGCCACGGGTGGCCGGGCCGTTGATCGGGTACGACACCACTGGTGCCACCGGTGCGATCCGGCCGGTGACCGACCACGGCCGGGTACCCCGGCCGGCTCACCGATTTCCCAGGAGGCAGCACATGGCAGGATTCCTCGACCGTGCCAAGGAGCAGGCCCAGCGCGGACTGGCCCAGGGCAAGCAGAAGGTCGACGAGGTGCAGCAGCAGCGGGCCGGCAACGACTTGTTGAAGAAGCTTGGGGCCGCCTACTACGCCGAGCGGCGGGGCAGCGGAGCGCCCCAGGCGACGCAGGACGCGCTCAGCGCCCTCGAAGCGCACATCGCCGCACACGGAGACGGGTTCCTGCGCGGCTGAGCGGCCGAGCGGCCGAAAACCGCTCGCACACGCACCGAACGGCTGGTATGGGACCTGGCGTTCCAGTACAAGCGTTTTACGAGGCGGTGCGCGGTCGGCGTCCGCCGCGCACCGAACGGAGTCGGCCATGGCCCCACCCATGTCGGCTGACAGTTTCGTCAAGGCTCTGAAGGACGAGGGGATCCAGGTCGTCGAGGTCGACGGCTGGCGTGAACACAACCGCAACCACAAGGGCCCGTGGGGCCCGGTGCACGGCGTGGTCATCCACCACACCGCGACGTCCGGGTCCGAGCGGACCGTGCGCATCTGCTACGACGGCTACGCCGGCCTGCCCGGCCCGCTGTGTCACGGCGTGATCACCAAGGACGGCACGGTCCACCTGGTCGGCAACGGCCGTGCCAACCACGCGGGTCTGGGCGACGGGGACGTACTGCGCGCCGTGATCGCCGAGAAGCGCCTTCCGCCTGTCAACGAGGCCAACACGGACGGCAACCGCTATTTCTACGGCTTCGAATGCGAGAACCTGGGTGACGGCGCCGATCCGTGGCCACAGGCTCAGTTGGACACCATCGAGAAGGCCGCGGCGGCCGTGTGCCGTGTCCACGGCTGGACGGAGCGCTCGGTGATCGGGCACCTGGAATGGCAGCCCGGCAAGATCGACCCCCGGGGATTCACGATGGACTGGCTGCGTGACCGTATCGGGGAACGGCTGAAATAGCTCCCGGCTTGAAATGACCCGGCCGGAGCAGCCCTGGCCTGGACCAGCTCCGGCCGGAATCGGACCCGGCTCGATTTGTGCCGGGCGTGATGTGTAGTGGCCTGATTCATGCCCGACGTGATTCATGCCTGGCCTGATGCATACCCGACGTGATTCACGTCCGGCCCGAAATGGTTCCAGCCGGGCAGCCGGACAGCCAGGCCGCCGGACAACCGGACGGCCCGCCGCTCCGGCACCGTCCGGCCGACGGGACAATAGGCGTGTGACCGGCACCGTCCCCGACCCCGACCTCAACACCGTCCCCGACCCCGACCTCAACCCTTACCCCGGCCTCGACGCGCTGCGGCCACGCCTGCCGTCCCCGCTCCAGGAGATCGAGGACGAGCGGTTCGCGCGCCGCGGCGTACGGCTGTTGCTCAAGCGCGACGATCTGATCCATCCCGAGCTGCCCGGCAACAAATGGCGCAAGCTCGCCCCGAATGTGCGCGCCGCCGCCGAGGCGGGCCAGAACACCCTGCTGACTTTCGGCGGCGCGTACTCCAATCATCTGCGGGCCACCGCCGCCGCCGGCCGCCTCTTGGGTGTGGCCACGATAGGCGTCGTACGGGGCGAGGAACTGGCGCGAAAGCCCCTGAACCCCTCTTTGGCGCAGTGCGCCGCCGACGGCATGCGGCTGCACTTCGTCGACCGCGCCACCTATCGCCGCAAGTCCGATCCGGAGGTTCTGGATTCCCTCCGCCGGCGTTTCGGTGCCTGGCAGTTGATACCGGAAGGCGGCAGCAACGTCCTGGCCGCCCGCGGCTGTACGGCCCTGGGCCGGGAGCTGCGCGGCACCGCCGGCCTGGTGGCCGTGGCGTGCGGCACCGGCGGCACCCTGGCCGGTCTGGCCGCCGGTCTGGCGCCGGGACAGCGCGCCCTGGGATTTCCCGTGCTCAAGGGCGGTTCGCCGCACTTCCTGAACGAGGAGGTGGCCGGGCTCCAGCGGGCGGCTTTTGGCGGCCGGCGCGGCGAGTGGCGCCTGGAGGATCGTTTCCACTGTGGCGGATACGCCCGTCGCTCCCCCGAACTGGACGCGTTCGCGGAGGACTTCGAGGACCGGCACGGGCTGCCCCTGGAACGTCTCTATGTCGCCAAAATGCTGCTCGGCCTGACGACGCTGGCCGGCGAGGGCGCCTTCGCCCCCGGCACGACCGTCGCCGCGGTGATCTCCGGCGCCCCGTAAGAACGCCGCTGACCAGTACGGCAGGCCCTCCGCCCGTACGACAGGGCGTGCCGTGCCGGAACCCGTCCGGGTCTGCCACGCCACCCGTACGCCGCAGGAAATTCACCCGTTCGGACCTGCCCGCCTTCCTGAACCACCCCCTGCGCCGCGCGCCGACACCCTGCCCGCACGCCGCCGCCCCCTCCCCCCGGGCCGCGCCGATCGCCCGCCCCTCCGGACCCCGGCCCTCCCGTACGCCCCCGCCTAATCCGCCCCCTCCCGGTAAGCCGCCGCCTCCTCCAGGTCCAGCCGGCGCAGCAGCACCCGCAGCATCTCGTCGTCGATCCGCCGGGCATCCCGCAGCTCGACGAAGACCCGGCGCTCCGCGTCGATCATCTCCCGCGCCAGCCGCCGGTAGGTCTCGTCCGCCGACTCCCCCTCCTCGTTGACGGCTCCCAGCCGCTCCCATACGGCGTTGCGGCGCCGCTCCATGACCGTACGCAGCCGGTCGGCCAGCGGGCCGGGAAGGGCGTTGCGGGAGTCCGTCAGCAGTTCCTCCAGCCGGGCCTCGGCGGCCAGGGAGGCGGTGTTCTGCGCCTGCGCCTCGACCAGCGTCTCGGCCCGTACGTCGCGGCCGGGGAGCTTGAGGGCGCGGATCAGCGGCGGCAGCGTCAGCCCCTGGACGACGAGCGTGCCGATGACGGTGGTGAACGTCAGGAACAGCACCAGATTGCGGGCCGGGAAGCCGCCGCCGTCCGCCGCGGCCGGGATCGAGAAGGCGATCGCCAGGGAGACCACCCCGCGCATGCCGGCCCAGCCCACGATGACCGGCGCGGTCCAGTTCGTCCCCGGTTCCCGGGCGCGGATACGGGCCGAGAGGGCCCGCGGCACGAAGGTGGCGGGGAAGACCCACGCGAAGCGGGCGAGCACCACCACGACGAAGACCACGGCCGCGTACCAGGCGGCCTGCGCCCCGCTGAACTCCCCGAGGCCGCGCAGCACGACCGGCAGTTGCAGCCCGATCAGCGCGAAGACCGCCGATTCCAGCACGAAGGAGACCATTTTCCATACGGCCTCCTCCTGGAGCCGCGTCTCGAAGTCGACCTGCCAGGAACGGTGCCCGAGGTAGAGCCCGACCACGACGACCGCCAGTACGCCGGACGCGCCGAGCTGTTCGGCGCAGGCGTACGCGACGAACGGGATGAGCAGCGAGAGGGTGTTCTCCAGGAGCGGGGAGTCGCGCAGTGTGCGGCGCAGCCAGTGCAGCGGTCCCATGAGGATCACTCCGACCCCGATCCCGCCGACGGCCGCCACGGCGAACTCCTTGATGCCGTCGGTCCAGGTGGCGCCCACCCCGACGGCCGCGGCCAGCGCCACCTTGTACGCGGTGATCGCGGTGGCGTCGTTGACCAGCGACTCGCCCTGGAGAATCGTGGTGATCCGGTTCGGCAGCCCGAGTCTGCGGGCGATGGCGGTGGCCGCCACGGCGTCCGGCGGGGCCACCACCGCGCCCAGCACCAGTGCGGCGGTCAGCGGCAGGTCCGGGATGAGCAGGTACGCGGCGTATCCGACGACGAGCGTCGCGAAGAGCACGTACCCGACCGAGAGCAGCGCCACCGGCCGCAGATTGGCCCGCAGGTCCAGGTACGAGCTGTCCAGGGCCGCGGTGTGCAGCAGCGGGGGCAGCAGCAGCGGCAGCACGATGTGCGGGTCGAGGGTGTAGTCGGGCACGCCGGGGAGGTACGAGGCCAGCAGCCCGGCCGCGACGACCAGCAGGGGCGCCGGCACCGGCGTGCGGCGAGCCAGGCCCGCAACCGCGGCACTCCCCGCGACCAGCAGCAACAGCGGCATCACGTCCATCGTTCCCGTCCCTCTCCGTTCCGGGCCCACCCTGCGCTCCGTGGCCCGCCCCCGCGCTCTAACCTGGCAATCATGAGCGAGTGTCCGCACGTTCCCGAACTGCCCCGCCCCGAACCGGCCCCGCTGAACTCCACCTGCCCCGAGTGCCTGGCCGTCGGCAGTCATCCCGTACAACTACGGCTGTGCCTGACCTGCGGACATGTCGGCTGCTGCGACTCCTCGCCGTTCCGGCACGCGACGGAGCACTTCGCCACGACGGGGCACGCCGTGATGCGCTCGTACGAACCGGGAGAAAACTGGCGCTGGTGCTTCGTGGACCAGCGCCTGGTCTGAGTCCGCGCCAGCGCACCGGCGGGCACGCTCGGTATCCGTACGGTGGCTCCCCAAAGGCCGTACGCGGCTCCTTCCGGCCCGCGGGGGCGTAAGGTCCGCACCCGGCCGCTCCGGGGGCCGCGACAGCCGGGGTGGCGGGCGTTTGGAGTGGTCAGTCCCGTATTGGAGGGAAGCGTCCGGCGTTTTTCCGCGCCGGATCGGTGCTGAACCCATGGACGAACGGGCCGTCTTGCGGCTCACTGGAGGTGTACCGCACAACCTTCCCGGCTCCTCGAGTGTCAACGGAGCGTAATCGATATCGAATTAGCGGTGCAGACCCCTAGCCACTGTCCGTACCCGTAGTCTTACAATCAGTGACAGTCGCGAGGTCGCTGGGGATCACGACCCGGTGCCGACCCGGAGGGCCGCCATGCTCCGTCCGGGCGACACCGCCCCGCAGATCGCGATAGCGTCGCAGCCGAACCATGTGCCGCGCCGGATCGTTCTCCTCTCAACCAAGCAGGAAGTGACGACCCGGCGCGAATATCAGCTCAACCAGCTTGTGCCACCTTGGAGGTGAGGGTGTCCCAGATCGCAGGCGAGCCCGGGACCCAGGACTTCGTGGAAGTCCGGCTGCCCGCTGCGGGTGCCTACCTGTCGGTGCTGCGTACGGCCACGGCCGGACTCGCAGCCCGCTTGGACTTCACCCTCGACGAGATCGAGGATCTGCGTATCGCGGTCGACGAGGCGTGCGCGATCCTGCTGCAACAGGCCGTACCCGGCAGTGTGCTGAGCTGCGTCTTCCGTCTGATCGACGACGCACTGCAGGTGACCGTGTCGGCCCCCACGACCGACGGACGTGCCCCGGAGCGCGACACCTTCGCCTGGACAGTGCTCTCCGCGCTGGCCGGCAAGGTCGATTCCACCGTCGCCGAGGACCGTACGGTCACCATCAGCCTGTACAAGGAGCGCGGCGCCGGTCCCGGACCGTCATGACCGAACAGGGGGCCCCGTGAAGGAGCTGGAACGCGGCGCGCGGATGGCGCCCAAGGTGACCATCCCCGAGCAGCAGGCCCGGCCGCATCCGGTGGGCGCAGACGACCTCGGCAGCCGGCCGGACGTGGAACGGGCAGAGCGGGCGGACCATATGGACCAGAGCGAGCAGCAGCGCGACCAGCGCGATCCGCACACCCCACGCCACTCCCACGATCCGCAGGACCGCAGTGGTGCGCGGGCGATGTTCTATGAGCTGCGCAAGCTCCCGGAAGGCTCCCCGGAGCGCGCAGAGCTGCGCAACACCCTCGTGCGTATGCATCTGCCGCTCGTGGAGCACCTGGCACGGCGCTTCCGCAACCGCGGCGAGCCGCTGGACGACCTCACCCAGGTCGCCACGATCGGGCTGATCAAGTCCGTGGACCGCTTCGACCCGGAGCGCGGCGTGGAGTTCTCCACGTACGCCACCCCCACCGTCGTCGGAGAGATCAAGCGGCACTTCCGCGACAAGGGCTGGGCCGTCCGTGTCCCGCGCCGCCTCCAGGAGCTGCGGCTGTCGCTGACCACCGCGACCGCCGAGCTGTCCCAGCGCCACGGCCGGGCCCCCACCGTCCATGAGCTGGCGGAGCACCTCGGGATCTCCGAGGAGGAGGTCCTGGAGGGCCTGGAGTCGGCCAACGCGTACAGCACGCTCTCACTGGACGTCCCGGACACCGACGACGAGTCACCGGCCGTCGCCGACACCCTCGGGGCCGAGGACGAGGCGCTGGAGGGGGTCGAGTACCGCGAGTCCCTCAAGCCGTTGCTGGGGGACCTGCCGCCGCGCGAGAAGAAGATCCTGCTGCTGCGGTTCTTCGGCAACATGACGCAGTCACAGATCGCCCAGGAGGTCGGCATCTCACAGATGCACGTCTCGCGGCTGCTGGCCCGTACGCTCGCCCAGCTCCGCGACCGGCTGCTGGCGGAGGAGTAGCCGGGAGGCGCGGGGGCGGGGCTGGGGGCCGCGGCTCCAGGTCCCGGGCGGCGGGTCGGTCCGGCGGCAATCCCGGTTGGCGGGTCGGTCCGCCGGCGGTCCCGGTCGGCGGGTGGGCTGTATACGGACGTCCGGACGTTCGTACGGGGCGCGGCCGAGGGCCTCATACGGGCTCCGCACCGGGGCCGGGACCGCTTTCGTACGGACTGCCCTCAGCCGACGCCGTACGGGCCGCGAACCCCGCCGGGCCGTCTCCCCTACGCTCCGTACGGGCGGGCCTGCCCCAGGCCGCCTTCCGCGCCAGCCGTGCGCCGTTCCGCCTCGGACCGCCCGGCCATCACGCCGCCAGGTCTTCGGACCGCCCGGCCATCATGCCGCCAGGCCTTCGGGCCGCCCGGCCATCACGCCGCCAGGCCTTCGGGCCGCCCCGGGCTCAGTCCTTGGGGCCGATGCCCAGCGCTTCGGTGGACGTCGGATTGACCAGCAGAACGAGTACGACCAGCGCGACCAGAGCGACCACCACACCCGCCGCGATCAGCGCCCCACCGCCGTTGACGAGGGTCCAGGCCACCGGCAGTGCCACGATCTGGGTGATCAGCGAGGGCCCGCGGCTCCAGCGGCGGCACAGCCACAGCCCACGCGCGGCGATCAGCGGCAGCACCGCGAGCGCGAGGACCGTCAGCCCGCCCGTCTCCGCCTGCCGCGCGCTGTCGGGGTGCCCGACGAGCCCGTCCACCAGCATGTAGACGCCGAGGGCGGCCAGCGCCAGCCCTTCGATCCCGGTGAGTACCGCCGCGGCGCTCAGACGGGCCGGGCGCGGTCCGCCCGGGCCGGCCGCCCGCCCGGAGTCGGGAGCCGTCCGTCCGGAGCCGGGGGCGGTTCCGGACGCCTTGCGGGTCCTGGCCGCCTCGGCCGTCCCGGTCGCTCCAGCCGTCCCGGTCGCTTTGGATGCCCTGGCCGCCTTGGGGGTCCCGGGCGCCTTGGAGGCGGGCCGCTTCTGCTTACTGCTCACCCCAGCAGGGTAGCCCCGGGCCGTCCACCGCGGAGCGGGCAGGGAGACGGGGAGGAAGTGGGGCCGGTACCGGTAAGTAGGTACCCTGCTCCACATGCGCGCACTTCTCGTGGTCAATCCCGCAGCAACCACCACCAGTGCCCGCACTCGTGACGTACTGGCGCACGCCCTCGCCAGCGACCTCAAACTCGACGTCGCCGAAACGCAGTACCGCGGGCACGCGCGCGACCTGGCACGGCAGGCGGCCGAGGGCGGTGAGACCGAGCTGGTCGTCGCGCTCGGCGGTGACGGCACCGTCAACGAGGTCGTCAACGGCCTGCTGACCCACGGCCCCGACCCCGAGGCCCTGCCGCGTCTGGCGGTCGTCCCCGGCGGCTCCACCAATGTCTTCGCCCGCGCGCTGGGGCTGCCCAACGACGTCGTGGAGTCGACCGGCGCCTTGCTGGACGCGCTGCGCGACGGCAGTGAACGCACGGTCGGCCTGGGACTGGCGTCCGGAACTCCGGGTACGGAGGATGAGGCGGTCCCGGCGCGCTGGTTCACTTTCTGCGCCGGTTTCGGGTTCGACGCGGGCGTGGTGGGCCGGGTGGAGCAGCAGCGGGAACGCGGCAAGCGTTCGACCCATGCCCTGTACGTGCGACAGTTCGTCCGGCAATTCCTGAGCGAACCGAACCGCCGTAACGGCGTGATCACTCTCGAACAAGCGATCGAATCAACGGTCTCCGCCGACCCGCTGAAACCCTCCGCCGAGGCCCCTGCGGCAGACGCCGAAGCCCCGGAGAGCACGGCCGGCCGTCTCGCCGAAAACCTCGTGATGGCCATAATCTGCAACACCGCCCCATGGACCTACCTGGGCAATCGCCCGCTGTACCCCTCCCCCGACGCCTCCTTCGACACGGGCCTGGACGTCTTCGCGCTCTCCAGACTCTCCGTACCCGCGGCAACGCGCTACGCCACCCAGTTGCTGACGTCAACACCGGAACGCGGCCCCCAGGGAAAGCATGCGGTTTCTCTCCACGACTTGACGGAGTTCACCTTGCATTCCCAGGTACCGCTCCCCTTTCAGATGGACGGAGACCACTTGGGACTCCGTACGAGCGTGACGTTCACAGGCGTTCGCCGTGCACTGCGTGTGATTGTGTGAGCAGTAGGGCCAAAAGTCCTTTCACTCGAACGTTTAGGCTGACTTCCACCCCCTAGAAGTACGGCTGTGACCTAGGCGACACCAAGGAATCAAAAAAAAGTTTCCGGAAGGGGTTGTATCCGCAGCCGAGGTTTGCGAGTCTCTTCATGGCGATCGGGACGGCCGCTCTTCGGCCCCCTTGAGAGCCCGAATCCTCCTCCTCATTTCTCAGGACCGCACCAGTTCTCAACTGGGGTTCGGCCCTTCCCTTGTGGAGGGATTCGTGAAAGCGTTCACATTCACAAGCAACGATCCCGTCACACGAGGAGATGGAGCAGCCATGGACTGGCGTCACCGCGCCGTTTGCCGCGAGGAAGACCCCGAGCTCTTCTTCCCCATCGGCAACACCGGTCCTGCGCTGCTGCAGATCGAGGAAGCCAAGGCCGTCTGCCGCCGCTGCCCCGTCATGGAGCAGTGCCTGCAGTGGGCGCTTGAGTCCGGCCAGGACTCCGGCGTCTGGGGTGGTCTCAGCGAGGACGAGCGCCGCGCCATGAAGCGCCGTGCCGCTCGCAACCGGGCGCGCAACGCCAGCGCCTGACGCCAGACGCCCCGTGGCCCCCGAGCCGCAGCGCGCAGTACCCCGATGCTCACCCGGCGCCCCGAGCGCCTGGGAGAGGCCACGCAAACGTGAGCATTCAGCCCCGGACCGGATGGGTCCGGGGCTCAGTGCTGTGTGCCCCGGCTCAGCACCGTATGCCCTTGTGCGCCGACTCGACGGCACCGACCTCTCGGCGGCGGCTCCTCGGGGCCGGCTCTTCGGGGCCGACTCTTCGGCGCCGACTCAGCGCTTCTCCGCGCGTACGGGGATGTCCAGGACGACCCGCGTGCCACGCTCCGTACCGGGCACCATGTCGAACGAGCCGCCCAGCTCGCCCTCCACCAGGGTCCGGACGATCTGCAGCCCCAGATTGCCGGCCCGGTGCGGATCGAAACCCTCGGGCAGACCACGGCCGTCGTCCTGGACGGTGACCAGCAGCCGCGGATCCGTACGGCTGCCGCCGCGGACCGCGCCGACGTCGACCGAACCCCGCTCCCCCGGTCCGAACGCGTGCTCAAGGGCGTTCTGAAGGATCTCGGTGAGGACCATGGACAGGGGGGTGGCGACCTCGGCGTCGAGCACGCCGAAGCGGCCGTTGCGGCGCGCGCTGACCGTGGCCGGGGAGATCTCCGAGACCATGGCCAGCACCCGGTCGGCGATCTCGTCGAACTCGACCCGCTCGTCGAGGTTCTGGGACAGCGTCTCGTGGACGATCGCGATAGAACCGACCCTGCGAACGGCCTCGTTGAGCGCCTCGCGGCCCTGCTCGGAGTCCATCCGGCGCGCCTGGAGGCGCAGCAGCGCGGCCACGGTCTGCAGGTTGTTCTTCACCCGGTGGTGGATCTCCCGGATGGTGGCGTCCTTGGTGATCAGCTCGCGCTCGCGGCGGCGCAGTTCGGTGACGTCCCTCAGAAGGACCAGCGAACCGATATGGGTTCCCTTGGGTTTGAGCGGGATGGCACGCAACTGGATCACGCCCTCGTCGCCCTCGACCTCGAACTCCCTGGGGGCCCAGCCGCTGGCGAGTTTGACCAGCGCCTCGTCCACGGGGCCGCGCGCGGGGGCCAGTTCGGCGGTCGTACGGCCCAGGTGGTGGCCCACGAGATCGGCGGCGAGCCCCAGACGGTGGTAGGCGGAGAGCGCGTTGGGGCTGGCGTACTGGACGACGCCGTCCGCGTCGAGGCGGATCAGACCGTCGCCCGCGCGCGGGGAGGCGTCCATGTCGACCTGCTGGCCGGGGAAGGGGAAGGCGCCGGCGGCGATCATCTGAGCGAGGTCGGACGCACTTTGCAGGTAGGTCAGTTCCAGGCGGCTGGGGGTCCGTACGGTCAGCAGGTTCGTGTTCCGGGCGATCACTCCCAGTACCCGGCCCTCACGCCGGACCGGAATGGACTCGACGCGGACCGGCACCTCCTCGCGCCACTCGGGGTCGCCCTCGCGTACGATCCTGCCTTCGTCCAGAGCCGAGTCGAGCATGGGCCGACGGCCGCGCGGAACGAGGTGGCCGACCATGTCGTCCTGATAGGAGGTGGGGCCGGTGTTGGGCCTCATCTGGGCGACGGAGACATATCGGGTGCCGTCGAGGGTCGGGACCCACAGCACCAGGTCGGCGAAGGAGAGGTCGGAGAGCAACTGCCACTCCGAGACCAGCAGGTGCAGCCACTCCAGGTCGGAGTCGCTCAGGTCGGTGTGCTGGCGTACGAGGTCGTTCATGGAGGGCACGCCATGGAGCCTACCGGCGTACTGTTGAGGCGCGGCCCTGGACCGGGGCCGACGCGCGCGGGTGACAGACTCAGGTGACGGGCCCGAGTGGCGGACTCGGGTGGCAGACTCAGGAGACAGGCACGGCGGGCGCACCGGATGAGAAGGTGCCTCAGAAGGTGCCTCGTGCGAGGGCATGGACAGACGAGAATGGTCTAGTCCACAATGACTGACATAGACATACTTCCGCTCTCCCCGCACAGGAGGGCGGATCGAGGCCCGAGGCGCTCTCTGCCCTGACTGCGCCGGGCCTCCGATCGACCGGTTGTCGGACGGACGGTGTCCCCCCGACCGCACATAGGGTGCGCACCGACCGCCCGGACGACCGGCCGATGTAGCTCCGGGCTGCGGTGCCGGACAGGCTGAGGGTCCTGTCCCGGCGCCGCGGCCCGCGGGTGTATCCGGGCGCGGTACGCCGAGCGCCCTCACGGCACCGGCGGCCGACGCGCCTTTACGGGGCGTCCGGCCAGGCAGCCATCGCCAGGTCGGCGACCTTCTCCAGCGTCGCGCGGTCCGCACCGTCCCTGGCCTGCTGCGACATCCCCTGCAACACGGTCGCGCTGTAGACCGCCAGGGCCCGCGCGTCGGTACCGGCGGGCAGTTCCCCGCGCTCTATGTCGGCGCC
The DNA here is from genome assembly GCF_022695595.1 of Streptomyces sp. MST-110588. Classification (NCBI taxonomy): domain Bacteria; kingdom Bacillati; phylum Actinomycetota; class Actinomycetes; order Kitasatosporales; family Streptomycetaceae; genus Streptomyces; species Streptomyces sp. MST-110588. Next base: position 2,527,895 of record NZ_CP074380.1, read on the forward strand.
GATACGGCGGGCGAGCAGCTCGACGTTGTGCTGCCGGCGCTCCCGGAGGCCGTGCATCACCTCCTCGGACTGCGCCGTGCAGTTGGTCGCGGCCGAGATGACCATGCAGCCGCGGGGATAGCCGGGGAGCGTGTGGTGGGCCGCCGCCTCGCGGAGCATCCGGGCCACACCGCGGCGCGCGGTCGGCTCCTCCGCCAGCGCGCGGTCCACGAAGCCGCCGAACTCCCGGACGTAGGTCTCGATGGCCTCCTCGAACAGCGTCCGCTTGTCGCCGAAGGCGGCGTACAGGCTGGGCGCCTTGATTCCCATCGCCTCGGTCAGATGGGCGACGGAGACCGCCTCGTAGCCGTACTCCCAGAAGGCGCGCATCGCCTGCTCCAAAGCCGTCTCCCGGTCGAAGGACCGGGGCCTTCCGCGCTGTTTCGTCGCCATGCTCCAAATTCTATAGCGAGCGCTAGGAAAACTCTGCTAGGGTTTTTTGTGTAGCAACCGATACAGAAATCAGGGGGCGGCCATGCGCGCACTCACGGGCAGGACGGCATTGGTCACGGGCGGCAGCCGGGGCATCGGGCGGGCCGTGTCGCAGCGGCTCGCGCGGGACGGTGCGCGGGTGGCCGTGCACTACGGGCGGGATGAGGTGGCGGCGAAGGAGACGGTGACCGCGATCGAGGCCGCGGGCGGCCAGGCGTTCGCCGTCCGGGCCGAGCTGGGCGTGCCGGGCGACGCGCGAGCGTTGTGGGAGGCGTTCGACGCACAGGCCGACGGCCTGGACATCCTGGTGAACAACGCCGGCACGGACGGCCCGCGGGTTCCGATCGGCGAAGTGACGGAAGAGGGCTTCGACCGCGTCTTCGCGGTCAATGCGAAAGCTCCGTTCTTCGTGACCCAGGAAAGCCTGAAGCGGCTGCGGGACGGCGGCCGGATCATCAATGTGTCCACCGGCCTGACCCATGGCGCGGCGATGTCCGAGCTCATCGCCTATGCGATGACCAAGGGCGCGATCGACGTCTTCACCGCGACCCTCGCCAAGGACCTGGGCAAGCGCGGCATCACGGTCAACGCGGTGGCACCGGGCGCGATCGACACGGACATGAACGCGGGCTGGCTGCGCACCGACGAGGAGGCGTGGCAGGCCACCGCCGACATGTCCCCGCTGCGGCGGGTCGGTGAGCCTCGGGACATCGGTGACATCGTCGCCTTCCTGGCCTCCGACGACAGCCGCTGGGTCACGGGCCAGTGGATAGACGCCACGGGCGGCGCCCTCCTCTGAGCCCCGGCCACGGTGCCGCCGGCGACCGGGGCCGGGGTCGGCGGCCGGGGGCCGGGGTCGGCGGCCGGCCACCGCCGGGCGGCCGTACGACCAACGGCGTACGCGCCCCGGGCTCGCTCTGCGGACGCCCCGCCCAGGGGTCGGCTTGAGACATACGCACCGGGCCGCGGCCGGGGATGCCCGTATCCGGAGATGCACCCGAGGAAGGACGAGGAAGGAGGTGCCGCCAAAGAGCGGTGACCGAGCAACAAGCAACTCGTCGGCCGCTTCCGTGGTGGGGGCTGCTCGGCAGAATTCGGGGGTGATCGTAGGGCTTGGCTCGTCTGTGTCCTGTCCATGGCCGTTTCCCGGCCTCAGCCGCTCGGGCGTGGCGCAGGGACGGCGCCCAGACCACCGGCCACCGGCAGCCGGCTGCCGGGAGCGGGGGGGCAGGGAGCGGGTGCAGGGAGCGGCAGGAGGGCGCGAGCGCCGGACGGCGTCGCCGAGTTCGCCAGGTTCACCGGGTTCGCCAGGTTCACCGGGTTCGCCGGGTTCGCCGGGTTCGCCGGGTTCAAGAGCAGAGCAGCCTGGCGACTGCGTCAGGGGCGGTGGCTGTGTCGGGTCGGGTGCGCCGACGCGGTTGCGGGTGTTGTGGGCGGCGGCCGGGAGGCCGGTGGGTCGACTCGCACGGCTTACGGCGACCGGGACAGGGGTGCGCGGTCGGCTTCGATCCATTGGGCGGGGGGTGCGTGTCGATGTCGGCCCCGGTTGGGCCTTCCTCGTCCCGGGTGGCGTCCGTCACAGTGCCTGCGCCTGCCACCGCGGGGTGGTTGGATTGCTTCCATACGCCACCGTATGGAGGTGCCTGCCGCCGCTGCTCCAGACGATCGGGCGGCGCGGGCGCGCGCTCGTCCGGTGAGCTCACGCCGGGTGAGCTCTCGTCCGGCGCGCTCGCGTCCGATGGGCTCGCGGCAGCACGACGCCACGTGTGAGGAGTAGCTCATGGTTGATTCCACGTACCGTTCGCAGGCCCCCGAGGGGGTGCGTCACATTCCGGTGCCGCCCGACGTGCACGCACTCAGTACGCTCGCGCGGATCGATTACGAGAACGCCCTGGCCGTCGACCTCGGCGCGGCTCAAGGAGCCCGGGCACGCACGGCCGAGCAGTGGGCGCGGGCGGTCCTGGAGGGCGCGCCTGCCGACACACAGCGGGCGTTGACGCGGGGGTGGACGGCGCTCGGTCTACGGCTCGGCCCGTCGGCCCGGTCCGAAGGGCGTGTGCTCGGCTGGCCGGTACGGCACAGCACCGCGGACACCGTGCTCCTCGGCGCCGGGCCCACCCTCGGACTGCACGGCGAGCTGCTTTTCCAGCGCCGCAAGCACACCGTACTGCTGGCCACCTTCATCCAACTGGACGACGACGGGGCACGCACCCTGTGGACCGGTGCCGAGAGCCGGCATCCCTTGGTTCAGCAGCAACTTCTCGAACAGGCCGTCGCCCGGGCCATGGGGGCACCGGCCTGACCGGCGCCGGGCAGGGGCTCCCGGCTTGCGCCTCGCCAGCCGTGGCCGTACCGCCCCCCGTGGCGCCAGGTGTCCGTAAGGCCGGATCGGGCACCCGTAAAACCGGATATCGGACGAATGGCCGGGGCTGCGGCCGGAGGGGCGGAAGAGCGGGCGGTGGACGGTGGATGTACGGCCGGTGGACGGTTGAGGGGAGATAAAAGCGGGTGAAAGCGAACGGGTCCGCGGGCGAACGGCTCTGCTAGATTGGTCTATACCACCCGGATATCAGACCTTTTCTCCAGATCGGCAGGCTCAGCGTGGAAGTTGTCATAGTCCCGGACGCCGAGGCAGGCGGCGAGCTCATCGCGGAAGCCATGGCCGGCCTGCTGCGCCGCAAGCCCGACGCGCTGCTCGGCGTGGCCACCGGCTCCACTCCGCTGCCCATCTACCAGGCACTGGCCGCCAAGGTCCGTGACGGTCTGGTGGACTCCTCGCGCGCTCGCGTGTGCCAGCTCGACGAGTACGTCGGGCTGCCCGCCGGACACCCGGAGTCCTACCGCTCCGTGGTGCTGCGCGAGGTGATCCAGCCGCTCGGCCTGAGCGAGGAGTCGTTCATGGGGCCCGACGGCACCGCGGAGGACGTCCAGGGTGCCTGTGAGGCGTACGACCGGGCGCTGCGCGAGGCCGGCGGCGTGGACATCCAGTTGCTCGGCATCGGTACGGACGGGCACATCGGCTTCAACGAGCCGTGCTCCTCGCTCGCCTCCCGTACCCGCATCAAGACCCTCACGCAGCAGACCCGGGAGGACAACGCCCGGTTCTTCGACAGTCTGGACGAGGTCCCCCACCACGTCATCACCCAGGGCATCGGCACTATCCTGGAAGCCCGGCACCTGGTACTGCTGGCCACCGGCGAGGGCAAAGCGGAGGCCGTGGCCCAGGCCGTGGAGGGACCGGTCGCCGCGCTGGTGCCCGCCTCGGCGCTCCAGCTCCACCCGCACGCCACGGTCGTCGTGGACGAGGCGGCGGCCTCCAAGCTCAAGCTGGCCGACTACTTCCGCGCCACCTACGCCGCCAAGCCCGAGTGGCAGGGCCTGTAGCCGGGACGGCGGAAGAAGGACGGTGGCCCGCCGTGCGCTGGTGAGCGCACGGCGGGCCACCGGTGTCTGCGGATACGTACGGTAAGGGCACGCGGTGGGCCGGCCGTCCGGTCAGGGGGTGGGGGCGGTGATGAATTCCGCGGCAGCCTGGCCGCAGACGCGGGCCGCACCGTGGGTGGCGATGTGCAGGGCACCGGTCGGCGGGGCCTGGGGGACTCCCATTTCGACCACGATCGTGTCGGGGCGGGCGTCAACCAGGGCGGCGAGGGCGTCGGCCATCCAGGAGTGGCGGTGGACATCGCGGACCACCGCCACGATCCGGCGGTCCCCCGCCGCCCGCAGCACCTCCCCGGCCATCACATCCGGAGCGCTGTCGGCACCCGCACCACGGCCCGTACGAGCATTGCCCGCACCGTTCCCCTCCGCACCGTTGCCCTGCGCACCGTTCCCACTCGCACCGCTTCCTCCCGCGCTGAAGCGGCCCGTCGTGGTGCCGGGCAGGAGGTCGGTGAGGGCCGCGGACACGCCCCAGGGGGTTTCGTGGCCCACGGCGATGTTGGCGGCGGGGGAGAAAACGGCGACGTAGGCGGGGGCGGTCAGCGGGACGTACGGGGCCGGGGCCCGGTGGGTGACGCGCAGCGCGCGGCGGGCGGCGTTCAGGCCGGCCTCGGGCGCGGGTGCGGGCGCGGTCCCCGCCGCCGCGCCCGCACCCCGCGTCCAGCGCGCCAGGGCGCGCACCCGTGCCGCCGCCTCGGCGAGCCGTTCCTCCGGCAGTTCGCCCTCGCGTACCGCCGTGACCAGCGCGTCGCGCAGCCGCAGCACGATGTCCTCGTCCGCCCGTTCGCCGCCGACGCAGATCGCGTCGGCGCCCGCCGCGACGGCCAGGACGCTGCCGCGCTCGATGCCGTACGTGGCGGCGACGGCCTGCATCTCCATGGCGTCGGTGACGATCAGCCCGTCGAAGCCGAGGCCGCCTTCGGCGGCCGGTGCCCGTAGCAGGCCGGTCAGGACGTTGCGGCTGAGGGTGGCGGGCAGTGAGCCGTCCAGGGCGGGCAGCAGGATGTGGGCGCTCATCACGGCCCGGGTGCCGGCGGCGATCGCGGCCCGGAAGGGCGGCAGTTCGCGTTCCTGGAGGGTGTCCAGGTCGGCGGTGATACGCGGCAGGTGGTGGTGGGAGTCCACGGAGGTGTCGCCGTGGCCGGGGAAGTGCTTGGTGCAGGCGGCGACACCGGCGGACTGCAGGCCCTGGACGTAGGCGGCGGTGTGCCGGGCGACCAGGTGGGGGTCGGCGCCGAAGGAGCGTACGCCGATGACGGGGTTGCCGGGGTCGGAGTTGACGTCCGCGGAGGGCGCCCAGTTGAGGTTGACGCCGCACTCGGCCAGGCGCCGGCCCAGTTCGCCGGCGACCGCCCTGGTCAGGTCGGTGTCGTCGACCGCGCCGAGGGCGAGGTTGCCGGGGAAGGAGGAGCCGCCGCGCACTTCGAGCCGGGTGACGTCGCCGCCCTCCTCGTCGATGGCGACCAGGACGTCGGGGTGTTCGGCGCGCAGCCGGGCGGTGAGCGCGGCCACCTGCTCGGGCGAGGTGATGTTGCGGCCGAACAGGCCCACGGAGGCCAGGCCCTCGCCGAGCCGCCGCAGCAGCCAGTCGGGGGCGTCGGTTCCGGTGAAGCCGGGCTGCAGGACGGTCAGGGCGTCGCGGGTGAGGGTGTCGGTGCCACGGGTCATCGTCGTCATCGGGGGCTCATCCCTTCACGGCGCCGGCGGTCAGACCCGCGGCCATCTTGCGCTGGACGAGGAGGAACAGCACCACGATGGGGATGGCCATCATGGCCGAGCCGGCCATCATCGGGGCGTACTCGGTGCCGTTCTTGGTGGTGAAGTTGCCGAGCCAGACGGTGGCGGTCTGGTTCTGCTGACTCATGAGCATCAGCGCGTACAGGTACTCGTTCCACGCCTGGATGAAGCCGTAGACGGAGGTGGCGACCATGCCGGGGGCGAGCAGCGGGAAGACCACGCGCAGGAAGGCGCCGGTGCGGGTGCAGCCGTCGACCATGGCCGCTTCTTCCAGCTCCTTGGGGATGTTGACGATGAAGCCGCGCAGCGTCCAGACGGTGAAGGGGAGGATGAAGGTCAGGTACGTGATGATCAGGCCGGAGAGCTTGTCGTACTGGCCGAGGTCGTTCAGCAGCAGGAACACCGGGATGATCATGGCGACGAGCGGCACCATCTGCACCGCCAGGATGCCGACGATGACGACCTTGCGCCCGCGGAAGGCGAAGCGCGAGATGGCCAGGGCCGCGAGCATGCCGACGACGATGCCGATGGCCACCACGACGAGCGAGACGATCAGGCTGCGTCCGACCGGCCCCCAGAAGTCGGCGACGTCCATCGCCCGCGAGAAGTTCTCCAGGGTGAACGTCGTCGGGAAGAAGTGCGGGTTGGGGTCGATGGCGTCCTTGGCCGGTTTGAACGCGGTGTTGAGCATCCAGTAGACGGGGAAGCCGGCGGTGAGGAAGACACACAGGCCCAGCAGGTTCCAGCCGAGCTTGGTCCTCCCTCGGCGGCGGGGGGCGACGGGGGCCACCCGGCGGGGGGGCGGGCGCCGGGGCTGCCGTGGGCGCGCCGTCGTGTCCGAGCGCTGTGCTCACTCGACTTCTCCGATCTTGAGCATCTGACGCATGTAGACGGCGACCACGCCCAGCAGCAGAAGGACGGTGATCAGGGCGATCGCCGAGCCCCCGGAGTAGTCGTTGACCACGAACGCCTTGTCGTAGGAGTAGGTGGTCAGAAGCTGGAACTCGGGTTCGGGGTGGCCGCCGCGCATCACGAAGACCTGCGGGAAGACGCCCATGTCCCAGATCACCGAGAGGGTGGTGAGCATGACGAGGACGGGCTTGAGGATGGGCAGCGTGACGTAGCGGAAGACGCCGAAGGAGCCGGCGCCGTCGAGCCGGGCGGCCTCCTCCAGTTCCTTGGGGACCTGGGTGAGTCCGGCGCTGAGGGTGATGACGACGAACGGTACGGCGCCCCAGACCACCAGCAGCATGATCACGGCGAGTCCCTGCGGGCCGCTGGCGAACCAGTTGTGGCCGATGAGTTCGACGCCGGGCAGCTTGCTCAGCAGCCAGTTCAGGACCCCGTAGTCACTGTCGAACATCCACTTGAAGATGGTCGTCGCGACGATGATGGGCATGCCCCAGCTCGCCACGAGCGCGATGTTGACCAGCGTCTTCACCCAGCCGGACACCCGCTGGAGCAGCAGGGCGATCAGCATGCCCAGGACCATCGTGAAGATCACCGAGCCGCCGGCGAAGAGGAGGGTCCGCAGCACGACGGCCCAGAACTCCCGGTCGCCGAGGATGGTGGTGAAGTTGTCCAGGCCGGCCGACTCGGCCTCCTGGAAACCCCACAACTGCCCCTGGCCGAACTTCTGGAAGGAGAGGGTGACCAGCCGCACCAGCGGATAGCCGAGGACCAGCACCAGGACCAGCAGGCACGGGGCGAGCAGCGCCCAGGGAGTGGCGGCGCCGCCCTTGCCGGACCGCTTGCCGGCCGTCCCCGGCTTCCCCGGGCCCTGCGGCTTGCCCGGCCGTGCTCCCGGCGCCGGTGACCGCCGGGCCGACGGCCCCGTGGCGGTGGTTGTCTCTGCGGCACTCATCGCGCGCTCCTCAGCCGTCCCTCTCGTGGTACGGGCAGCAGGGCCCCGCCGGCGGACGGGGCCCTGTCACCAGGTCACTTGTTGTTGATGACCTTGTCGATCGCCGCGTCGGTCTCCTTGGCGGCGTCCTCGACGGACTGCTTGCCGGTGCCGATGGCCTGCAGCATCTTCTGGAGGAGCTGGCCCTTTTCGACCTGGCCCCAGCCCGGCGCCATCGGGACGAACCAACTGCTTTCGGCGGCGGTGGCCGGGACCCTGGTCTTCGGGTCCGACTTCAGGGTCGCCAGGTCCTTCTTGTTGTTGGGCAGGTTGTTCTTGGCGATCAGGCCCTTCTGCCCCTTGGCGCCGGTGAAGGCGTTGATCCACTCGGCCGCGGCGGCCTGGGCGTCGGACTTGACCGGGATGGCGAGGTCGGAACCGCCGAGGAAGACGGGGATGTTCTTGCCGGAGGGGCCGGGCATCACGAAGTTCTCCAGCTTGTCGGCGAGCTTGCCGACCTTGTCGTTCTTCTTCAGGGCGGCGGTGTCGCCCTCCCAGCCGGCCCCGAAGATCATCGCGGACTTGCCCTGGCCGTAGACGATGGGGCGGTCGGCCTCGTCCTTGGTCTTGTCACCGTGCATGTAGGTGTCCAGGACCGACTTGTAGTCCTTCAGGCCCTTGAGGGATTCGGGCGAGGAGAGGTTGGACTTCCACTTGCCGCCCTCCTCCTTGGCGATGGAGCCGCCCGCGTCGTACACGAAGGACATCGCCGCGTACCAGTCGCGGGAGGGCTGGTACCAGGCGCTGAAGCCGTCGCCGCGCTTCTCCTGGATCTTGTCCAGGGCGTCAGTCAGTTCCTTGTAGGTCTTGGGAGCGGTCTTGATCCCGGCCTCGGCGGCGATGTCCTTGCGCCAGGTCGCCAGCCGGCCGCCCGCGTAGTACGGCACGCCGTAGGTCTTGCCCTGGTACGTGACGGACTGCTTGAGGCCGTCCAGCCAGGCGTCGGAGTTGTCGAACTTCGTGGGGTCGACGGGGGCGAAGGCGCCCTTGACCATGTAGCTGAGCATCTCGGTGTTGCCCATCTCGACGACGTCGGGGGCCTTGTCCGTGGCCAGTACGGCGTCGAGCTTGGCGGGCTTGTCGGGCCAGCCGTAGTACTCGTGCTTGATGGTCATGCCGGGGTGCTTCTTGGTCACGGCGTCATCGGCGGCCTTGACGAGTTCGGGCCAGTTGTTCTGCGCGTCGACCGTGAGCCAGACGGTCAGCTCCTTGGTGTCCGCGGCGGACGTGCCCTTGCCGTCCCCGCCGCCGCACGCCGCGACGCCGGCCATCATGCCCGCGACACCGATCGCCGCGATGAGCTTGCGCTTCATGTCACCCTCCTCAAGGGATGCCAGCAACCCCCACCCACAACGACGATGACAACGGACTGCTCGTGGGACTGGGACCTGGTCTTTAATGGTGTAGACCAGTACGGGGAGCTTGGACTAGACCTATTGGCGTGTCAAGGGTGGGCAGGAGCGGCCGTAGCGTCCGTTATCGGACCGACATCTGCCACCCCGGTCACCGCGCTGTGGCCTAGACCAACTCGGGTCTCCACGGTGTATAAGAAGGATCGAGCTCCCAGGCGCCCTGAACGCGTTCACGGGGCCGAACCGTGTCACGATGTGAGCCGCGGCCGACGCGTCATGTGGGCGTCGGCGCAGGAGCCGGGAAGGCGGAGCATGAGCACCGACGCCAGCAGTGCGGGCAACGAGGGCGGAGCCGGCGTTCGCACCGCGCGCGTGCCCAAGTACTACCACCTCAAACGGCACTTGCTGGACATGACCCGGACCCTGGCGCCCGGCACCCCGGTCCCCCCGGAGCGCACCCTCGCCGCCGAGTTCGACACCTCACGTACGACCGTGCGTCAGGCCCTCCAGGAACTGGTCGTCGAAGGGCGCCTGGAACGCATCCAGGGCAAGGGCACCTTCGTCGCCAAACCCAAGGTCTCCCAGGCCCTCCAGCTCACCTCCTACACCGAGGACATGCGGGCCCAGGGCCTGGAACCCGCCTCCCAGTTGCTGGACATCGGCTACATCACCGCGGATGACACTCTCGCCGCGCTGCTGGACATCTCCCTGGGCGGGCGGGTGCTGCGCATCGAACGGCTGCGGCTGGCCAGCGGCGAGCCGATGGCCATCGAGGCGACCCACCTGTCGGCCAAGCGCTTCCCCGCGCTGCGCCGTTCCCTGGTGAAGTACACCTCGCTCTACACGGCGCTGGCCGAGGTCTACGACGTCCATCTGGCCGAGGCCGAGGAGACCATCGAGACCTCGCTGGCCACGCCCCGCGAGGCCGGTCTGCTGGGCACCGACGTGGGCCTGCCGATGCTGATGCTCTCCCGGCACTCCCTGGACAAGGACGGCAGGCCGGTGGAGTGGGTACGGTCGGTCTACCGGGGCGACCGCTACAAGTTCGTCGCCCGCCTCCAGCGCCCGGCCGGCTGAGGGACGTACGGGCTCCTGCGCGTACGGGCCCGTGCATCTGCGGGACGCCCCGCGCACCGCCCGGCCACGCCACCGTACGGGGCGGGGCGCGGCACCCTTCCCCGCCCCGTGGTTCCTGCTCTACGGTCCTTGCGTCGTCGTCGACGGGAGGACGTCCGGTGCGCACCGCGAACGCTGCCAGTCCCGCACACCCCGGCGAACCGCGAAGTCCCCGCCGCCCCGGGGCGATCGCCGGCTGGGCCGCCGTCGCCCTGCTCGGCGCCACCGGCTGGACCCTGCTCGCCCTCTCCCGCGGCGAGACGGTCTCGGCCGCCTGGATGGTCGCCGCCGCGCTGGGCTCGTACGCCATCGCCTACCGCTTCTACGCGCGCTGGATCGCCCGGCGCGCGCTGCGGGTGGACGCGACCCGGGCGACCCCGGCCGAGCGCCTCAACGACGGCGTCGACTTCCACCCCACCGACCGCCGGGTGCTGCTGGGCCACCACTTCGCGGCCATCGCGGGCGCCGGCCCGCTGGTCGGCCCGGTGCTCGCCGCGCAGATGGGCTATCTCCCCGGCACCATCTGGATCATCGCCGGTGTCATCTTCGCGGGCGCCGTACAGGACATGGTGGTGCTGTTCTTCTCCACCCGGCGCGACGGCAGGTCGCTGGGGCAGATGGCGCGCGAGGAGATCGGCCCGTTCGGCGGCGCGGCGGCGCTGCTCGCGGCCTTCGCCATCATGATCATCCTGCTCGGGGTGCTGGCGCTGGTCGTCGTCAACGCCCTCGCCCAGTCCCCCTGGGGCACGTTCTCCCTCGCCATGACCATCCCCATCGCCCTGCTGATGGGCTTCTACCTGCGGGTCCTGCGTCCGGGGAGGGTCACCGAGGTCTCCCTGATCGGCGTGGCGCTGCTGCTGCTCGCGCTGGTGGCGGGCCGCTGGGTGGCGCAGTCCTCCTGGGCGGACGCCTTCACCCTGAAGCCCGGGACACTGGTGATCTGGCTGGTGGCGTACGGGTTCATCGCCTCCGTACTGCCCGTGTGGACGCTGCTGGCACCGCGCGACTACCTCTCCACCTTCCTGAAGATCGGCACGATCGGGCTGCTGGCGGTGGGCGTGCTGATCGCCCTGCCGGACCTGCGGATGGACGCGGTGACCCACTTCGCCGGCCGCGGTGACGGGCCGGTCTTCGCCGGGGCGCTGTTCCCCTTCGTCTTCATCACCATCGCCTGCGGCGCGCTCTCCGGCTTCCACTCGCTGATCTCCTCCGGCACCACACCCAAGATGATCCAGAAGGAGACCCAGATCCGGATGATCGGCTACGGCTCCATGCTGATGGAGTCGTTCGTGGCGGTCATGGCGCTGGTGGCCGCGTGCATCATCGACCCGGGCCTGTACTTCGCGATGAACGCCCCCTCGGGAGTCATCGGGGAGACCGTACGGTCGGCCTCACAGGCGGTGGCGCACCTGGGATACACCATCTCCCCCGAGCAGTTGGCCGCCGCGGCCAAGGCGGTGGAGGAGCACACCCTGCTGTCCCGTACGGGCGGCGCGCCCACCCTGGCCATCGGTGTGGCGGAGATCTTCTCCCGGGTCGTGGGCGGCAGCGGGACGAAGGCGTTCTGGTACCACTTCGCGATCATGTTCGAGGCGCTGTTCATCCTGACGGCGCTGGACGCGGGCACCCGCGTGGGCCGCTTCATGCTCCAGGACATGCTCGGCAACCTCTACCGCCCCTTCCGCCGGGTGAGCTGGAAGCCGGGCGCCTGGCTGACCAGCGCCGCCGTGGTCGCCCTGTGGGGCTACTTCCTGTGGGTGGGGGTCCATGAACCGCTCGGCGGGATCAACCAGCTCTTCCCCGTCTTCGGCATCGCCAACCAGTTGCTGGCGGCTGTGGCGCTGGCCGTCTGCACCACCCTGCTGGTGAAGTCAGGCCGCCTGAAGTGGGCCTGGATCACCGGTGTTCCGCTCCTGTGGGACGCGGCGGTGACGCTCACCGCGAGCTGGCAGAAGGTCTTCTCCGGCGACCCGCGCGTCGGCTTCTTCACCCAGCGCTCGGTCTACCAGGACGCCATCGACGCCGGGAAGGTCCTGCCGCCCGCCAAGACCATGGACGACATGCACACCGTGGTCACCAACTCCACGGTGGACGGCGTGGTCTCGGCGGTGCTCGCGCTGCTGATCGTGGTGGTCATCGCGGACGCCGCGCGGGTGTGCGTGAGGCATGTACGCAACCCCGGCGCGACACGGCTGAGCGAGGCGCCGTACGTCGCCTCGCGGATCACCGCACCGGCCGGGCTGGTCGCCTCCAGGCGGGAGAAGGAGGCGGGGGCCGAACTCACGGCAGCGGAAAGGCGGGCGCCATGACGGCCCCGCCGCGCCGATAGTTGCCGTACCGATATACGGACAGGTAGTGACGCGCGCCACGGCCCTGGCCTAGATTTCCTGCCCATCACGCGGAAGATCGCAAAGGGAACGCCGGGAAACACCAGGGAACGGAGCCACGGCCATGCCAGAGCCAGCGGTAACACCACATTCCGGCCCGGGACCCGGCTTTGGCCGCGGACCGGTCGTCACCCCCTCGCGCGTGGTGGCCGGGCTGTGCCTGCTGGCTCCGTTCGTGGCGATGCTGTGGGTCGGCTCGTACGCGAAGGTGGAACCCACGCTCGCCGGCATCCCGTTCTTCTACTGGTACCAGATGCTGTGGGTGCTGATCTCCACCGCGCTCACCGCGGTCGCCTACCAGCTCGTACGGCGTGAGCAGCGCGCCCGCAAGCAAGGCGGGGCGCGGTGAAGGACGGCGTCAACGGCGTCGCGCTCGCCGTCTTCATCTTCTTCTTCCTGGCCGTGACGGTCATGGGCTTCATGGCCGCGCGCTGGCGCCGCGCCGAGCAGTCGGACAACCTCGACGAATGGGGCCTGGGCGGACGCAGTTTCGGCACCTGGGTGACCTGGTTCCTGCTGGGCGGCGACCTCTACACCGCGTACACCTTCGTGGCCGTACCGGCGGCGATCTACGCGGCGGGCGCGGCGGGCTTCTTCGCGGTCCCCTACACGATCCTCGTCTACCCGCTGATCTTCACCTTCCTGCCCCGCCTGTGGTCGGTGTCGCACAAGCACGGGTACGTCACCACCTCGGACTTCGTACGCGGCCGGTTCGGCTCCAAGGGCCTGTCGCTGGCCATCGCACTGACCGGCATCCTCGCCACGATGCCCTACATCGCCCTCCAACTGGTCGGCATCCAGGCCGTACTGGACGTGATGGGCGTCGGGGGCGGCGAGAACACCAACTGGTTCGTCAAGGACCTGCCGCTGCTGATCGCCTTCGGTGTGCTGGCCGCGTACACCTACTCTTCGGGACTGCGCGCGCCCGCACTGATCGCCTTCGTCAAGGACGGGCTGATCTACCTGGTCATCGTGGTCGCCGTCATCTACATCCCGATCAAGCTCGGCGGCTTCGACCAGATCTTCCACGCGGCGGGCAAAGCCTTCGAACAGACCAGCCCGGCCACCGGGAAACCGCGCGGCGAGCTGGTCAGCGGCCCCAACGCGCAGTGGGCGTACGCGACATTGGCCCTCGGCTCGGCCCTGGCACTGTTCATGTACCCCCACTCCATCACCGCCACCCTTTCCTCCCGCAGCCGCGAGGTCATCCGCCGCAACACCACCATCCTGCCGCTGTACTCCCTGATGCTGGGCCTGCTGGCACTGCTCGGCTTCATGGCCATCGCGGCCGGGATCAAGGTCACCAACGGCCAGTTGGCGATCCCGCAGCTCTTCGAGTCGATGTTCCCCGACTGGTTCGCGGGCGTGGCGTTCGCCGCGATCGGCATCGGCGCGCTGGTCCCCGCGGCCATCATGTCGATCGCCGCCGCCAACCTCTTCACCCGCAACATCTACAAGGACTTCCTCAAGCCGGGCGCCACCCCCGCCCAGGAGCACAAGGTCGCCAAACTCGTCTCGCTGCTGGTGAAGGTCGGCGCGCTGGTCTTCGTCCTGACCATGGACAAGACGGTCGCGATCAACTTCCAGTTGCTCGGCGGCATCTGGATCCTGCAGACCATGCCCGCGCTGGTCGGCGGCCTGTTCACCCGCTGGTTCCACCGCTGGGCCCTGCTGGCCGGCTGGGCGGCCGGCATGGTGTACGGCACGGCCGCGGCGTACGGGGTGGCCAGCCCCACCCAGAAGCACTTCGGCGGCTCCAGCACCGAGATCCCCGGGACCGGCGAGATCGGCTACATCGGCCTGACGGCCTTCGTCCTGAACGTCGTGGTGACCGTGGTCCTCACCCTCGTCCTGCGCGCCCTGAAGGCCCCGGCCGGCACCGACGAGACGCGCCCGGAGGACTACACCGCCGACGCGGGCGACCCCGGCGTCCAGGTCGACCTCCCGCCGGCCACAGCGGGAGTCCCGGCGGGCCACTGACCCGCGACCGCACCCGAACGGGCCGCCGCACCCAAGAGGTACGGCGGCCCGCCCCTGTGGACCAGGTGTCCCGCTACCGCCGCGCTCGTTCCACGGTTTCCGGATCACCGAGTGGGGCCCCGATGGCCGACGGAAGGCATCCGGAGCCAATACCGTCTCCCGGGTCACGGTCAACGCGCGCGAGGGCCGCCGCGTCCGCAATACGCCCGCTGCATCAGGCGCGGCCACATCGCCGCTCCGGCGCAACTGTGGGAATACCGCACCAAGACAGCAGGAAGTTCCCGGGAGAACGACACAAGATATGGGGCTGCGTGCGGGGCGCGGCACAAGATGTATGCTCGTGCTCGCTGTCGTCGCAGGGGAATCCGGTGCGAATCCGGAACTGTCCCGCAACGGTGTACGAGTGCGTATTTAAGCACCCGCGAGTCCGAGGACCTGTACGACGGTACGCCCGCGCCACCACCGGCGCGGCCGTTGACGTCCGGGCCTCGTGGGTTGGGCCGGTGGACGCTGCGCGGTGTGCCCGCGCCCCGGCACGTCCGGGAGCGCCGCCACGCCCGTACGCGCCCCGCGCCCCCTCCCTCAAGGCCCCCGCCGAGTGAGGGAGAGCAGCACGTGACCATCGCGCCAACGGAGCCCGCTTCAGCCGCCGAGGTCGACCGGCCCGCGAAGGCCACGGACGCCGCGCCCGGCCCCCAGGGACCGCAGGACGCCCGGACGGCCGGCGACGGGCCCGGCGCCGCGCTGCTGCGTACCCTCACCGACCTCACCGCCGACCTGACCGCCACCGACCCCGGAAAGGTCGCCGCCGCCGCGCTGCGGGGCCGCCACGCCGGCTCCGACGAGGCCGAGCTGAGGTCGCTGGCCATGGAGGCGGCGGCCGGCCTGATCGGTGACGAGCCGCAGTACTCCAAGCTCGCCGCCCGGCTGCTGACCCTGGCCATCGCGGAGGAGGCGGCCGAGGAGGGGGCGGTCGCCTTCTCCGCCTCCGTCGCCACCGGCCACCGCGAGGGCCTGATCGGCGACGAGACGGCCGCGTTCGTACGGACCCACGCGGCCCGACTGGACGCGCTGGTCGAGCAGGCGCTGGCGGACGGCGCGGACGACCGCTTCGGCTACTTCGGGCTGCGCACCCTGTACTCGCGCTACCTGCTGCGCCACCCGATCTCCCGCCGGGTCATCGAGACCCCGCAGCACTTCCTGCTGCGGGTGGCCTGCGGCCTGGCCGAGGACGACAGCGAGCGGGCGCTGGCGGACGTCGCCGAGCTGTACCGCCTGACCAGCACGCTGTCCTACCTGCCGTCCTCCCCCACGCTGTTCAACTCCGGCACCCGGCACCCGCAGATGTCCTCCTGCTATCTGCTGGACTCCCCGCTGGACGAGCTGGACTCGATCTACGACCGCTACCACCAGGTCGCCCGGCTCTCCAAGCACGCCGGCGGCATCGGCCTGTCCTACTCCCGGGTGCGCGCCCGCGGTTCGCTGATCCGCGGCACCAACGGGCACTCCAACGGCATCGTGCCGTTCCTGCGCACCCTGGACGCCTCGGTCGCGGCCGTCAACCAGGGCGGCCGGCGCAAGGGCGCGGCCTGCGTCTACCTGGAGACCTGGCACGCCGACATCGAGGAGTTCCTCGAACTGCGCGACAACACGGGCGAGGAGGCCCGGCGCACCCACAACCTGAACATCGCGCACTGGATCCCGGACGAGTTCATGCGCCGGGTGGAGGCCGACGCCGACTGGTCGCTGTTCTCCCCCGTCGACACCCCGGAGCTGGTGGACCTGTGGGGCGAGGAGTTCGACGCCGCGTACCGCAGGGCCGAGGCCGAGGGCAAGGCCGTCAAGCAGGTCCCGGCCCGGGTCCTGTACGCCCGGATGATGCGCACCCTGGCGCAGACCGGCAACGGCTGGATGACGTTCAAGGACGCCGCCAACCGCACCGCCAACCAGACCGCCGAGCCCGGCCGGGTCGTGCACTCCTCCAACCTGTGCACCGAGATCCTTGAGGTCACCGACGACGGCGAGACGGCCGTGTGCAACCTCGGCTCGGTCAACCTGGCCGCCCACCTGGGCGACAACGGCGAGATGGACTGGGAGCGGCTGGACGCCACCGTCCGTACGGCCGTCACCTTCCTCGACCGTGTCGTGGACATCAACTTCTACCCGACCGAGCAGGCCGGCGCCTCCAACTCCCGCTGGCGCCCGGTGGGTCTGGGCCTGATGGGCCTCCAGGACGTCTTCTTCCGGCTGCGGCTGCGCTTCGACTCCCCCGAGGCCAAGGAGCTGTCCACCCGTATCTCCGAGCGCATCATGCTCGCCGCGTACGAGGCGTCCGCCGACCTCGCCGAGCGGCACGGCCCGCACCCGGCCTGGTCCGCGACCCGTACGGCCCGCGGCGTGCTGCACCCCGACCACTACCCGAACGCCGAGCCGCGCTGGGCGGACCGCTGGGACGCGCTGCGGACCCGTATCGCGGCGACCGGGATGCGCAACTCGCTGCTGCTGGCGATCGCGCCGACCGCCACCATCGCCTCCATCGCCGGCGTGTACGAGTGCATCGAGCCGCAGGTCTCCAACCTGTTCAAGCGCGAGACGCTGAGCGGCGAGTTCCTCCAGGTCAACGCCTACCTGATCGAGGAGCTGAAGGCGCTGGGGATGTGGGACGCCCGCACCCGTGACGCGCTGCGTGAGGGCAACGGCTCGGTGCAGGACCTGGAGTGGATTCCCGAGGAGATCCGCGCCCTGTACCGCACGGCCTGGGAGATCCCGCAGCGCGCGCTGATCGACATGGCGGCGGCCCGTACGCCCTACCTCGACCAGAGCCAGTCGCTGAACCTCTTCATGGCCTCGCCGACCATCGGCAAGCTCAGCTCGATGTACGCCTACGCCTGGAAGAACGGCATCAAGACCACGTACTACCTGCGCTCGCGCCCGGCGACCCGGATCGCCCAGTCCGCGCGCGGCGCCGACGCGGGTGCGCGCAGTGCTCCCGTACCCGCTCAGGCGGCCGACCCCGAGGCCGTCGCCTGCTCCCTGGAAAACCCCGAGTCCTGCGAGGCGTGCCAGTAACCATGACGACCGCACCCGAAAAGCCCGAAGAGAACGCCGCCTCCCACAAGAGCGCCGCCGCCACCCACACGGCCACCACCGGCGCGAAGAACCTCCTCGACCCGGGCTTCGAGCTGACCCTGCGCCCCATGCGCTACCCCGACTTCTACGACCGCTACCGGGACGCGATCAAGAACACCTGGACCGTGGAGGAGGTCGACCTCCACTCCGACGTCGCCGACCTCGCCAAGCTCTCCCCCGGCGAGCAGCACCTGATCGGCCGGCTGGTGGCGTTCTTCGCCACCGGCGACTCGATCGTGGCCAACAACCTCGTGCTGACCCTGTACAAGCACATCAACTCCCCCGAGGCGCGGCTGTACCTCTCGCGGCAGCTCTTCGAGGAGGCGGTGCACGTCCAGTTCTACCTGACGCTGCTGGACACCTACCTGCCCGATCCGGAGGACCGCGCCGCCGCGTTCGCCGCGGTGGAGAACATCCCCTCCATCCGGGAGAAGGCCGAGTTCTGCTTCAAGTGGATGGACTCGGTCGAGAGCATCGACCGGCTGGAGAGCAAGGCCGACCGCCGCCGCTTCCTGCTCAATCTGATCTGCTTCGCGGCCTGCATCGAGGGGCTGTTCTTCTACGGCGCGTTCGCGTACGTGTACTGGTTCCGCTCGCGCGGACTGCTGCACGGCCTGGCCACCGGCACCAACTGGGTCTTCCGCGACGAGACGATGCACATGGACTTCGCGTTCTCGGTCGTGGACACCGTGCGCGAGGAGGAGCCGGAGCTCTTCGACGACAAGCTGGAGCAGCAGGTCACCGACATGCTCAAGGAGGCCGTCGAGGCGGAGCTGCAGTTCGGCCGCGACCTGTGCGGTGACGGCCTGCCGGGCATGAACACCGAGTCGATGCGCGAGTACCTCCAGTGCGTGGCCGACCAGCGGCTGCAGCGCCTGGGCTTCGCGCCCGTGTACGGCTCGCAGAACCCGTTCTCCTTCATGGAGCTGCAGAACGTCCAGGAGCTGACCAACTTCTTCGAGCGCCGGGCCTCGGCCTACCAGGTCGCGGTCGAGGGCTCGGTCTCCTTCGACGACGAGTTCTAGACGCGGGCCGTACGCGCATACGTACGTGTACGTGTACGTACGAGGGCGGGCCCGGGGATGATCCCCGGGCCCGCCCTCCTTCGTGCGTACGTATCCCTGCCGTCAGTCGTTGGCGACGTCAGTCGTTGGCGACGACGGGGTAGCGCGGCTCGCGCTCGGCCATCTGCTTCAGGGCGTCCTTGCGGTCGCGCTTGGAGAGCCGGTCGATGTACAGGTAGCCGTACAGGTGGTCGGTCTCGTGCTGGAGGCAGCGGGCGAAGTAGCCGGTGCCGCGGACCGTGATCGGGTTGCCCTGGGCGTCCTGGCCGCGCACGACCGCGTAGTCGGGGCGCGCGAGCGGGGCGTACGCGCCGGGCACCGACAGGCAGCCCTCGTTGGAGTCGTCCAGCACCCGGCGCTCGACCGGCACCTCCTCCAGGACCGGGTTGCACACCGCGCCGACGTGCCGCACGCCCTCGTCGTCCATGCAGTCGTAGACGAAGACCTTCAGGTCCACACCAATCTGGTTGGCGGCCAGGCCCACGCCCTCGGCGGTGCGCTGGCTGGCGAACATGTCGTCGATGAGCTGCGCAAGCTTGTCGTCGAACTCCGTGACGTCCTTGCACTCCTTGTGCAGCACCGGGTTGCCGACGACGGTGATCGGGCGGGAGGTGCCCCGCTCGCGGTGCGCCTTCTCGCGCGCGTCCGCGTCCGTGATGTCGTCGACGAACCCGTCGTTCACCTGCTGCTCGTCGTCCTGGTCAAAAACGGGCTGCTGCGCCATGTCCGCCGTACGCCTTCCTGAAACCCCGAGAAAACCCTGATAGTCGCCCTACAGCCTACGGGGACGCGCCGGGTCTCTCCCCGACATCCTCAGCACACCTCTTCGAGGTCACGCCACTCGCGGGTGTCCGGGCTGTCCGCCACCCAGCCGTCCAGCAGGCCCCTGACCAGGGCGGCGGGCGCCGCGATGCCGCATTCGCGCTCCGGCACCCACAGCGAGCCGGAGCCCGCCGTGCGGTGGCCCAGCGGCCCGGGGTGGCCCGGCTCACTGTGGTCGTGGGGGTCCAGGTGCTCGCCGTCGCCCTCGTCGCTGGGCATCCGGCTCTCCGAGCACGTACGGCACAGCAGCCGCACCGAGGAGGACCAGTCCTCCGCCGCAAAGCCGGCCTCGGCCGCCAGGCGCTCCAGGGCGTCCCTGTCGGCCTCCGTGGCGGCCTCCAGGAGCACCACCCAGGTGGGGACCGGGGAGGGTGCCCACAGCTCGATCTCGTCGAACACCGGGAAGGACGGGCCCGCCGCGGTCGTCCGCTCGCCGTTGGGCACGCCGTCGTGCAGCACCACCTCGCCCCAGCGCCGCCCGGAGGACGGCAGCGGGATGGACAGCACCTCCATCCGCGCCGGGTCCAGCCGACGGCCCCATACGACCTCGGCCTCGCCCTCGGGCGAGAGCCGCACGGCCGCGCTGCCCAGTTCCATGTCCACCGGCTCGCCGGAGGGCGATCCCTCGGCGGGGACCTTCAGGCCGTACGCCTGCCAGGCCCGGCGGGCCAGCGGCCAGTCCTGGAGGGCGGTGGCCGCGATGCCCACGTTCCACCAGTCCGGGGCGCCGCTCGCCCGGTCCAGGAGGGCGACCGCGCGCAGTCCGGCGGCCCGCGCCTGTTCCCAGTCGTGCCGGAATTTGTGCAGCAGCGCGAGGTTGAACCAGGACTCCGAGAGCCATGGCTCCATGTCCGCGGCCCGGGTCAACAGCGCTCCCGCGTCCTCGTAACGGCCGTCGCCGATCAGCGTGAAAGCCCGGTCGGTCGCCTGTCGCCACGAGGCGGAGGGCCGGTGCCGTACCTTGCCGAAGATCCTCACGATTCCCGCCTGCTGGTTGCTCTCTTGGCGCCGTCCTGGGGGTGTCCCGGACGGTGTCCGGGGGCCTACTCGACAACCTGCCACAGATTGCCGTCGGGCTCAGCCCGGTCGCTGTGCCCGCCGCGGCTCCTTGTCCCGCGCCGCCCCCGAATCCCCCTTCGTGGGGGTTCCTTCGCATCCAACCATGCCCATCTCGCGGGCCGCTCATTACCCATGGGTTCCGTGACCTTCGCCGGATTCACCCGCGGCCTGTCGCGGGGGCCGCCCCGGGGTGGACGGGCGGCCGGTGGCGGGCGGGGCGGCGGCGCCGGCCGCGGGGCAGCCGTACCCGGGCTTTCCGGGGGCCTTCCGCGTGTCGTACGGACCGGGGCAAGGGCGCCGGTGGCCGGGTTTGTGCAGGTGGGAGTGGGTACGACCGGGTGGCAGCAGGAATGTGTGAGGCACTGGCGGGCCGCTCGGGGCGGCCCGTCGCACCCCGGCTCCGGGGCCGGCCGGCCGCCCGGTCAACACGGTCCACCGCGGGGAGTACGGTGCCGCGGGCCTGGGCCCGGGGCGGCGCCTCGACGGCGGACGGCTCGTACTCCTGCGCGGTACCGGCCACGGCCGTTCCGGGGAGCGCGAGCGGTTCCCCCGGGCCACCGCCCGCGCACGCCCCGCCCTGACGCCCCTTCAGCCGGTACGGACCGGACAACGGCCGGGCGGACAGGCCGGGTTCGGCCCCGGCGACAGGGCGCCGGGTCCGGTCACCGGCGCCGTCATCACGGCGTCCGGCCCTCACCCCTTGAGGTGATGTGGTGCGTTATTCGGCCCGCGCGGCCCCGGACCCTGCATCAAGGGTGGCGTCCGCACCGCCGGCCCCCGACGCACCCGTGGCACCGGCCGCCGTCCCCGGAGCGCCGACCGCACCCGCCGAACCTACCGCGTCCTGTACGGACTTGGCGACAGCCGCCGTAGCCTCACCGGCCGCGCCGGACACCCGCTGCTGCCCGGCCCGCTCCTGCTCGGCCCGCTGCTGCTCGGCCCGCTGCCGGGCGGCCTGCTCCTGCTTGGCCTGCTCCAGCACGCTCTGCTCGGGCACCGTCTCGCCCGCCCGGATCATCTCGATCCGGCCCATGACCTTCGACCGCAGGTCGGTCGGTACGTCGTCGTGGCCGCAGCAGCGCTTGACCAGCTTCTTGACGGCCTGTTCGAGCCCGTACTTCTCCAGGCAGGGAGAGCATTCGTCGATGTGCACCTGGAACTTCTCGCACTCTCCGGCGGGCATCTCCCGGTCGAGATACTCGTACAGGTGGTCGAGGACCTCTGAGCAGTCCTTCTCGTGCGGCTCTCCGCAGCTCATGATCCCGAGCCTTTCCGATCGTGCGGCCCCGACGCGTGCGTGGCCTGCGTACTCGCAGCGCCTGCCCCCGCCGGGACGAGCCCGCGCTCACGGGCGTAGTCCTCCAGCATGCCGCGCAGTTGGCGCCGGCCGCGGTGCAGACGGGACATCACCGTGCCGATGGGTGTACCCATGATGTCCGCGATCTCCTTGTACGCAAACCCCTCTACGTCCGCCAGATAGACCGCGATACGGAATTCCTCGGGGATGGCCTGAAGGGCCGCCTTGACATCGGAATCCGGCAGGTGGTCCAGCGCCTGCGACTCGGCCGAGCGCAGCCCCGTGGACATGTGCGACTCGGCGCGCGCGAGCTGCCAGTCCTCGATCTCCTCGGCGGCGCTGCGCTGGGGCTCCCGCTGCTTCTTGCGGTAGGAGTTGATGAAGGTGTTGGTCAGGATGCGGTACAGCCACGCCTTGAGGTTGGTGCCCTCCCGGAACTGGTGGAAGGACGCGTACGCCTTCGCGTACGTCTCCTGCACCAGGTCCTCCGCATCGGCCGGGTTGCGCGTCATGCGCAGCGCGGCCGAATACATCTGGTCCAGGAAGGTGAGGGCGTCCCGCTCGAAGCGCGCGTTGCGCTCGGCGGCGGACTCCTTCGCCTGGTCCCGGCTCTCAGAGTGTTCCCCTGCCGTGCCATCGGTCCCTGCGTCGGTCCCAGTGACCGGACCCACCTCCTCCAACACCGTGACGGACCCGGAAGCGGACCCGCTCGAATCGGAGAATAGACGACGATCCGGCCCCGCCGCCGCTCCAGCCATGGCGGGCTGCGCCATCTGCAGCGATGACCACTGCAGGTCAGCGGCCTGCGGGCGGGCCGGGCAAGCGATTCCCATGCGGCGGACTCCCCTTCTGGATGTTCCTGCTGTTCTCTGTAGGACCTACGCCTGGCACAACAGCCGCACCCGGCCCGTCATTCCCCGCGCCGGGACGCTTTCCGCGCCATGATCCTGACGGCGCCATGGTCCTGACGGTGGGAGCGCCACAGTCCTCCCGACCGCGGGAGCGTCACGAACGGTCCCGACCGCGGGAGCGTCACGAAGCGGCCGGGGTACGGGCCGTACGCGCCAGGTCCCGCACGGTGTCCTCCTCCACCAGCTCCGCGTTGATCCCGATGGCGGCGTGCGCGCCCGCGCCGGCCGCGGTGACGAGCTGCGCGGTGGGGTCCACCACGTTCCCCGCCGCCCACACCCCGGGCACCGACGTACGGCCGGCCCCGTCCGCCTCGGGCCAGCCCTCCTGCGTACGCGCACAGCCCAGCCCGTCCAGCAGACCGCCGCGGGAGGCGAAGCGCGGGGTGACGAAGACGGCGCGGCGCGGGACCAGCCGCCCGTCGGCCAGCTCGACGCCGTGCAGCCGGTCCGCCACCACGGCCACCCGGCGCACCTCACCGTCGACCACCCGTACGCCGCGTGCCGCCAGCCGCCGCCGCGCGTTCGCGTCGGCGCCGGTGGTGTGGGTGAACAGGACGGTGTCGGGCGACCACTGGCGCAGGTGCAGCGCCTCCTCGATGGAGCACTGCTGGGTGGCCAGGACGCCCAGCGGCTGGTCCCTGACCTCGTACCCGTGGCAGTACGGGCAGTACAAAACGTCGCGCCCCCAGCGCTCGCGCACTCCCGGGAGGCCGGGCAGTTCGTCCCGCAGCCCGGCGGCGACCAGCAGCCGCCGCGCGGCCAGCCGGCGCCCGTCACCGAGCCGGACCACGAAGCCCCCGTCCCGGCGCCGGGCGCTCCGGGCGGTGCCGTCGATCAGCTCCGCGCCGTAGGAGGCCACCTCGGCGCGGCCGGCCGCGAGCAGTTCGCCGGGCGGGGTGCCGTCGCGGGAGAGGAAGCCGTGGACATGGCCGGCGGCGGCGTTGCGCGGGGTGGCGGAGTCGACGACGGCGACCGAGCGGCGGGCCCGCGCCAGTGTCAGGGCCGCGCTGAGCCCGGCCGGGCCGCCGCCGACCACGACGACGTCGCGCACCGGCCCGGCACCGCCGGCGCCTTCCTCGGGGAACCTCTCGTCGGCGCCCATGCGGTCAAGGGGTGCCCGTAGGAGGGGCGGACAAACGCCTGGCCGCCGCGGCAAGGGTGCCGACGGCAGCGGCAGCGGCAGCGGCTCAGCCGAACAGGCCGGTCAACCACTCCCCCGCCGCGTCCGTGAGCACGGCCATCGCCTCCGCCTCCCCGATGTCCGCCTTCTTCGGTACGGCGAAACCGTGGTCCCCGTAGGGCACCTCGACGATCTCCGTACCTTCGGGGAATTCCGCGGGGCCGCCGAACGGGTCCCGGCCCCCCTGCACCACCAGTGTGGGCACCCCGGCCGCCGTCAGCTCCGCCGCCCGGGACTTCTCCGGCCGGCCCGGCGGGTGCAGCGGGAAGCTCAGCGCCAGTACGGCGTGCGCGCCCAGCTCGCGCGCCGTACGGCAGGCGACCCGCGCCCCCGCACTGCGTCCGCCCGCGACCACCGGCAGCCCCGGCTCCTCCAGTACGGGCCACAGCGCGGTCCACGCCGCGTCCAGGGTCCTGGGCGCGGGCGCCACCTTCTTCCCGGCCACCCGCCACGGCTGCTCGACCAGCGCCACGCCGAACCCGCGCGCGGGCAGCGCGGCGGCCAGCGCCCGCAGGTCCCGCGCCTCGATGCCGCCGCCGGCGCCGTGGCCCAAGGCCAGTACGGCGCGCGCCTGGTGCGCCCGGTACCAGGTGATCCGGGCCTCGCCGGCCGGCGTCGGCACCGTGACCACGGCGTCCGCCGTAACGGCCGTATCCGCCGTAACGGCCGCATCGGCCGCATCCGGCGTAGGAGCTGCCTGCGCTGCCCGCGCCGTACGAGCCGTGTGCCCCGCCCGCGCCGTACGAGCCGTGTCCGCCGTGGGTGCCGTCTTCGCCGTCCGTGCCGCGTTCATGACCCCATCCTGCCCCGCCGCCCCCGGCGCGCGGCCATCGGACACCGCGGCCGGCCCTCAGAACAGCGTCCCGGCCTCCGGCCCCTCCCACGCGGCCACCAGCTCCGGCCCGTTGTTCCGTACGTTGCTGACGTCCGGGGACACGGGATAGGCGCGCATCAGCCCGGGAGGCGGCGGCTCCAGCAGCCCCGTCAGCTCCTCCGGGTCCGTACGGGCCGGGTCCAGCCAGGCGTCCCACCGGTCCGGCGGCATCACCAGCGGCATCCGCGGGTGGATGTCCGCCAGCGACCGGGGCCGCCGTATCCCCGGCCCCGGCTCCGCCCCGGCCCTGCCTCCGGCTCCTGCCCCACTCCCGCCAGCGGCGTGGTCTCCGCCGCGGTCGTTATGACGGTGCAGGTCGCCCACCACGCCTGCGGATGGTCCTCCGGCAGCGTCCGGTCCCGCCAGAACTCGTACAGCCCGGCCAGCGCCATGACCGACCCGTCGGCCGGCGTGACGAAGTACGGCTGCTTACGGGGGCGCTTCTTCCTTCCCCGCTCCTCCAGCTCCCGTTCCTCGGCGGCGGTGACCCACTCGTAGTAGCCGTCGCCGGGCAGCAGACAGCGGCGGGCCAGGAAGGGCCGCTTGAAGGACGGCTTCTCGTGCACCGTTTCGGCCCGTGCGTTGATCATCTTCACGCCGACGTCCGGCGACTTCGCCCACGAAGGCACCAGCCCCCACTTCAGCGCCCGGAGCTGACGAACCGGACGCCGGTCTTCCACGTCTTTAAGGGGGCGCTCCAGCACCGCGTACACGTTCATCGTGGGGGCGATGTTCCAGTCCGGCGCCAGGGTCTCCTGCGGTTCCCACTTCTCGACCTCGAAGAGCTCCACCAGATCCTCGGGTCCGCGACTCGCTGCATACCGTCCGCACATGCCTGCCACACTGCCACGCCACCGCAAGGGGAGAAATGGACACCGACCACATCACCGACGTTTGGGACAGGGTTTTCGGTACGCAGCCGCATCCCGCGTCCTGGCTGGTCGTCGTCACGGCCGTGCTCGCGCTGGCCGCCGTCACCCCGTACACCGCCTGGCGGCTGTCCCGTAACGCCATCACCATCGCCCACGAGGGCGGCCACGGCCTGGTCGCGCTGCTCACCGGCCGCCGCCTGGACGGCATCCGGCTGCACTCGGACACCTCGGGGCTGACGGTCTCCCGCGGCAAGCCCACCGGAATGGGCATGGTGCTGACCGCCGCGGCCGGCTACACCACGCCCTCGCTGCTGGGCCTGGGCG
This sequence comes from Streptomyces sp. MST-110588, assembly GCF_022695595.1. NCBI lineage: Bacteria > Bacillati > Actinomycetota > Actinomycetes > Kitasatosporales > Streptomycetaceae > Streptomyces > Streptomyces sp. MST-110588. Next base: position 2,553,814 of record NZ_CP074380.1, read on the forward strand.
GCGCCTGGCTGCTGGCCTCCGGGCACATCACGGCGCTGCTGTGGGGCGCCACCGCCCTGCTCGCCGCGATGCTGGTCATGATCCGCAACGCGTACGGCGTGCTCACGGTCGTGCTGTCCGGCGCCTCCTTCCTCCTCGTGTCCTGGCTGACCACTCCGCAGGTGCAGGCGGCGTTCGCGTACGCCGTCGTGTGGTTCCTGCTGCTGGGCGGGGTGCGTCCGCCCTTCGAGCTGCACGGCAAGCGGCGGCGCGGCGGCGCCGGGGACTCCGACCCCGATCAGCTCGCCCGCCTCACCCACGTCCCGGCCGCCGTCTGGCTCGGCCTGTTCCACGTGGTCACGCTCTGCTCGCTGATCGGCGGCGGGCGCTGGCTGCTGGGCGTCTGACCGGAGCCACATGGGGTCGGCCGGGGCCACACAGGGGCGACCGCCCCGCACACGGCCGACCGGCCCCGCACACGCTCACGGAGCACCCATAGAGAAGAGACCGTCGGTGAATCCCGGGTGATCCACAGGGGGCGCCCACGGGCCCCGGTTCTCGAACTGTGACGTCCACCGCACTACCAGTGCTGTGTTTCCTACAGGTTGCGCCACATTTGATCAAGATCCTCACCCTTACCCAGCCATTAAAGTGAGAGGCATGACCGAGAGCCCCGCGCATCCCGCCCTCTGGCCCGCTCCCCTCGCTTCCGGGGCGGTCGACGCGACCGTCACCGTGCCCGGCTCCAAATCGGTCACCAACCGTGGCCTGGTCCTCGCCGCGCTGTCCTCCGAGCCGGGCTGGCTGCGCCGCCCGCTGCGCTCCCGCGACACCCTCCTGATGGCCGAGGCGCTGCGCACCATGGGCGTCGGCATCGAGGAGATGCCCTCCTCCAGCTCCGCCACCTCCCCCACCGCGAGCAGCGCGGGCGGCAGCGGCGAGGCGTGGCGGGTCATCCCGGCCGGTCTGCACGGTCCGGCCACCATCGACGTCGGCAACGCCGGCACGGTCATGCGCTTCCTGCCGCCGGTCGCGGCGCTGGCCGCCGGCCCGATCCGCTTCGACGGCGACCCGCGCTCGTACGAACGTCCGCTCGGCGGCGTCATCGAGGCGCTGCGCACCCTCGGCGCCCGGATCGACGACGACGGGCGCGGCGCGCTGCCGATGACGGTGTTCGGCGGCGGCGCCCTGGACGGCGGGCCGGTGGAGATCGACGCCTCGTCCTCCTCCCAGTTCGTCAGCGCCCTGCTGCTGTCCGCGCCGCGCTTCAACCAGGGCGTGGAGGTACGGCACGTCGGCTCGGCGCTGCCCTCCCTGCCGCACATCCGGATGACCGTGGACATGCTGCGCAGCGTCGGAGCCCAGGTGGACACCCCCGAGTCCGGCGGCGAGCCGAACGTCTGGCGGGTCACCCCCGGCGCCCTCCTGGGCCGCGATCTGGTGGTGGAGCCGGATCTGTCCAACGCCCAGCCGTTCCTGGCCGCGGCGCTGGTCACCGGCGGCCGGGTGACCATCCCGGACTGGCCCGAGCACACCACGCAGCCCGGTGACGCACTGCGGCAGATCTTCACCGAGATGGGCGGCTCCTGCGAGCTGACCGACCGCGGGCTGACCTTCACCGGCTCGGGCCGTATCCACGGCATCGACGTGGACCTCGGCGAGGTCGGGGAGCTGACGCCGGGCATCGCGGCGGTCGCGGCGCTCGCCGACTCGCCGTCCACGCTGCGTGGCGTGGCACACCTGCGGCTCCACGAGACCGACCGGCTCGCCGCCCTGACCAAGGAGATCAACGAGCTGGGCGGCGATGTCACCGAGACCGCCGACGGGCTGCACATCCGCCCGCGCCCGCTGCACGGCGGCGTCTTCCACACCTACGAGGACCACCGCCTGGCCACGGCCGCCGCCGTCATCGGGCTGGCCGTCAAGGGCGTCGAGGTCGAGAACGTGGCGACCACCGGCAAGACCCTCCCGGACTTCCCCGCGATGTGGGCCGACATGCTCGGCCCGGCCCCGGCCCCGGCCACCGCCCGGAGAGTCTGAGAGTTCCCCCCACCATGCGTCGCTACGGCAAGAACCCCGACGAGGACGACGTCCGCGTCCGCCCCAACCGCAAGGGCAACCGCCCGCGCACCAACATCCGACCCAAGCACGAGGACGCGGCCGAGGGCCTGGTCCTGACCGTGGACCGGGGCCGGCTGACCTGTCTGATCGACGGCCGTACGGTCACCGCGATGAAGGCCCGCGAACTGGGCCGCAAGAGCGCGGTGGTCGGCGACCGGGTCGCCGTCGTCGGCGATCTCTCCGGCGCCAAGGACACCCTCGCGCGGATCGTACGGGTCCAGCCGCGCACCTCCACGCTGCGCCGTACGGCCGACGACGACGACCCCTTCGAGCGGGTCGTGGTCGCCAACGCCGACCAACTGGCCATCGTCACCGCGCTGGCCGACCCCGAGCCGCGTCCCCGGCTCATCGACCGCTGCCTGGTCGCCGCCTACGACGCCGGCCTGGAGCCGCTGCTGGTGCTCACCAAGTCCGACCTGGCCGCACCGGACGCGCTCCTGGAGTCCTACGGGGCGCTCGGCGTCCCCTACATCGTCACCAGCCGCGAGGAACTGGCCGACGGCGGCGCGGCGGACCGGGTCCGCGAGCGGCTGCGCGGCCATATGACGGCCTTCGTCGGTCACTCCGGCGTGGGAAAGACGACGCTGGTCAACGCCCTGGTCCCGGACCGTCAGCGGGCCACCGGCCATGTCAACGCCGTCACCGGGCGCGGCCGGCACACCACCACCTCCGCGCTGGCGCTGCCGCTGCCGGACGGCTCGGGCTGGGTCATCGACACCCCGGGCGTACGGTCCTTCGGCCTGCACCACGTCGATCCGTCCCGGGTGATCCTCGCCTTCCCCGATCTCGTACCGGGTACGGAGGGCTGTCCGCGCGCGTGCAGCCACGACGAGCCGGACTGCGCCCTGGACCAGTGGGTGGCCGACGGTCACGCCGACCCGGCCCGCCTCTACTCGCTGCGACGGCTTCTGGCCACCCGGGAGCGCCGGGAAGGAGACTGATCGCAGGTGTCCGGCAGTTGATCGCACAGGTTTGCTGCCACACAGCCGAGGTAAATGCATAATCACACCGGAGCCAAGGCGAAGCGGTCACCGACTTTACGGAGGCAAGGGGACATGGCGTGGCTGCTCGTCGTGGTCGCAGGTCTGCTGGAGACGGGCTTCGCGGTCTGTCTCAAGCTCTCCCACGGCTTCACCCGGCTCTGGCCGACGATCGCCTTCGCGGCCTTCGCCCTGGGCAGCTTCGGCCTGCTCACGCTGTCCCTGCGCAAGCTGGACGTCGGTCCGGCATACGCGGTGTGGACGGGCATCGGCGCCGCCGGTACCGCCATCTACGGCATGGTCTTCCTCGGTGACCTGGTGTCCACCCTCAAGATCGTCTCGATCTCCTTCGTCATCATCGGCGTCATCGGCCTCCAGCTCTCGGGGTCGGCGCACTAGACCCTGTCGTTCGCGCCGGTCCGGGAGCCGGAGTTCCCGCGCCAAACCCCGGAAGGGGTACGTAGGCCCGGTCAGCCGGCCGGGCCGCCGCGGCGGGACAGGCGGGCGAAGGCGTCCCGCACGAGCCGGTTGACCTCCTCGGGCTCGGTGGGGGCCACGACGCAGGACAGGGTCAGCCGGGCCGCCGTCGCGCAGGCCGTGCCGAGTTCGGGCAGGTCCTCTTTCGGCCAGTCGGCCTCCAGCGCCGCCACCGCGCGGTCACAGAACCGGCCGACCAGTTCGGAGGGCCCCGGCAGCGGCCCCTCGGACCAGGGCGCCGCCCGCTGCCCGGGAACGCCGGATGCCGGGCCGCCGGAACTGCCGGTAGCACCTGGACCACCGGTGGCATCTGGACCGCCGGTGCCACGGGGCCCGGTGGCACCACCGGGAGCGCCGGTGGCACCGGACCCGCCGGAGCCGCCCGCTTCCCGCCGGTACCAGGGCGCCCGGCCGGGTTCCGACACGCCCGGCCCGGACATCTCTTCCGTGACCGCCGGCGCGGGCAGCCGCTCGCTCCAGCAGCCGGTCAGCACGGCCCGTACGAGCGGATTGGCGCGGGCGGCGTGCAGCATCCAGGCCGCCGCCGCCACGACCCGGCCCTCGGCGTCGTTCTTCGCCGCGGGCGCCGACTCCTCCAGCGCCCGCTCCACACCCGTCAGATAGCTCTCCGTCTCCCGCCGCACCAAGGCCCGGGCCAGCCCTTCTTTACTGCCGAACTCGTTGTAGAGGGTCTGCCGGGACACCCCCGCGGCGGCTGCGACGTCGACCATCCGTACGCCCGCCCACGGCCGGTCCGCGAGCGCCGCGTAGGCGGCGTCCAGTAAGGATTCACGCGCTGTAGGCATGATCGCCTCCCAGGCCGCCCGGCCCATACGGCCGGTGTGCGCACAGAATTGACTGCTCATCAGGGGCTGTCAAGGGTCCGTACGGGTTCCCCGCACCCGCGCCGTGTGGCTCGCCGCGCACCCCAATCGATACTGTTCGCACATGCCCGACTATCACGATGACCTCCGTCTCGGCCACGTCCTGGCGGATGCCGCGGACGCCGCGACCATGGAACGGTTCAAGGCCCTCGACCTGAAGGTCGAGACCAAACCGGACATGACGCCGGTGTCCGAGGCCGACAAGGCCGCCGAGGAACTCATCCGTGGTCATCTTCAGCGCGCCCGGCCCCGGGACGCCGTACTCGGCGAGGAGTTCGGCAGCGAGGGATCGGGCCCGCGACGCTGGATCATCGATCCGATCGACGGCACGAAGAATTATGTCCGCGGCGTGCCGGTGTGGGCCACGCTCATCGCGCTGATGGAGCGCGGGGAGAACGGTGACCGCCCGGTCGTCGGTGTGGTCTCCGCACCCGCGCTCAACCGCCGCTGGTGGGCCGCCGACGGGCTGGGGGCGTATACGGGACGTAGTCTGACCTCGGCTTCCCGGCTGACGGTGTCCCAGGTGGCGCGCGTTCAGGACGCCTCGTTCGCGTATTCCTCGCTCACCGGATGGGAGGAGCGCGGCAGGCTTCCCGGCTTTCTCGAACTCAGTCGCGACTGCTGGCGTACTCGTGGGTACGGTGACTTCTGGTCGTACATGATGGTCGCCGAGGGCGCGGTGGACATGTGCGCGGAACCGGAACTCTCGCTGTGGGACATGGCCGCCTGTGCGGTCGTCGTACAGGAAGCGGGCGGGCGCTTCACCGGACTGGACGGCGTGCCGGGCCCGCACAGCGGAAACGCGGCGGCCTCCAACGGCCTGCTGCACGAGGAGCTGCTGAACTACCTCGGCGACGGACGGCGCTGAGCGGGCGCAGGGCGGGCGGCGCAGGGTGGGCGGCGCAGGGCCGGACGGCCCCTGGTGCCGCTGAGCGGAGCGGCGCGTCCGGCCGGAAACCGGCGCCCGGAAGCACACAACCGGCGAAGAGCTCCTCACGCGCCCCTTGTTGCGGTCGCTACGTCATGTGAACATGAGAAACCCCTAGCTTGTGAACTTGTGCATGCCTTGGCGGCTCTCAGTGCCTTCCCACGCCTTTCGGGCCGGCGTGCACACGGACCGGTTCAACAAGGAGGTGGCTCCACTCCATGCCCATGTACGTCCGCAACGCCATGAGCACGGTGGTCCTCACCATCGGACCCGCCCATACGCTTCGCCAGGCGGCCCGTCTGATGGCGGCCCGCCGGGTCGGCGCGGCCGTCGTCCTCGACACGGACACCAGCGGGCTCGGGATTCTCACCGAGCGCGACATCCTCAACTCCCTGGGCGCGGGAGAGAACCCCGACCGGGAGACCGCCGGCGCCCACACCACCGCCGACGTCGTCTTCGCCGCGCCCGAATGGACGCTGGACGAGGCCGCGGACGCCATGGTGCACGGCGGGTTCCGTCACCTGATCGTCCTGGACGGCCTGGAGCCGGTCGGCATCGTCTCGGTGCGCGACATCATCCGGTGCCGCTCCACCGTCCGCGAAGGCGCGAGCACAAGCGCGGGTGCCCAGGTGAGCCCGATACCGGCCTGAACCCGATACCGCTCTGGGCCCGGTACCAGACTGAACCTGATACCGGACCGAGCCCAACACCGGACTGAGCCCGACACCGCTCTGAGCCCGACACCGCTCTGAGCCCGTCCGGCCGCCCCCGGCGCAGCCGGCGCCGCAAAGGGCCGGCGCACCGGGAGGCCGGGTACGCGAAGAGGCCGGGTACGCGAAGAGGCCGGGTACGCGAAGAGGCCGGGTACGCGAAGAGGCCGGAGCCCCTTGGCGTCCGGCCTCTTCGGTCTTACGGCAAACGCTGATCAGCCACGCAGGGCCTGGACAGCGGCTTCCAGCCGCTTGCCGTAGTCCGGGTCCGCCTTGCGGAAGTTCTCGATCGCGCGCTGCGCGATGTCATCCCGGGAGACCTTGGCTATGAAGCCCGCGAGGTTCCCGATCAGGCGCTCCTTCTCGTCCTCGGACATCAGCCGGTAGAGGTTCCCGGCCTGCACGAAGTCGTCGTCCTCGGCGTGCGAGGGCGCTTCGTGGTTGCCGGTGTAACCGGTCACCGCGGAGGCCTGCCACAGCGCCTTACCGGTCTCGGCCGGCCCGGCGAAGCTGTTCGGCTCGTAGTTCTTGGCCCTGCCGTGGCGGCCGTCGTACATGTAGCCGTCCCGGCCGTAGGTGCGCGCCTCGGTGGCGTGCGGGCGGTTCACCGGCAGATGGTCGGCGTTGATGCCGACGCGGTAGCGGTGGGCGTCGGCGTACGCGAACAGCCGGCCCTGGAGCATCTTGTCGGGCGAGGGGCCGATGCCCGGCACGAAGTGGTGCGGGGAGAAGATCGCCTGCTCGACCTCGGCGAAGACGTTCTCCGGGTTGCGGTTGAGCTCCAGCTTGCCTATCTCGACCAGCGGGTAGTCCGCGTGCGGCCAGACCTTGGTCAGGTCGAACGGGTTGAAGCGGTAGTTCGCCGCCTCGGCCGCCGGCATGATCTGCACGTACACGGTCCAGGTGGGGAAGTCACCGCGCTCGATGGCCTCGCGCAGGTCCCGCTGGTGGCTGTCGGGGTCCTCACCGGCGAGCTTGTTGGCCTCGTCCTGGGTGAGGTTCTTGATGCCCTGGTCGGTCTTGAAGTGGTACTTGACCCAGAAGACCTCGCCGGCCTCGTTGTTCCACTGGAAGGTGTGCGAGCCGAAGCCGTCCATGTGGCGGTAGGACGCCGGGATGCCGCGGTCACCGAACAGCCAGGTCACCTGGTGGGTGGCCTCCGGCGACAGGCCCCAGAAGTCCCAGACGTTGTCCGCCTCCTGCGAGCCGGTGTACGGGTCGCGCTTCTGGGTGTGGATGAAGTCGGGGAACTTGATGGCGTCCTTGATGAAGAAGACCGGGGTGTTGTTGCCGACGAGGTCGTAGTTGCCCTCTTCGGTGTAGAACTTCAGCGCGAAGCCGCGCGGGTCACGCACCGCGTCCGCCGAGCCGAGGTTGCCGGCCACGGTCGAGAAGCGCAGGAACGTCTCGGTCTGCTTGCCGACCTCGGAGAGGAACTTCGCGCGGGTGTACTTGGTCACGTCGGCGGTCACCGTGAACGTGCCGTACGCACCGGCGCCACGGGCGTGGACGACGCGCTCCGGGATGCGCTCGCGGTTGAAGTGCGCGAGCTTCTCGATCAGGAGCTGGTCCTGGATCAGACCCGGGCCGCCGACGCCGGCCGTCTCGCTGTTCTGGTTGTCCGCGACCGGAGCCCCGGCCTCCGTCGTCAGCGGTCCGGTGGTGCTCTGTACCGACACGTGCGCCTCCTGAGTCGTCTGCCTGCCCTTGGCTTGCGCCGCTATGAATCCTACATTGGACTTTGTCTAAGTCAAGATGTTCCCGAAACTCGTACCCGATCCGGTCATGGACGAGCCACTGCTACCCTGGGGCATATCTGACTGATAGGTGATTGGCATGAGTGACCTGCTGGAACGACTCCGGGGACGCGGCTGGCGGCTGACCGCGCAGCGACGCGTCGTCGCCGAGGTCCTCAACGGGGACCACGTCCACTACACCGCCGACGAAGTGCACGCGCGGGCCGCGGAGCGGCTCCCGGAGATCTCCCGCGCCACCGTCTACAACACCCTGGGCGAGCTGGTCTCCCTCGGGGAGGTGATCGAGGTGAGCACGGACGGGCGGGCGAAACGTTACGACCCCAACGCCCACCACGATCACCAGCACCTGGTGTGCTCGCGGTGCGGCACCATACGGGACGTCCATGTACACGGCGACCCCCTGGCCTCACTCCCGGAGCCGGAGCGCTACGGCTTCCACATCTCCGAGGTGACGGTCACCTACCGCGGCATCTGCCCCACCTGCAACACCGACTGACCGGCGGGGGCCGCCCGGCGGCGCCCGCCCACGTCAACGGCCGGTCCCGTTTCCGTACGGACCTTCCTCCTGGACGGGACCGAGCAGACCGATCCCGACGCGTCGCCGCGTCCTGCTCCCCCGCCCGGCCCCGCGCTGCCGCAGCCGCTGCCGCGCGACCTGATGCGCCCGATACGCCCCTTCGCCCGGGAAGCCTGGAGGGCCCGGACGGCGCTCGGACCCTTCCGCATACGACGAAGGCCCGGATCCTTGAGGATCCGGGCCTTCGCCTTCAGTAGCGGGGACAGGATTTGAACCTGCGACCTCTGGGTTATGAGCCCAGCGAGCTACCGAGCTGCTCCACCCCGCGTCGTTGTGTCTCCACTGTAGCCTCCGGCCGCCGACCAGCGCAAATCACGGCCGCACGGCCCGCCCACGGACCTGCGCCGAGCGGCCGGCCGACCGTCCCTGCCTCTCCCGTACCTTCTCCCTGCCTCCCCATGCCCCTACGCGGTCAGCTCCTCCTGAAGGGCCTCCAGAAGGCGCGCCGCCCGCTGCGCCACCTCCGGCGGCCCGGACTCCACCGCCCGCGCGCACCAGCGGTGCCCCTCGGCCAGTGCGCCGCGCCGGGCGGCGAGCAGCGCCAGCCGCAGGGCCGCGCGGCCGTGGCCCGCCTCGGCGGCCCGGGTCCACCACAGCGCCGCCTCGGGCAGACTGCCCTCACGGGCCAGCAGCAGCCCCAGGTTGAAGGCGCCGTTGCGGCTGCCGGCCTCGGCCGCCGCGCGGTACCACTGCGCCGCCTCGACCACGTCCCCCCGGGCCGCCGCGAACATGCCGACCCGCACCTGGGCGCGCCGGTGGCCCTGGTGGGCGGCCCGCTCGTACCACCGGGTGCTCTCGTTGTCGTCCCGGCCGCCCGTCTCGCCCGCCCTGCGGTCCAGGAGGTCGGCCAGCCGGAACGCCGCCTCGGCGCTGCCGCCGTCCGCCGCGCAGCGCAGATGGCGCTCGGCCGCGGCCAGGTCCCCCTCGCGCAGGTGCACGATGGCGACCTGGAGCGCCGCCTCGGTGTGTCCGGCCGCCGCGGCCCGCTCGTACCACTGATGGGCCGTACGGTCCTCACCGCGCCCGGCGTAGAGGATGCCGAGGTTGAAGGCGGCGTCCACGCTGCCCGCCTCGGCCGCCTTGGAGAACCACGGCTCGGCGCCGGCGGAGTCGCCGCGCTGGAGCAGCAGGACGGCGAGCGCGTTGGCGGCCTCGCGGTGCCCTGCGTAGGCGGCCTTGCGGTACCACGGCTCGCCGAGCCCGGCCCGGCCCTGCTCGGCGCAGAGCAGGCCGATGTTGTACGCGCCGTTGACGTCCCCCGCCTCAAGGGCCGCGCGGTACCAGCGCTCGGCGGTCTGGGTCTCGCCGCGGTCGGCGTGCAGCGCGCCCAGCGCGTTGGCGGCGTTGCCGTCACCGTCCTGGGCCGCCCGGCGCCACCACTCGGCGGCGCTCTCGTCGTCCCCCGCGTCGCGCAGCAGGAAGCCCAGCGCGCAGGCCGCGCGCGCCTCGCCGCCCTTGGCCGCGCACAGGTACCAGCGGCCCGCCTCCTGGGTGTCGCCCCGCTCCTCCAGGAGGGTGCCCAGGTGGAGGGCGGCCCGGCGGTGGCCGCGGGCGGCGGCCTGGCGGTACCACTGCTCGGCCTCGGCGGCCCGGGAGCGCTCCGGGCCGGCCGCGAAACGGCCCGTGTCCGTCGCCGCCGCGCTCTCCCCGAGCACGCCCCGCTCGTCCAGTACGCCCCGCTCGTCCAGCAGGCCCCGTTCCGTGGGCGTGCCGCGGACGTCCAGGGCGCGCGCGAGACGGTACGCGGCTTCGCGGTGGCCGCGTTCGGCGGCGGCCCTGAACCAGCGTTCGGCGTCGCCGTCGCCGCGGTGCTCCAGGAGGTCGGCCAGGGCGTACGCGCCCAGGCAGTGCCCGGACTCGGCGGACTGGCGCAGCCAGTACTCGGCGGCGGGCTCATCGCCCCGCTCGCGGTAGTGGCGGCCCAGGGCGTGGGCGGCGGCGGCGGAGCCCGCGACGGCCGCAATGCGCCACCAGTCGGCGGCCTCGTCGGCGTATCCGCGCTGGTGGAGGAGGACTCCCAGGTTGTTGGCGGCGGCCCGGTCGCCGGCGGCGGTGGCGGAGCGCAGGTACGGTTCGGCACTGTCCAGGTCGCCGCGGCGCAGCAGCAGCGCGCCCAGCGCGCTCATGGAGGCGGTGTCACCGGTCTCGGCGGCCCGCCGGTACTCGGACTCGATCACGGCGTCGGAGGTGTCGGCGGCTTCCGCGGCGTCCATCGCGTCCAGCGGCATCTCGGATGCGCGCCCGTCGTCGGGCGCGTGCACCAACCGACCTGTCTCCAACAGCCTTGCCTTGTCCCCCATGAGGGCCATCGTTGCACCACCCGTAACCCGGGTACACCTGGTATACCGCAGCCAGTGAGGTCACTTCAGCGTTTTGTCGACTTCCCGACACAGAGACAAGTCAAACACGAGTGAGCCCACTTCCCGACCCGGACCCGGCCGCTCCCCCGCACTTCCATGGCACATCGGTAACGCCCCGGCAGCGCATCCGCACATGACGAAGGCCCGGATCCTTGAGGATCCGGGCCTTCGTCTTCAGTAGCGGGGACAGGATTTGAACCTGCGACCTCTGGGTTATGAGCCCAGCGAGCTACCGAGCTGCTCCACCCCGCGTCGTTGTGTCTCCACCGTACCACGGCGCCCCGGACGGCCCCGAACACAGCAGCCGACGGACTCGAACACGGCATCGGCCGCCGCTCCGGCAAGTGACCGGGAGCGGCGGCCGAATCAGTGGGCGGTCACTGGGCCGTTCGGGTGTCAGCCACCCTCTCCGCCGCCCTTCTCGCCCTCTTTTTCACCACTCCTGCCGGCGCTGTCGCCGCTCTTGTCGGCATTCTTCCCGGCGCCCTTGTCGGCACTCTTCTCGGCGCTGTTGCCGGTGCCCTTCCGGCCGCCCTTCTCAGCCGCCTCCTTCGCGGCCTGGTTGGCCCGGTCCAGCGCCTCCTTGAGCTTCTTCTGGGCCTCGCCGTAGCCGCCCCAGTCGCCTTCCTTCCGCGCCTTCTCGCCTTCTTCGTACGCCTTCTCGGCATCGGCGACGGCGTTCTGCCAGGTCTGGTCACCGGGGGGCGTCGGCCGGTCCGTGTCGCCCGTGTTCCCCGTGTTGCCACCGCCCGGCGGTTCGTTGCCCTTGCTCGGCGCCTTCTTGCCGAAGACCACGTCCAGCGCGTCCTTGAGGGAGTCCTCCAGCACCGGCTTGCTGTCGCCGTAGCTGACCAGGACCTTCTTCAGCAGCGGGTAGTTGGTGTTGGCGCCGCGCAGATAGACCGGCTCGACGTACAGCAGGCCGCCGTCCAGGGGGACGGTGAGCAGATTGCCGTACTCGATCTCCGAATCGCCCAGTTTCTTCAGGACGTTCAGCTTGTCGGCGATGCTCGGGTCGGAGTTGAACTTGGACTGCACCAGTTGCGGTCCGGGGACCGGCGTCTGCGAGGGCAGTTTGAGGATTCTGATCCGCCCGTAGTCGTCACTGGTGGCGTTCGCGTCCACGGCCATGAAAGCGCCGAGGTTGTCCCGCTTGTTGGGCGTGAACGTCGTCGTCAGCGCGAACGTCTGGTTCTTCTGGTCCGGCATCTTCATGCTCAGGTAGTACGGCGGCACCGAATTGCCCGACTTGGTCGTCGGGTCGTTCGGAATCTGCCAGCGCTCACTGCCGGTGTAGAAGGTGCCGGGGTCGGTGACGTGGTACGTCGTCAGGAGCTGACGCTGCACCTTGAAGAGGTCCTGCGGGTAGCGCAGGTGCTCCATCAGCGACTTGCTGATGGCGCTCTTCTTCTCGACCGTGCCGGGGAAGGACTTCATCCAGGTCTTCAAGACCGGGTCCTTGGTGTCCCACTGGTAGAGCTTGACCGAGCCGTCGTACGCGTCGACCGTGGCCTTGACCGAGTTGCGGATGTAGTTGACCTGGTTCTGCTGGGCGACCACGGCCCGCTGGCCGTCGGTGAGCGAGTCGGCGGTGGTGTCCCCAGCGTCGTACGCGAGGCGTACGGGTAGCCGTTGCTGGTCGTGTACGCGTCCACGATCCACTGGATGCGGCCGTCGACGACCGCCGGGTAGGCGTCACCGTCGATGGTCAGCCACGGCGCGACGGACTCGACGCGCTCCTTGGGCGTGCGGTTGTAGAGGATCCGCGAGTGCTCGCCGATCGCCCCGGAGTAGAGGATCTGCGGCTCGCCGAACGCCACCGCGTACGCGGCCCGGTTGATCGGGTTGGACAGGCTCACCCCGCTCTTGCCGGAGTAGCTGTAGCTCTTCTCCCCGCTGTCGTCGGAGTAGTCCAGCTCCTTCTGGGGGCCGCCGACGATCGAGTACTGCGTGGTCTTCTCGCCGTAGTAGATCCGCTGCTGGTAGTCGCCGACCAGCTCGCCCTTGGCCGGCATGTCCTTCTCGGTGTACTTCGGACCGCCGCCGTCGGCGACCTCGGTGCCCCTGGCGGCCACCGCACCGTAACCGTGGGTGTACTTGAAGTGGTCGTTGATCCAGTTCCGCTCGGGGATACCGGCGATGTTCAGCTCACGCAGACCGATGACGGTGTCCTGCTCCTTGCCGTCCTTGTCCTTGTAGCGGTCGACGTCCAGGGTCGAGGGGAACTGGTAGTAGCCCTTGGCCTGCTGCTGTTGCTGGAAGGCCGGCGAGACCACGTTCGGGTCCAGCAGCCGGATGCTGGCGGTGCTGTCGGCGCTGTCCCGCAGCTTCCCGCTCTCCTCCTTGGAGGCGGGCTTGTAGTCGCCCTTGTAGCCCTTGACTTCCGAGTCGGCGATGTCGTACGCGTCGCGGGTGGCCTTGATGTTCTGCTTGATGTACGGCGCTTCCTTGGCCTGCTCGTTCGGCTGGACCTGGAACTTTTGCACGATCGCCGGGTACAGGCCCCCGATGAGGACGGCGGAGAGCACCATCAGCCCGAAGCCGATCACGGGCAACTGCCACGTACGGCGCCACAGTGTCGCGAAGAACAGCACCGCGCAGATCGCGGCGATGAAGAACAGGATCGTCTTCGCCGGCAGATAGGCGTTGGCGTCCACATAGCGCAGGCCCGTCCAGCCGTCGGCCGACTTCAGGCCGCTGGACTTCACCGCCAGGCCGTACCGGTCGAGCCAGTACGCGATGGCCTTCAGGGACACGAACAGGCCCAGCAGCACCGAGAGGTGCCCGGTGGCGGCGGCGGTCGCCCGCGAGCCCGGGCTCGTCACGCGCAGCCCGCCGTACAGGTAGTGGGTGAGCGCCGCGGCGATCAGGCACAGCACCGTACAGGCGAAGCCGAAGCTCAGCAGGAAGCGGTACCAGGGCAGGTCGAAGGCGTAGAAGGAGACGTCCTTGCCGAACTGCGGGTCCTCCTGGCCGAACGGTACGCCGTTGACCCATTGGAGCCACGTACGCCACTGCCCGGAGGCGGAGGCGCCGGCGATCAGGCCGACCAGCGCGGTGACGGCGATCAGCGCCCACTTCTTGTACGGCGCGATGCCCATCCGGTAGCGGTCCAGGCTCTGCTGCTCCAGGGACATGGCGCTGAGCGGCGGACGCAGCCGGTGGGCCAGCCAGACGTTGACGCCGACGGCCACGGCCATCGCCACGCCGAAGAAGGCGAACAGGCCGATCTTGGTCCACAGGGTGGTGGTGAAGACCGAGGAGTACTGGACCGAGCGGTACCAGAGCCAGTCGGTCCAGAATCCCGCGAACATGACGAAGAGCATGGCCAGCACGGCCAGCACGCCCAGTGTCATCAGCAGGGTCCTGATCCGCCGGGACGGCCGGCCGGTTCTGATCCGTGGCCCTGTGGGGCCTCCGCCGCGGTCCGGCATCTGGAAAGCCAAGGTGCGCACCTCGAAGTTCGCTGTCGTGTGTTGCAGGCCCGGCGATAGTAGGACCCACTGTTGCAACTTACTAAGGCTTTACTCGGTTCCCGTTTTCCGGGATGTACAAGGCACGATATTCAGCATGAGCAACCTCCCCGCTGACGGCACCCCCTCGCCGCCGACCCGCTGACCCGTGCCGTACTCGAAATCGACGAGTACGCCTCCGGGCTCGGCTGGGACCAGCCCGCCCGCCTCTTCGCCCTCGTGGACACCGCGAAACTGCGTGCCCAGGAGCCTTCACTGGCCGCGCAGCTCGGCATCGACGACTCCGCGACCGCCTCCCTGACCCCCGTCGAGCAGGACGAGATCCCCGCCGACGTCCCGCTGGACGAGTTCCTGGCCACCATCGCCTGGCCGGACGCCGTGGCCGGCTGCGCGATGACCGTCGAACGGCTGATGCTGCCGCCGTCCGCCGAGGACACCGTGCCCTCGGGCATGAATGAGGAACAGCTCGCCAAGTGGGTGGCCGGGCACCCGGACCGTCAGGAGGTGCGGATGACCGTGGCCGTGCTGCGGGACGGGGCGCGCGAGTCGGCGCTGCGGCTGCGCGAGAAGGACTCCGCGTCGGAGGTCCTGACGGGCTCGGCGCTCGTTCCGGGCCTGGCGGACGCGCTGGCCGCCACGTTCGAGACCGAATAGCGGCAGCAGGGCGTTCGGGTTCTGAACCCAGAACGCCCTGCCCGCCCCTTTACCGGCCCCGCGGAGCTCCTACGACCGGTTCGCCGAGCCGCAGCCCGGCAGGCCGGACGTGTCCCCCTTGCGGATCTGCGCCAGGGCCTTCATGGCGTCGTCGATGGTCTCGACCTTGATCAACTGGAGACCCTCGGGCGTGTCCTTGGCGGCGGTCGCGCAGTTGTCCTTGGGAGTGAGGAAGTACTCGGCCCCCTTGGCGCGCGCGGCGACGATCTTCATCGCGATGCCGCCGATCGGGCCGACCTTGCCCTGGTCGTCGATGGTTCCCGTACCGGCCACGAACCGGCCGCCGGTCAGGTCGTCCGGCGTGAGCTTGTCGACGATACCCAGGGCGAACATCAGCCCGGCGCTGGGGCCACCGATGTCCGCCAGCTTGATGTCGATGGTGAACGGGAAGACGTGGTCGGTGCCCGCCTGGATGCCGACGATGGCCCGGCCGTCCTGGGCCTTCTCGGTGGGGACGGTGATCTCCTTCCCCGGACCCTCGGGCCGCTTGCCCTTCTTCTCCGCCGCCGCCGCTTCCTTGACGGGAATGACCGTGAAGCGGACCTTCTGTCCCGGCTTGTGCTTGGTGACGAGCTTGGCGACGTCGTCACGGCCCTTGACCGCTGTACCGTCCACAGCCTTGATCACATCGCCGGCGTGCAGCTTCCCGTCGGCCGGCTTGTCCTTCATGACGGAGGCGACGACGGTCTGCGTGGCGACCGGGATCTTCAGCTCCTTCATGGCGGCGACCTTGGCGCTCTCCTGGGACTGGGAGAATTCCTCGGCGTTCTCCTGATCGGCCTGCTCGGACGTCTGCCCCTCGGGGTACAGGGTCCGGTGGGGCACCACCGTGTTGTCGTGCGCCAGCCAGCCGTAGACCGCTTCGACGAGGTTCATGCGGTAGTCCGGGCCGGTGACACGGACCGTGGTCATGTTCAGATGGCCGCTGGTCGGGTAGGTCTTGTGACCGGTGATCTGCAGGACCGGTTCCCCGCCGTGATCACCGAGGGTGTTCACGGTGGGTCCGGGGGACATCTCGGAGTACGGCACCGGAATCAGCACTCCGGCGCAGAGCAGCGCGATCAGCATCAGGGTCGAGGCGAGCAGCGTCGCGGTGCGGCGTGGCATGGAACGACAGTACGGGACGGGTCCTACAAACAGCCCGCGGGGCCGTCCGTACGGGGCCGGCCACCGGTTCCAGGGCCCGGATACCGCCGATCCGACCGTTTGATCCAGGCGTGTGTCACAGGCGGAGTCAGGCGGCGTCGGATTCGGAGTGGGTTTTCTCCATCGCCTCACGGAACCGGGCATATCCGGCGAGTTCCGCGACGTCTCCCGTCCTGCGGTTACGTGTGGCCCAACTGCTCCACAACACGGCGGCGATCGCGGCGAGAACCGGAATCAACAACCAGAGAAGCGCACCCACCGCGGCCTCCCGACCCTTCTACAACCGCAACGACCGATAAGCAGATTAACCATCTGACAGCTCAACGCTCACGCCAGGGGCCGAGTTACGCAACCGGAGGCACTCGGACGGCCCAAAGAAGGCGCCGGACGGTAGACGCTGAGCTGAAGTCCTGGGGAAAGGTTGAAGTGAAGATATGAGGAATGGGTGTGCATGGGGGCGCCCGGAAGGGGGCGCGCAAGGCGCACTGCGAAGAGCACGCTCCGGACGCGCTCCCCTGCGGGCGCGGTGAACACCGTCAGCAGGGGAAGTCTGCCCACACACGAGCCCTTCTGATCCGATCAGGCCCCTCGAATTCCCCGAGATATACGGATTCCCTCTGGTTCCGTCCGGTTCAGCCGGCCGGCCGGCTCCCTCCGGCCCCGTACGCGGCCGGGAACCGTGCGCCTCAGACGCCGACCCACTCCTCCGTACCGTCGGAGAACCTCTGGTGCTTCCAGATCGGCACCTCGCTCTTGAGGTCGTCGATCAGCCGCCGGCACGCCGCGAACGCCTCGGCCCGGTGCGGGCACGAGACGGCGACGACGACGGCCAGGTCACCGATCGCCAGGTCCCCCACGCGGTGCACGGCGGCCAGCGCGCGGACCGGGAAGTCGGCGGCCACCTTCTCGGCCACGCGGCGCAGCTCCGCCCCGGCGGTCGGGTGCGCGGAGTAGCCGAGTCCGGCCACGTCGGCGCCGCCGTCGTGCGAGCGAACCGTACCGGCGAACAGGGCCGTGCCTCCCGCGGCGGCGTCGCCCACCGCCGCGAAGACCTCGTCCACGGACAACGGGGTGTCACGGATCGCCAGCAGGCGTATGGGGTTCTCGTGAGCCCGCTCACCGGGATGGCCGCGGTCGGCTCCCGGAGCCGTCGGCCGGGGGCCGCGATCGGGGGACGGGGTGATGTTGGTGCCGGACATGCCCCCATCGTGCCCCACCGGTGGCGCCAGGGGAATGGCTGTTCCATCAAGCATATGAGCCGCCGTATGAAGCTCTTGTGGCTGGTGAGAGCCGGGAAAACCACAGTGGCGGCAGGCGGGGCGTCGGTCCGGGCCCTGGGGAGGGCGCCGGCCCCGAGCCCTGGAAGGCCCGGCGGTTCATAGGAGGCCCGGCAGTCCCGTAAGAGGCCCGGCAGTCCTCTGGGAGGCCCAGCGGTTCCATGGAAAGCCCGGCGGTTCCATAGGAAGCCGGTGATCCCGTCAGAAAGCCCCGCGACCCCGCCAGGAAGCACCGCGACCCCGTCAGGAAGCACCGCGATCCCGTCGAGGTATCGCTCCCCCGGCCACCGCGCGGCACCCATGACACCGCCTGACGCCGCCGCCCCTATGCCCCCTCAGCCCCCGGCGTCCCACATAAGACGTCTGCGATGTCTCAGATGCGGCGCCGCGCCTTGCGGGCACGGCGGACCAGGGCGGCCGTGCCCAGCAGGGCGACGGTGGCGCCGGCGGCCCCCGCGGCCGTGGCGTCCTTGCGGCCCAGACGGCGGCCCGCGACCGTATGACGCCCCGCGACCTCCTCCAGCAGCTCGGCCAGTACCTCCTCGTTCGTCCACCGGGGACGCCACCCCGCCTCGTGGAGGCGGCTTCCGCTGACCACCCACGGGTGCATGGTGTACGCCAGGTCCCCGGCGGGCGAGGGCGTCAGGCCGATGCGGTGCAGCCGGGCGGCGGCGCCCAGCGCGACCGAGGAGGGCAGTTCCATCCGCCGGATACCGGACAGCTCCTCGACCTCCTCCTGCTCCAGCCAGCCGTCGCAGCCCACCGCCAGCTCGCCCTCGACCTTCTCCAGCGCCGCGTACTCCAGGGCGCTGACCAGGTCCTCGACGTGACAGAACTGCCAGGTGGGGCGGGACCCGGCGACCACCAGCAGGCGGGGCGACTCGAAGTAGCGGGTCAGGGCGGTGTCCGTGCCGCCCACCAGGACGGCGGGGCGGACGACGGTCACGTTCAGCCCGGGGTGGGCACGCGGCGCACGGCGCGCCAGGTGCTCGATCTCCAGGAGGTCGCCGACCCCCGTGGCGTCGGCGGTGGCGCGCAGCTCGGCGTCCTCGGCCAGGGGGACGTCGTTGTCGGGCAGCGCCCCGTAGACCATGGCGGAGGTGCACAGGACGACCCGGTGGACACCGGCCGCCGCGGCGGCGGTGAGCACCGTCTGCGTGCCGCGCACGTTGTACGCGGTGCGGGCCTCGGCGTCGGTCTCCAGGTCGAGGTCGAGGGCGAGGTGCACCACGACGTCGGCGCCGCGCAGCTTGTCGGCGATGGCAGGGTCCCGTACGTCCAGGATGTGCCAGTGGGCCTCGGCCACCTCCCCGCGCCGCTCGTCGATGGCCACGACCTGCTTGATCTCGTCGGATGCGGCCAGCGCACGGGTCAGCAGCGCGCCGACCCCGGACGCGGCGCCGGTGACCGCGACGACGGGCCGGCGCAGCGGCTTGCCGGGGGCGCCGATCACCGTACTGCTGGGTTTCTCGGTCCTGGCCGCAGCGTTTCGCGCTGCGCGAACGGTCGGATCTGGGGAACTCACCGGGCGTCTCCAGCGGTTGTCTTTAGTACGCACGCGTGCTGACGCGTACGTACCAGGTGGCGTCCATCCTGCCGCAGGCACCAGGACAGCGGAGCACCGAGCCCCGAAGCGGCCCGGGTGTCTAGGCTGGAAGGTGTTGTCGGGCAGCCGCCGCCGGCCCGAGCCGGTGGCCCTACGAGCCGAGGAAACCCGTGAGTGACACCCCATTTGGATTCGGCCTTCCGCCGGAGGAGCCGGAGGACGGCGACAACGGCAAGAAGAAGGGCGGCCAGGGAGGTAGCCAGGGCCCCGCGGACCCGTTCGGGTTCGGCGGCGGGAGCGGTGGCGCGGACAATCCGTTCGCGGCACTCTTCGGCGGCATGGGTGCCCTCGGCGGCCCCGGCGGCCAGATGAACCCGGGCGACCTGGGTGCCGCCTTCCAGAAGCTGGGCCAGATGCTCTCCTATGAGGGCGGGCCGGTGAACTGGGACATGGCCAAGGACATCGCGCGCCAGACCGTCGCGCAGGGCGCGCAGGACGGCACCAAGGACGCGAGCGTGGCGCCCGGTGAGCGGGCGGCGGTCGAGGAGGCCGTACGGCTGGCGGACCTGTGGCTGGACGGCGTGACGTCGCTGCCCTCCGGGGCCGGCACGGTCGTGGCGTGGAGCCGCGCCGAGTGGGTCGAGGAGACCCTGCCGGTGTGGAAGGACCTGGTGGACCCGGTCGCCGAGCGCGTCGGGGCGGCCATGGGGGACGTACTGCCCGGTGAGATGCAGGCCATGGCGGGCCCGCTGCTGGGCATGATGCGCTCCATGGGCGGCGCGATGTTCGGCACGCAGATCGGGCAGGCGCTGGGCGTCCTAGCCGGCGAGGTCGTCGGTTCCACGGACGTCGGGCTGCCGCTGGGCCCGGCCGGGAAGGCCGCGCTGCTGCCGGGCAACATCGCGAACTTCGGTTCGGGCCTGGGCATCCCTCAGGACGAGGTACGGCTCTACCTGGCGCTGCGTGAGGCCGCCCACCAGCGGCTGTTCGCCCATGTGCCGTGGCTGCGCTCCCACCTGTTCGGCGCGGTCGAGGGCTACGCCCGCGGCATCAAGGTGGACACCACCAAGCTGGAGGACGTGGTCGGGCAGCTCGACCCGCAGCGCCCGGAGGAGCTGCAGAACGCACTCCAGCAGGGCATGTTCCAGCCCGAGGACACCCCCGAGCAGAAGGCGGCGCTGGCCCGGCTGGAGACCGCGCTGGCGCTGGTCGAGGGCTGGGTGGACGCGGTGGTGCACGCCGCAGCCGCACCGCACCTGCCGTCGGCGGGCGCGCTGCGCGAGACCCTGCGCCGCCGCCGGGCGACCGGTGGCCCCGCGGAGCAGACCTTCGCCACCCTGATCGGCCTGGAGCTGCGTCCGCGCCGCCTGCGGGACGCCTCGCGACTGTGGGCCTCCCTCACGGACGCCCGCGGTCTGGAGGGCCGCGACGGCCTGTGGGAGCACCCGGACATGCTGCCGACGGCCCAGGACCTGGACGATCCGGACGGTTTCGTGCATCGCGAGCAGATGGACTTCTCCGAGCTGGACAAGATGCTGGGCGAGGCCGCCGGGAGCCATGGCCCGGACCTGTCGAAGAAGGACGGGCCGTCGGAGAAGGGCGGACCGTCGCAGGGTTCTTCCAAGGACGCGCGGGAGCGGCGGCCGGAGAAGTCCGACGGCGAGGACGACGGCGAGAAGTGAGCCTTCACGACGACGCGGCGCGGGTCCTCAAGGAGTGGCCCGCGCCCTCGCCCGACCAGGAACGGCTGCGGCTGTCCTACCTGGACCATCTCGCCGCCCACCCGGACGGCATGTGGAAGGCGTGCGCGGACGGGCACGTCACCGCCAGCGCGCTGGTGATCGACCCGGTCGGCGAGCGGGTGCTGCTCACCTTGCACCGCAAGCTGAAGATGTGGCTGCAGATGGGCGGGCACTGCGAGCCGGTGGACGCCTCGCTGGCCGACGCGGCGCTGCGCGAGGCGCGTGAGGAGTCCGGGATCACGGGCACCGGCGAAGGCGTCACCCCGGCCGGTCTGACGCTGCTGCCGGGCGGCCCGGCCCGCCTGGACCGCCATCTGACACCGTGCGCCTGGCATTTGGACGTCCAGTACGTGGCCCTGGCTCCCGAAGGGGCCACGGCGGCGATCAGCGATGAATCGCTGGATTTGCGGTGGTTCGCGTACGACGAGGTCGCGGATGTCGCCGACGCGTCGGTGGTACGCCTGGTGGAACGGGCCCGGGCCCTGCTGTAGGACCCGGACGGGGCGCTCATGCAGGGACCGTACTCATGCAGGGCCCGCACGGACCGCTCGCCTTACTTCACGGCTCCCTGCCCCGCCTCCCCGCTTCCCGCTCACCCACTCCGGGCGGCGGGCAGGTGGGGCAGCCGCTCGGCGGCCACCACCCCTTCGAGGTAGCCGCGCGCCCGTTCCGTACGGGGGTAGGCCTCCAGCAACTGCCAGAACCGCGCGCCGTGACCGGGGACGAGAAGGTGCGCGAGTTCGTGCAGCAGCACATAGTCGATGACGTATTCCGGCATGCCCTGAAGGCGGTGCGAGAGCCGGATGCTGCCCTCGGCCGGCGTGCACGAACCCCAACGGGTGTTCTGGTTGGTGACCCAGCGCACCGTCGCCGGCCGGGCGCGGCCGTCCAGGAACTGGTCGGACAGGCGCTCGGCGCGGTCGGCCAACTCGGCGTCGCCCAGCATGCGCTTGCTTTCCTGGGCTGCCAGTTTGTCCAGCATCACCGTCACCCAGCGGCGCTCCTCGGCCTCGGACATCCGGGCCGGGATCAGGACGACGGTCCGGTCGCCCTCGCGGTAGGCCGAGACGGTACGGCGGCGCCGTGAGCTTCTGCGCACCTCGACCGCGCTCGTCCCGGAGCCGCGGTTCTGCGGCGGCGGGGCGTTCCTGTGCTGTGTGTCTGCGGCACGGTGCAAGGGAGTCTCCCCCGCGAAGCGAGGAGAAGGGTCGGCGGGCACGCCCCGACGTTACCCGCTGTCAGTAGGCGAAGTCCGCCCGTCGAACAGTTCCCGTGATCGAAACACTCCATGGCGTGGATGACTCGTACGACTAATGCGGCCCCCTGTGGATAACTTTCGGCGGCTGTTTGCCGTGCCGGGCATGCTGATTCCCGGACGCCGGAAGCGCGGGCCCGCCGCGGGAGACGGTCCGGCGTCATTGCAAGCGCGGGGACGGGAACCGGCGCACGGGGTGGTACGGAGACGACGGGGGGCGGGTGCCATGCATCCGATGCTCAAGCCGGCGCTGCGGCGCGGGTGGCGGGACAGGGAGACGGTGCGGTTCGGGGTGGCCCCGGCGCACGCGGTGGTGGTGGGTCCGCTGGACACCGCCACCGGAAGTTTCCTGGAACTGATCGACGGCACGCGCACCGTGCCGCAGTTGGCCCGGGCCGCCGAGGCGATGGGGCTGACGGCCGACCACGCGCGGGGCGTGGTGGAGCGGCTGGGCCGGGCGGGACTGCTGGACGCGCCCGCGGCCGGCGGGACGGCGGCCGAGGAGGTGCGCGCGGACGACGCGGCCTTCGGCCGGCTCCGCCCGGACCTGGCCTCCCTCTCCGTTCAGCACCCGGAGGCGGCGGGCGGACTGGACCGGGTGGGCGCGCGCCGCTCCGTACGGGCACGGGTACGGGGCGCGGGGCGGGTGGGTGCCGCGGTCGCGGCCCTGCTGTCGGCGGCGGGCGTGGGCCAAGTGGAGGTGCTGGACGGCGGCCGGGTCGAACCGTGGGACGTACACCCTGCGGGGGTACGGGCCGAGCGGATCGGGGAGCGCCGGGACACCGCCGCCCGGCGGCTCGTCCAGCACTCCTCCCCCTGGACCCGCAGGCCCCGCCCCCAGTCCGGACCCCCCGGGCCGCCCGGCGAACCGGGCGAACCGGGGCTGGCACTCGTGGTGCTCGCACCGCGCGACGGACTCGCGGCCTACGCTCCCGACCCAGTCCTGTCCGAGCCCCTGCTGACGGCCGGCATCCCGCATCTGTACGCGGGGGTGGTCGAGGGGACGGGCGTGGTGGGCCCGCTGGTGCTGCCGGGCAGCTCCTCCTGCGCCCGCTGTCACGAACTGCGCCGTACGGACCAGGAGCCGGCCTGGCCGCGGCTGCTGGCCCAGTGGCGCTCGGGCCGCCGCTCACCGGCGGTCCCGGCCTGCGACGCCGCACTGGCCACCATGGTGGCAGGGCTCGCTGCCACACAGGCCCTGGCGTTTCTCGACGGCCGGTTGCCACCCTGCACCGGTGCGCGCATGGAATGGGCGCTGCCCTGCGCGGGGTGGGAAACGACCGGAATCGTGCCGCACCCGGAGTGCGATTGCGGCGCCGCCGTACCGGCCGGGGCAGGGCACTCCTCGGATCCTGGCGCACGACACGCAACAATGTCGGAGTAACCCCGGCAGGGGACAGTGTGAGTTGGAGGGGCGCATGTCTGATCTTCCCCGCAAGGCGGTCACCCGCACCGCCAAGCTGGCCGCGCTGCCACTGGGGTTCGCCGGCCGCGCTACTTGGGGGCTCGGGAAACGGATCGGTGGGAGGTCCGCGGAGATCGTCGGGCGGGAGCTGCAGCAACGCACCGCCGAACAGCTCTTCAAGGTGCTCGGAGAGCTGAAGGGCGGCGCGATGAAGTTCGGGCAGGCGATGTCCGTCTTCGAGTCGGCACTGCCCGAGGAGATCGCCGGTCCCTACCGCGCCGCGCTGACGAAACTGCAGGAAGCGGCGCCGCCCATGCCGACCAGCACGGTGCACGCGGTCCTGGAGGAGCGGCTCGGCGCGAAGTGGCGGGAACTGTTCGAAGAATTCCAGGACAAGCCCGCGGCGGCGGCCTCGATCGGTCAGGTGCACCGCGCGGTGTGGCACGACGGCCGTGAGGTGGCCGTCAAGGTCCAGTACCCCGGGGCGGGCGCGGCCCTGCTGTCGGACCTGGCCCAACTGGGCCGGTTCGCCCGGCTGCTGGGGCCGCTGATCCCCGGTATGGACATCAAGCCCCTGATCGCCGAACTGCGGGACCGCGTCTCGGAGGAACTGGACTACGGCCTGGAGGCCGAGGCCCAGCGGGCACACGCCGAGGAGTTCGCCGACGATCCGGACGTACTGGTTCCGGCGGTGGTCCATCAGGGCGACCAGGTGCTGGTGACGGAGTGGCTGGAGGGCGTGCCGCTGTCCGAGGTGATCGCCGACGGCACCCAGGAGGAACGGGACCGGGCCGGCCAGTTGCTGGCACGCTTCCTCTTCTCCGGCACCGCCCGCACCGGCCTGCTGCACGCCGACCCGCACCCGGGCAACTTCCGGCTGCTGACCGGCGACGCCCCGGACGGCCCGCCGGAGAAATGGCGGCTGGGCGTCCTGGACTTCGGCACGGTCGACCGCCTGCCCGAAGGACTGCCGTCAACGATCGGCATGTCCCTGCGGATGACCCTGGACGGCGAGGCGGAGCGGGTCTACGAGCTGCTGTGCGAGGAAGGCTTCGTCAAGGAGTCGATCGAGCTGGACCCCGACGCCGTACTGGACTATCTGCTGCCGATCATAGAACCGGCCCGGGCCGAGGAGTTCACCTTCACCCGGTCCTGGATGCGCGCCCAGGCCACCCGCGTCGCCGACCTCCGCTCCCCCGCCCACCAACTGGGCAAACAGCTCAATCTGCCACCGTCCTACCTCCTGATACACCGGGTGACGCTGAGCACCATCGGCGTCCTGTGCCAGCTCGGCGCGACCGTACGCCTCCGCGACGAACTGGAAGCCTGGGTCCCCGGTTTCACCAATCCCCACACCACCCCCACCACCGCCGAACCAGCCGAAAACACCCCCGCCTGACCCCACCACCTCCAAAAGAACACCACCCCGCCCAGAACCAGCGCACACCGGGCAACCACAGACGAACACCTGCCCCGACGCACAAACACACAACAGACGCCAGAAGCAGAACCCGACAAGGAAAAGGAAGGAGGGAAGGTCAAGAGCAAATGCCCTACCGCGAAGCAGGCCCGGGGGCAGCGGGTGGCTGACCCGGTGGGCGGGTTCTGTCGGTGATGAGCTGCGCGAGGCGCGGTGGTGGCAGGCCGGTGCTGGCAGAGAAAGCACATCCTGCACCGGTCGCACCTGGCGAGATCGACGCCGACACCAAGCCCGCGTCCGCGTCGGTCAGTACGAACGAGGCGGACGCAGCTCGTGAATCTGTCCCGCCGCCAGGGCACATGCCGTTGCAGTACCAGGGCGGACGCCTTCGCGACAGGGGCCGGTCACTGGAGGCGGGCAAGGGTGACGGTGTCCAGGGAGTTTCGCGGTGGTGCGCTGCTCCCTCGGGGCGTTGAGGGGCGGTGACGTGGAGGTGGGGCGGGTGGGGGGAGGAAGAGGGCGGGGCCCGGGTGCGGGCCCCGCGGGGTGGGTTATTGCATGACGGCCATGGCCAGCGCGCGGCGGGCGCGCAGGGAGGCACGTTCGGCGCGGCGCTGCATGCGACGAGCGGCGGCGAGCCGGTAGGCCCTGCGTTCGGATTCGGCTTCCCGGAGGCGTTCGTGCATATGAGCACGCGCCAGGGCTTCTTGCATGAGTTGCATGTCACGGGTCCTGTTCTGACGTGAGGCGAGCACACCGGAGTTCGCGGGTGCGGGGGTGTCGGTGAGGGTGGGGTTCATCTTCGGGTCCTGCTTCTGGGGGTCCCGCGTTGCGGGACAGTCGATCGTTCCTGCGCCGATGAGGTTCATGCCGAGACCGGGTTCTTGCGCGGACGGCCACGCGGACGCTTGCGGGCCACGACGACGCCCTGGACGAAGAGCTCGCCGCCCCAGACGCCCCACGGCTCGCGGCGGTCCTTGGCGCCGGCGAGGCAGGCCTCACGGACGGGGCAGGTCTGGCAGAGCGACTTGGCGTACTCGACGTCGGCCGGGGACTCGGCGAAGAAGACCTCGGGGTCGTACGTACGGCACGGAACAGCGGCGCCGAGGCGGTCGATCTCGTCGTCGAGCTCGGTGAGGGGCAGCAAGGAGTTCTCCTGGTGGTCGGGCGGGGGAATCAGGTCGGTGGCGACGGACGGGGTGTGCGTCTGGAGTTGCACGGTGGTGTGTTCCTCGTCTGTTCGGCCCGGCTCGTGGCCGGACTCATTGGCAAAGCAAAAGGGCCGCGGATCCCGGTGTGGGTTCCGCGGCCCTGGAAGGTGCCGACCTGATCGTGCCGATCAGGCTGGATCTCTCCAGGGTTCGTGCCCGCGGTGGGCCCACTGGTCGTGCTGGTGCTTCTGTGCCTGGTACTGCTTCGGGGATCCGGCGCCATTGGCCGCCGCGGCGGCGAAGACATGGGTCTCCGCTGCCACTGCCGCTACCGCAGGTGCCTGGGTCGGTCGCTCGACGCGTTCGCTGATCGGCAGGATCGCGAGACGGGCCATACGGCCGCCCTCGATACCGGAGAGCCGACCGGCGACGGACAGACCGGTCCCCAGGAGCGAGAAGCCGAGCGGGCAGGTGGCGATGACCGACGAACCGGCCAGTTTGTTCTTCATGGAGCTGATCATTGGTCTTCGCCTCCTCTCGGCGTCTCAGGGGCCGGAAAACCGGCCCGTAGCTTGTTCAGTACAGCACGGAACCATCGGAACCCGGAAGGTCCGCTGTTCCCGTGCTTACGCAGGCTATGGGGATGCGCTCCGCGCACGCAAACTATTTTCGCGGTGACTTTCTCAGGGCCTTGGAGGCGCTCGGCGGAATCCTGGAATCCGCGGCCCGCCCCTGTGGCCTGCTACGAGTCCTCTAAGCGTCCTCCCCGGCGGACGGCCCGGGCTCCCGGTCCGCGCAGAGTGCGAGGACGTCGGCGCCGAATTTCCCGAGTTTCCGGGCTCCCACGCCGGGGATTCCCGCCAGTTCCCCTTCGTCTTCCGGCACCGTCTCGGCGATCGCCATCAGTGTCTTGTCGGTGAAGACGCAGTACGCGGGCTGGCCGAGCTGCCGTGCCTGCTCCGCCCGCCAGTCGCGCAGTCGCTCGTACAGCGCCTCGTCCAGGTCGGAGGGACAGTCCTCGCAGCGCATGAGCTTCATCTCGCCCGCGTCGGTCAGCGTCCTGCCGCAGACCCGGCACCGGACCGGACCGCGCCGCTTACGCCGGCCTTCCCCCGCGGCGGCGCCGCTGCCGCGCTCGATGCCGCCGCCCACGGCCCCGCCCGCGGTCCGGCGGCCCGCGGCCCCGGAGCCCGGCCGCAGGCCGTTGAGGAAACGGCTGGGGCGGCGGGAGGCCCTGCCCCCGGGAGAGCGCGAGAGCGACCAGGAGAGGCTGAGGTGCTGCCGGGCGCGGGTGACGCCCACATAGAGGAGCCGGCGCTCCTCCTCCACCTGCTCGTCGGTCTTGGCGTAGGTGATCGGCATCATGCCCTCGGTGAGGCCGACCAGGAAGACGGCGTCCCATTCCAGGCCCTTGGCGGCGTGCAGTGAGGCGAGCGTCACACCCTCGACCGTCGGTGCGTGCTGGGCGCCTGCCCGCTCGTCCAGTTCGGCGACCAGGTCGGCGAGGGTGGCGTCGGGGCGGGCCTTGGCGAAGTCCTCGGCGAGCCGGACGAGCGCGGCCAGGGATTCCCAGCGGTCCCGTACGGCGCCGGATCCGGCGGGCGGCTCGCTCGTCCAGCCCTTGGTGCTCAGCACGGCGCGCACCTGGGAGGGCAGGTCCACCGCGTCGTCGAGCAGCGAGTCGTTGCTGCCGAAGCGGGCGGCGCTGCGCAGCGCGACGCCCGCCTCGCGCACCTCGGGCCGCTCGAAGAACCGCTCGGCGCCGCGGAGCTGGTAGGGCACGCCGGCGTCGGCCAGCGCCTGTTCGTAGACCTCGGACTGCGCGTTGATGCGGAACAGGACGGCGATCTCGCTGGCGGGGATCCCGGAGGCGATGAGGTCCCGGATGCGGCGGGCGGCGCCCTCGGCCTCGGCGGGCTCATCACCGTATTCGGTGTAGAGCGGCTCGGGTCCGGCCGGGCGCTGGGAGATCAGCTCCAGACGGTGTTCGGCGGCGCGGCCGGTGGCCTGGGCGAGGAGGCCGTTGGCGAGGTGGACGACCTGTGGGGTGGAGCGGTAGTCGCGGACGAGCTTGACGACGGTCGCGCCCGGGTGGCGGGTGCGGAAGTTCAGCAGGTGGTCGGGGGTGGCGCCGGTGAAGCTGTAGATCGTCTGGCTGGCGTCACCGACGACGCACAGGTTGTCGCGGTCCCCGAGCCACAGTTCCAGCAGCCGCTGCTGGAGCGGGCTGACGTCCTGGTACTCGTCCACGACGAAGTGCTGGTACTGCGAGCGGACCTGCTCGGCGATGTCGTGCCGGTCCTGGAGGACGCCGACGGTCAGCAGCAGCACGTCCTCGAAGTCGATGGTCCCGCGGTCGCGCTTGAGCTGTTCGTACGTGCTGTAGATCTGCCCGATCTCGGCCGGGTCGCGGGGGCCTCGCGGCCGGCCTTGACGACGGCCGCCGGGTAGTCGGCGGGCACGGTCTGGGTGACCTTGGACCACTCGATCTCGCCGGTGACGTCGCGCAGCTCGTTGCGGTCCAGGCGGACGCGGCAGCGGGCGGCGGCCTCGGCGACGAGCTGGACCTTGCGTTCCAGCAGGCGGGGCAGCTCGCCGCCCACCGCCTTGGGCCAGAAGTACTGGAGCTGGCGCAGCGCGGCGGAGTGGAACGTACGCGCCTGGACGCCGCCCGCCCCGAGCTGGCGCAGCCGCCCGCGCATCTCCCCGGCCGCGCGGGCGGTGAAGGTGACGGCGAGCACGCTGGCGGGCTGCAGGATGCCGGCCCGTACGCCGTAGGCGATCCGGTGGGTGATCGCCCGGGTCTTGCCGGTCCCGGCTCCGGCCAGTACGCACACCGGACCGTGCAGGGCCGTCGCCACCTCGCGCTGCTCGGGGTCGAGCCCGTCGAGCACCGCGTCCGCGGAGGCAGGGACCTGCGGGAAGAGAGAGGAGTCCGTTGCTGCTGTCACCCCGCCATGCTGCCAGGTCGCGTGGGGGAGCCGGGAAAGTTGTCCACAGACGCCGGCCCGCGGTCGTACCAATGCGGGAATGACATGGAGGGGGTATGCGTTCCATGACCACAAGGACGCTGAACGTGAAGGAGCGCGAGGACCCATGGCGGGTACGGTGACGATGTACAGCACGACCTGGTGCGGCTACTGCCGACGGCTCAAGGGCCAGATGGACCGCGAGGGCATCGCCTACACCGAGATCAACATCGAGCAGGACCCGGAGTCGGCGGCCTTCGTGGAAAAGGCGAACGGCGGCAACCAGACCGTACCCACCGTCCTGTTCCCGGACGGTTCGACGCTGACCAACCCGTCATTGGCCCAGGTCAAGCAGGCGCTCGGGGTCTGATCCGCCCCAGGAAGCAGCCCCCGTACCTCAGCGGTCGGGGGCGCTTTTCGTGCCGGCTGCTCGGAATGCCCGGTCGGCCGGCTGAACGGCTGTGCCGTCGGCTTTGCCGTCGGCTTTGCCGTTGCGGGAAGCCTGTGTGGTGGGCGTGGGTGATGTCGTACGTGGTGTCCTGCCCATGGGGCCGCGCCGAGCCGCGCCGGCCGTCCGGCTGCCGGGCGCTGGGGGCCGGCCCGGCTGCCACCCGGTGGGGTTACGGCTTGGTGGTCGTGTCGCGGCTCGGGAGGGGCTTGCCGTACCAGAGTTCGATGAGGCGGGCGGCGATGGAGATGCCGTACGGGGGAGGACCTCACCGGATTCGAAGGCGGCCTTCAGGTCCTCGCGGGAGAACCAGCGGGCCTCTTCGATCTCCTCGCCGTCCACCCGGATCTCGGAGGACGTGGCGCGGGCCATGAAGCCCAGCATGAGACTGGAAGGGAAGGGCCAGGGCTGGCTGGCGACGTACTCGACGTCGCCGACGACCACGCCGGCCTCCTCGAAGACCTCGCGGGCCACGGACTGTTCGATGGACTCCCCCGGCTCCACGAAGCCCGCCAGGGTCGAGAAGCGGCCTTCGGGCCAGTGCACCTGGCGGCCCAGCAGGGCACGGTCCTCCTCGTCCGTGACGAGCATGATCACGGCCGGGTCGGTACGCGGGTAGTGCTCGGCGCCGCAGGCCGGGCAGCGGCGGATGTGGCCGGCCGCCGCGATGACCGTACGCTCGCCGCAGCGTGAGCAGAA
Organism: Streptomyces sp. MST-110588; assembly: GCF_022695595.1. Lineage (NCBI taxonomy): Bacteria > Bacillati > Actinomycetota > Actinomycetes > Kitasatosporales > Streptomycetaceae > Streptomyces > Streptomyces sp. MST-110588. The sequence goes on from NZ_CP074380.1 coordinate 2,583,832, forward strand.
ACGGTGCAGCCGCTGCCAGTTCTCCAGGGCGACGGCGTGTACGAGCAGCCCGGCGTCCCGCGGGGAGAGCAGCAGGCCCGCCTCGCGCAGCCCGGCGGGGCGCGCGGACTGGTCCATGCGGCCCGGCAGCGCGTCCTTCTGGAGGGCGAAGTAGCGGACGCCGTCCTCGTCCATGCCCAGGAAGTAGCGGTGCGCCTCGGTCAGCGGCGCCTCGAAGGACGGCGTCATGATCAGTTCGGTGCGGCCGTCGGGGGTGTCGTCGATCAGCGCCTGACCGCCGGAGACCACGAAGACACGCGTCGTCGGGTGGCTCCAGGCCGCCGCGAGCCACGCTTCGTCCAGGCGGTGGTGGGCGGCCCGGTCGATGCCGCTGGCCGTGCTGAAGGTGATCGGCCGGTCGGCGCTGTGGTCGGTCCAGGTGGTCACTGCTGTTTCCAACTCCCCCTGTGGCGTGGGTGATTGCTGGGTAAGACCCCGGACGGGCACGTCGGCGCACCGGGTGTGCGGCGCAGAGGTGCCGTGAGTGCGGCAGTCGCGGGTGTGCGGCGCGCGGGCCGTCGGGGCCTTACGGTTCTCATGGGTCAAGCGCTGCGCCAGTTGTCCGCCAGGTCGCCCCACAGATACGCGGCGGTCTCGACGCCCTTCATCAGCAGGTCCAGCTCCACCTTCTCGTTCGGCGCGTGCCAGCCGTCGGAGGGGATGGATATGCCGAGGAAGAGGACCGGTGCGCCAAGGACGTCCTGGAGGTCGGCGGCCGGGCCCGAGCCGCCCTCGCGGGTGAAGAGGATCTTCTTGCCGAAGGCCCGGCCCATGGCCCGTACGACCGACTGGAGCGCGGGGTGGTCCAGCGGCGTCAGGCAGGGGCGGGTGGCGCCCCAGAAGGTGATCTCGTGGCGGATGCCGTCGGGGAGGCGGGCGGCGACCCACTCCTGTACGGCCTTGCGGAGGGTGTCCGCGTCCTGGCCCGCCACCAGGCGGAAGGACAGCTTGAGCTGTGCGGCCGACGGCACGATCGTCTTGCCGCCGGGGCCCTGGTAGCCGCCGCCGATGCCGTTGACCTCGGCGGTGGGCCGGGCCCAGATGCGCTCCAGGGTGGTGTGGCCCGCCTCGCCCAGCGCGGCGTGGGAGTGGGCGGTGCGCAGCCACCGGGACTCGTCGAAGGGCAGCTCGGCGAAGAGGGCCCGCTCGCGGTCGGTCAGCTCCACGACACCGTCGTAGAAGCCGGGAACCGCCACCCGGCGGTCTTCGTCGTGCAGGGCGGCGGCCAGGCGGGCGGCCTCGGTGGCGGGGTTGGGGACCGCTCCGCCGAAGGACCCGGAGTGGATGTCCTGGTCCGGCCCGTACAGGTCGATCTGGCAGTCCATGAGGCCGCGCATGCCGGTGCAGACGGTCGGGGTGTCCTTGGACCACATGCCGGTGTCGGAGACGATCACCGCGTCACAGGCGAGCCGTTCGGCACGCTCGGCGATCAGCGCCGGGAAGTGGGGGGAGCCGGACTCCTCCTCGCCCTCGATGAGGAGCTTGAGGTTCACGGCGGGGGCGCTGCGGCCGGTCGCGGCCAGGTGGGCGCGGACCCCGAGGGTGTGGAAGAAGACCTGTCCCTTGTCGTCCGCGGCGCCCCGGGCGTACAGCCGCCCGTCGATGGTTTCCGGCTCGAAGGGGTCGGTGTGCCAGCCGTCCTCCCGGGCGGCGGGCTGCACGTCGTGGTGGCCGTAGACCAGGACCGTGGGCGCATCGGGATCGCCGGAGGGCCACTCGGCGAAGACCGCCGGGGCGCCCGGCGTCTCCCAGATCTCGGTGGTCGGGAAGCCGGTCGCGGAGAGCTTGCCGGCCAGCCATTCCGCGCTGCGGCGCACGTCCGCGGCGCGGCCGGGGTCGGCCGACACGGAGGGGATGCGCAGCCACTCGGCGAGGTCGTCGAGGAAGGCGGCGCGGTGTTCGTCGAGGTACGCGCGGACGGCGCTGTCCGAGGTGGTGCTCATGTGTCCGAGCCTATCCGGCTCCGGGGTGTGACCTGTCGCCGGTCTCACCGCCGGCGCCGATGCCGATGCCGTTGCCGGTCGCGGGGCTGATGTCATGGGTGGTGGCGTCGCTGATGCCGGTGGCGTCGCTGATGCCGGTGGCGTCGCTGATGTCGCCGCTGCTTCCGTCGTCGGCGGAGGCGGTGGCCGTGGCCGTGGCCGTGGCGAGGTTCTCGTCGCCCTCGCCGAGGAGGATGCGTTCCAGTTCGGCCCGCCCCGGCAGCCTCGCGGGGCGGACGACCTCGCCGGTGCGCACATACAGGAACGCCGCGCCGACCGCGGACAGCGGCAGGCCGTGCTGCTCGGCCCAGGCCAGGCGGTACACGGCCAGTTGCAGGGGGTCGGCGGTCTGCTGCCGGTGCGTCTTCCAGTCGATGATCTCGTACGTGTCCCCTTGGGGCCCGCCCTCCCTGTAGACGGCGTCGATGCGGCCCCGGATCACCCGGCCGGCCAACGTGAGCTGGACGGGGACCTCGATCCGGTAAGGGGTACGGCGGGCGTACGGCGTACGGGCGAAGGCTTCCTTGAGCGCCTCCAGCTCGCTTTCGTCCGCGATGCCGTTGCCGTCCCCGTACGCGCCGCCCGGCAGCTCGTCCGGGCCGAGCACGGGCAGGGTCAGCTCCTCGAAGCGGGACTCGACCCAGGCGTGGAAGCGGGTGCCCCGGCGGGCGGCGGGCCGGGGCGGGCGCGGCATGGGCCGGGCCAGTTCGCGCGCGAAGGCGTCCGGGTCGTCGGCCAGCCGCAGCAACTGCGAGGCGCTGAGCGTGGGCGGCAGCGGCACGTCCTGGACGGTCGCACGGGCCCGGCGCAGTTCGCCGGCCAGCGCGTCCAGGTCGCGGTCCCAGGAGCCGACGGTTCGGCGCTCCTCAGAAAGCAGCGCGGCGGGCTCGGGCTCGGGACCGGGAGCGGGCTCCGGCCCGGTGTCCTGCTCGGGCGATGGTGTGGGCCGTACGGCCTGATCGGAGGGGTGGGCCGGGGGTACGGCCTGCTCCGAGGGGTGGGCGGGGCGCTGGGCCGGCAAGACCTGCCGGTCAGCCGTCGCGTCCGCGTACGCCTCCGCGTTCGCATTCGCGTTCGCTTCATCCGCGTACTCGTGTTCGTGCTCGCGTTCGCGTTCGTGCGCGTACGGATCGGGGTCGTCCTTATAGGGACCATCCCCATAGGGACCCTCGCCGTATGGGCCGTCCCCGAACGGATCGGCCTCATACAGGCCGTCCTCATACGGGCCGTCTCCGAACAGATCGTCCTCAGGAGGCGGCGGCCACTCCGGGTCGTACGCGGAGGCCGGCGCCTCCGGCCTCCCCGTGCCCGGATGCGGTGCGTCATGCGCCACACCGGACGTATCAGGCATGCCCGCTTCCCCGCCGGTCATCCGGTCCAGGTGGCGCTGCACCGTCTCGGCGGCGGCGCGGCGGCGGGCCAGCGCCGCGGCGTCCAGCGGAAGCGGCCACTCCTTTTCCGCCGTGGCCTCCTTCAGGGACGGGTTCTCCTCGCCCTCCTCCGGGGCGTCGGCCCACACCTCGATCTCGCCGTGCCCCGCCTCGCAGTGCGCGCGCAGCGCCTCCAGGAAGACGGACGGGCCGCGCGGCTTCTTCTGGTCGGGGCCCCACCAGTGGCCGGAGCCGAGCAGCAGGGAGCGCGGGCGGGTGAAGGTGACGTACCCCAGGCGGAGTTCCTCGGTCTCCTGGTGGTCCTTCATCGCCTCCTTGAAGGACTTCATGCCCCGGCTGTCCCAGTCGGTGACGTCCGGGAGCGTGGCGGCGTCGCCGCGCAGGGCGTGCGGCAGGACCTTGGGCCGGGCGGTCCAGGACTCGCGGGCCTGCTCGCTGGGGAACTGCTTGGCGACCAGGCCGGGCACCGCGACGACGTCCCACTCCAGGCCCTTGGACTTGTGGGCGGTGAGCACCTTGACGGTGTTGCCGTCGCCCGGGAGCGAGCTGTCCAGGCCCTTTTCGTACTGGACCGCCGTGCGCAGGAAGCCCAGGAAGGCGAGCAGGGTCGCCTCTCCGTCCAGGGCCGCGCCGCCCTGTTTGGCGGCGAACCCGGCCGCGATGTCGAGGAAGGTGCCCAGGGTCTCGCGGCGGCGGGCGGCCAGAGCGTGCGGGGAGGCGGACAGTTCGACCTCCAGGCCGGTGACGGCCAGTACGCGGTGCAGTACGTCCATGAGCGGGTCGGCCAGCGAACGGCGCAGCTCGCGCAGTTCGGCGGCGAGGCGGGCGAAGCGGACCCGAGCCTCGGCCGAGAACGGCAGCCCGTCATCGGACCGGCCGTCCGCCTCCAGGAACGTGTCGAGCGCGTCGGCGAGCGAGATCGTCTCGGCCGGGTCGACGCCCTCCACGGCCTCGGCCAGCCGCTGCCCGGGGTCCTCGGACTGTCCGGGGCGGTGGACGAGGGTACGCGCCCGGCGCCCCAGGAGAGCCAGGTCGCGCGGGCCGATGCGCCAGCGCGGGCCGATCAGCAGCCGTACGAGGGCGGCGTTGGCCGTGGGTCCTGAAGCACCTCGCACACCGCGACGAGGTCGGCGATCTCGGGGAGGTGCAGCAGCCCGGACAGGCCCACGACCTCGACGGGGACGTCCCGGGCCACCAGCTCACCCTGGATGCGGGCGAAGTCGCCGGCGCTGCGGCACAGGACCGCGATCTCGCCCGGAGCGGTGCCCGTACGCACCAGATGGGCGAGGGAGTCGGCGAGCCAGGTCAGCTCCTCGGCGTGGGTGGGCAGCAGGGCGCAGCGCACCATGCCGTCGCGCTCCGCGCCGGGCGCCGGGCGCAGGGCCTGGACGCCCTGGTGCATCCGGCGCAGCGGTGCGGCGAGCCCGTTGGCCAGGTCCAGCAGCCGGCCGCCGCTGCGGCGGTTCTCGCTGAGCGCGAAGCGCCGGGCCGGGCTGCCGTCCTTGAAGGGGAAGTGCTCGGGGAAGTCGTCCAGGTTGGCGACGGAGGCGCCGCGCCAGCCGTAGATGGCCTGGCAGGGGTCGCCGACGGCGGTGACGGCGTGGCCCGTGCCTGCCCCGAGGTCTGTGTCCAGGGGGACCCCTTGCCGAAGAGGGCGGACAGCAGGATCCGCTGGGCCACGGAGGTGTCCTGGTACTCGTCCAGCAGGACGACCTTGAACTCCTCGCGCAGGATCCGGCCCACCTCGGGGCGGGTGGTGGCGAGCGCCGCCGACAGGGCGATCTGGTCGCCGAAGTCGAGCAGGTCACGGCGGCGCTTCTCGCCGCGGTAGGCGGTGACCAGGTCCAGGAGCTCCAGGCGGGCGCGGGCGGTGTCGGGGACCTTGCGCAGGTCGGCGTTGGTGAGCTTGGCGCCCTCCAGGGCGGTGAGCAGCTCCGTGTCGTACTCGTGCAGGCGGGCGGGCTCCACGAGGTGCTCGGACAGTTCGCCGTCCAGGGCGAGGAGGTCCTCCACGAGGGCGGGCAGGGACTTGGTCAGCGCCGGATACGGGCCGGGGGCGGAGCGCAGGACGCGCGCGGCGAGCTGGAAGCGGGTGGCGTCGGCGAGGAGACGGGCGGTGGGTTCCAGGCCGATGCGCAGGCCGTGGTCCTTCAGGAGCTGCCCGGCGAAGGCGTGGTACGTGGAGATGCGCGGCTCCCCGGGGACGCCGTCCTCACCGAAGGCAGCGCTCGGACCAAAGGCACTACTCGGCCCGAAGGCACTGCTCGCACCGGAGGCAGTGCTCGCACCGGAGCCGCCGTTCTCACCGGTGGGGGTCTGGCCGGGGGCCGCCGGGAAGGCCCCGCCGGGGTCGGTGATCCCCGCGGCGGCCAGCGCCTTCCGTACGCGCTCCGCCAGCTCGCCCGCCGCCTTGTTCGTGAACGTCAGGCCCAGGACCTGCTCGGGCGCGACCTGGCCGGTACCCACCAGCCACACCACCCGCGCGGCCATGACGGTCGTCTTGCCCGAGCCGGCCCCGGCCACGATGACCTGCGGGGCGGGCGGCGCCGTGATGCAGGCCGTCTGCTCCGTGGTGAACGGGATACCGAGGAGCTCTTTGAGCTGCTCGGGGTCGGTGATGCGAGCTGACACATCAGAGACGGTAGCGGGCCGCACTGACATCGCCCGGAAAACGGCCGGGGACGACCCCCGGCACGGTGCCGGGACGGCGTCTTCCGGCCGCGGCGGTACGGGGGCCGGGCGCGGGTCCGGCTCCGTCACAGACCCCGGACAAGGGTGATAAAAGTCGCACCTCGGTCGCGGTCATAAGGACCGGAGGAACCAAAGGACCGAGAGATCGAGGAATCGAGGGATCACTCGACGATCTGCCGGCCCTCCGGGAGCGCCGAGCAGGCGTTGCGGAAAGCGCAGTGGGTGCAGTGCTGCCCGGCGGTGGGGGTGAAGCGCTCTTCGAGGACCCGCCCCGCCGCGGTGGCGAGCAGTTCACCCACCCAGCCCTCGCCGTGCCCCGGCCCCTGGGACGCCGCTTCCAGCGGCTGCTGTGCCTGCACGGCGGGCAGCGCGTCGCCGCCCTCCTTCTGAGGAGCGCCCAGGCGCAGATGGACGAGTTCCGCGCCCCCCGGCTCGGGCCTGCGCCCCCGAAGGCGTCGTCGACCGCGCCCTCGGCCACCGCCAGTTGGTAGACGGCGAGCTGCGGGTGCCGGGCGACCTGCGGGCCGGTCGGCTTCTGCTTGCCGGTCTTGAAGTCGACCACGTAGGCGCGCCCCTGCGCGTCCGCCTCGACGCGGTCCATGCTCCCCCGGATGCGGACCGCGTACTCGCCCGCCTCCAAGGTGACGTCGAAGCCGTGCTCGGTGGCGACGGTGGTCCGGCCGTACGCCTCGCGCTCCAGTACGTGCCAGCGCAGGAAGCGTTCCAGGGCCGCCCGCGCGCTGTCCTTTTCCTGCCGGGACTTCCAGGGGGCGTCGAAGGCGAGCGCGTCCCATACGGAGTCCAGGCGCTCCATCAGGACGGACAGGTCGGCCGGCGTACGGCCGGAGGCGACCTCGTCGGCGAGGACATGGATGACGTTGCCGAAGCCCTGGGCGGCGGTCGAGGGCGCGTCCGCCTTCACCTCGCGCCCCAGGAACCACTGGAGGGAGCAGGTGTTGGCTAGCTGGTCCAGCGCGCTGCCCGAGAGGACCACGGGCCGGTCCCGGTCACGCAGTGGGACGGCGCTGTGCGTCGGCTCGTGCAGCCCCCACCACTGGCTGGGGTGGGCGGCCGGGACCAGCGGCCGGCCCTCGTCGTCCCGCAGCGCCGCCAGCCTGGCCAGCCGCAGCGCCGCGGCCTCGCGCAGCGCCGGGGAGGCGGCCGGGTCGACGGTGGTGGCGCGCAGCTCGGCGACGAGCGCGGCCACCGACAGCGGACGGCGCGGCCGGCCCGTGACGTCCCGCGGTTCGACACCCAGCTCCGACAGGAAGCGGGAGGGCTGGTCACCGTCGTCCGCCGCCGCCTTGACCGCGGTGACCACCAGCCGCTCACGGGCCCGGGTGGCGGCCACATAGAACAGCCGGCGCTCCTCGGAGAGCAGCGCCCCGGGCGACAGCGGCTCGGCCAGCCCGTCCCGTCCGATCCGGTCCGCCTCCAGGAGGGAGCCGCGGCGCCGCAGGTCGGGCCAGAGCCCTTCCTGTACGCCGGCCACCACCACGAGCCGCCATTCCAGGCCCTTGGAGCGGTGGGCGGTCATCAGTCGTACGGCATCGGGGCGCACTGCACGGCGCGTGAGGGTGTCGGCGGCGATGTCCTGGGCGTCCAGCTCCTCCAGGAAGTTCAGCGCGCCGCGCCCGCCCGTACGCTCCTCGGCGCGGGCGGCGGTCTCGAAGAGGGCGACCACCGCGTCCAGGTCGCGGTCGGCGTTGCGGCCCGCGGCGCCGCCGCGTCGGGCGGCCCGCTCCAGGCGCTGCGGCCAGGGCGTGCCGTTCCACAGTTCCCACAGGGCCTGCTCGGCGGTGCCGCCGCCGGCCAGCAGCTCGCGGGCCTTGCGCAGCAGCAGACCCAGGCGCTGTGCGCCCCGCGCGTACGCCGGATCGTGCGCCACCAGACGCTGCGGTTCGGCCAGCGCCCGGGCGATCAGCTCGTCGGAGGGCCGGGGCACCGCCTGTCCGGCGGCCCGCTCCTCCTCGCGCAGCGCCCGGCCCAGGCGCCGCAGGTCGGCGGAGTCCATGCCGCCGAGCGGCGAGGAGAGCAGTTCGACGGCGGTCTCAGGCCCGAGCCAGTCGGCCGGGGCGGCGGGGGCAGCCGGAGCGTCAGAAGCAGGCGCATCGGCAAACGCGTCGGCGGGAGCGGCCGGAAGGTCAGGCGCGGCCGGAACGGCAGGCGCGGTCGGAGCGTCGGACGCGCCGTGCGCCCGCGCCTCGCGCCCCACCACATCGCCCAGTGCGGCCGTCGCGGCGGCGCGCAGCGCGGTGAGCAGCGGCCCGACCGCCGGCTCGTGGCGCAGCGGGAGGTCGTCGCCGTCGATGTCCAGGGGTACGCCGGCGGAGGTGAGCGCCCGGCGCACGCCGGGGATCGAGCGCCCCCCGGCGCGTACGAGGACGGCCATCTCGCGCCACGGCACACCGTCCTCCAGGTGTGCCCGCCGCAGCAGGTCCGCGATGTTCTCCAGCTCCGCGCCGGGGGTCGGGTACGTGTAGACCTCGACCCGGCCGCCGTCCCGTACGGGCGCCAGCTCGCGGTGGGCCCGTACCTTCTGTGCCGGCAGGCGGGTCAGCGGCATGCGGTGGGTCAGCAGCCGGGTCGCCGCCAGCACGGCCGCCGACGAGCGGCGGCAGGTGCGCAGGACCGCCACCGGCGCCGGGGAGCCGTCCGCGCGCGGGAACATCCGGGGGAACTCCAGGATGCCGTTGACGTCGGCACCGCGGAAGGCGTAGATCGACTGGTCGGGGTCCCCGAAGGCGACGAGGGTACGGCCGCCGCCCGCCAGCGCCCGCAGCAGTCGCACCTGCGCCACGTCGGTGTCCTGGTACTCGTCGACGAAGATCGCGTCGTACTTCCCCGCCAGCTCCGCCGCGACCTCGGCCCGCTCGGCCAGCAGCACCGCCCGGTGCACCAGCTCGGCGTAGTCCAGCACCCCCTGCGCGTCCAGGACGTCCAGGTATTCGGCGAGGAAGCCGGCCGCGGCCGACCAGTCGGGCCGCCCGGTACGCCGCGCGAAGGCGGCCAGCGCGTCGGGGCCCAGGCCCAGTTCGCGGCTGCGCGCCAGGACCGCGCGCACCTCGTCGGCGAAGCCGCGGGTGGTCAGGCAGGCGCGCAGGTCGTCCGGCCAGGTCACCTGGGCCCGGCCGGCGCCAGCCAGCGCGGCCTGCCCTTCGAGGAGTTCCCGTACGACGAGGTCCTGCTCGGGGCCGGACAGCAGGCGCAGCGGGTCCGCGAAGAGCTCGGCGTCCTGGTGGGCCCGTACGAGCGCGTAGCAGTACGAGTGGAAGGTGGTGGCCTGGGGCGCGCCGGCCCGTCGGCGGCGCGTTCCCCGCGGCCCGGGGCCGGTGCCCTGCGCCTCGCGGCCTGCGGCCCGCACCTCGGGGTCTGCGCCCTGCGCCTCGGTGTCTGCGGCTCGCGCCTCGGGGCCCGTGGCCGGCCCGTCGGGGCGGCTCAGGCGGGCGGCCATGCGGTCGCGCAGTTCGACGGCGGCCTTGCGGCTGAAGGTCAGTACGAGGATGCGCTCGGGGTCCGCGCCGGCCTCCACGCGCCGTGCCACCGACTCCACCAGCGTCGTGGTCTTGCCCGTGCCCGGGCCGGCCAGGACGAGCAGCGGCCCGTCGCCGTGCTCAACCACGGCACGCTGGCCCGCGTCCAAAGCAGGAGGAACCACCGGTCCCGGCGGGGTACGTACCAGTCGGTACGCGCCGCCGCCGGAGGCGTCCCGCCGCGCCGCCTGCCGGCGGGGCCGCGCGGACGGGGCGGCCGAGAAGGAGGAACTCACGTGGATCGCCGGTCCTGGGGGAGGTACTGGTTGTGATGCGGGACGGGGAGCAGACCGCCGTACGGAGCAGCGCCGTACGGGGCAGGGCACGGTCCGCGGCACGGGAGGTGCCCGCGGCACGGGAGGTGTCCGTGCCGCGACGGGTGCGGGCCGGGGCCGACGCTACGCCAGGTGGCACACGAGCCGCAGCGCGTCCCACGACCGTACGACGGATGCTGTCAGATGTGAGGAGCTTCGCCGCCGCTGCCCCGGACCGGCCCGCCGCCGCGGCCCGCGCCCCCGCGCCGCGCACCGGCCCGGCCGCGCCCGGAACCGCCCGGGTCACATGGGGAACCGCCCAGGTCACGCCGGGGTTCACCCCCACCGGGCCGGCCCTCGCCGCGGTGGCCGCCGGCCGGTCCGCCGGGGCGCGGGAGGCGCTCGTCACATTCCTGGCATTCCCCTTGCGGGTCCGCGCCGGCCCCCGGCCCCGGCTCCCCGCCGCCGTCCCACCGCGCCGCCGCCATGGCCAGCCGCGGTATGTGATCCTCGGCGGAGCGGGGTGCCTCTTTGAGGGGCGTGCCCTCTTCCCTGTAGTGCGCCAGCGCCCGCAGCTCACTGCCCGGCAGCAGCGTGCCGTCCGCCCGCACCACGCGCCACCACGGGACCGCGCCGCCGTACAGGGCCAGCACCCGCCCCACCTGGCGCGGGCCGCCCTCCCCCAGCCACTCGGCGATGTCTCCGTACGTCATGACCCGGCCCGGCGGGATCAGCTCGACGACGGCGAGCACCCGGTCCGCGTACTCGGGAAGCTCGCCGGCCTCACCCGGCCCGTTCTGTGCGCCCTGCCCGCTGCCACTCATTCGGTCCATCTTGCCGCACCCCACCGACAACGCCCCATGCCCACGGCGGACACGGTGACGTTGTGTGCAGGAATGAACGCGGTGGCGCACCTTCCGGTTCCCGTTCCTGCGAAATGCACCCTGATGCCCCCCTCCGCCGCGCGGCCGTGCCACCATCTTCCGGGCGGTGACTGGTGATACGCGATCAAGAAGAGACGGCCGAGCAGCAGGGTGCGGTGCCTCGACGAGAGGCAGGCACCCCTGACGCGCTGTCCCGCGACGCCCCCGCCCCGGCCTTCGCCACCGACGCCGAACGGCCGCGGAAAGACCACGGGGAACACGGGGAGCACGACGAGCAGCACGGGAAGCAACGGGGGAAGTCGTCGAAGGCTTCCGAGACGGAAAAGGCGAGCACGATCGACAAGGCCGAACGAGCCGACGAGTCCGGGAGGCCGAAGCGGCCCGGGAGACTTGAGCAGCCCGCGGAGCCCGTAAGGGCAGGAAAGCCGGAAGAGTCAGAAGAGCCAGAAGAACCGGAGAAGCCGGGCAAGAAGCCCGAAAAGCTGGATCAAACCGAGAGGCCCAGCAAGGCCGATAAGGCCGATAAGGCTGACAATGCCGACAAAGCCAACAAGGCCAGCAAAACAGACAAGGCTGCAACGAAGGCCGGAACGAAGGCCGGCACAAAGGCCGGACCGGTCGGCGACTGCGTAGGCAGCGAGTTCCACGTCGACCAGGTCTCGGGCGACGAGCCCCTGCTCTCCGCCCGCGTCCACCGCCCCTCCGACCTCCTGCGCCTGCTGCTCGGCATCGTCGGCATCGCCCTGGTCCTGGCGCTGGCCAACTTCGCCCACGGCACGACCCAGGGCCTGGAGAACGACATCGGCAAGGGCGCCGGTCAGGCCCCGGAGCTGCTGATCAACTTCGCCGGTCTGGCCTCCAGCATCGCCGTGCTCATCGTGCCGGTGGCCTTCGCCGTGGAGCGGCTGATCAAACGGGACGGGCTGCGCATCGCGGACGGGGTGCTGGCCGCCGTGCTCGCCCACGGCGTCTCGCTCGCCACCGATCTGTGGGTGGCCGAGGCGGCGCCGGAGTCCATCCGCGACGCGCTCACCCAGCCGCTGGACAACGGCGCCTACACCACTCCGGTGCACAGCTATCTCGCGCCGGTCATCGCCTATATGACGGCTGTCGGCATGTCCCGGCGCCCGCGCTGGCGGGTGGCGATGTGGTGCGTGCTGCTGCTGGACGCCTTCGCGGTCCTCGTCGGCCGCTACACCACTCCGTTCTCCATCGTCACGACCGTACTGATCGGCTGGACCGTCGCCTTCGGCACGCTCTACACCGTCGGCTCCCCCAATGTCCGCCCCACCGGCCAGCACCTCCTCGCCGGGCTGCGACGGGTGGGCTTCAAACCGGTCAGCGCGCTGCGCGCGGAGGACATCTCCAGCCACCCCGAGCACCCGGAGCACGCGGACCGCGGGCGCCGCTACATCGTCACGCTGGAGGACGGCCCGCCGATCGACGTCACCGTCGTGGACCGCGAGCAGCAGGCACAGGGCTTCTTCTACCGCGTCTGGCGCCGGCTGTCGCTGCGCGGCATCAACCAGCGCCGCAGCCTCCAGTCGCTGCGCCAGGCCCTGGAGCAGGAGGCGCTGCTGGCGTACGCGGCCATCGCGGCCGGCGCCAACGCCCCCAAGCTGATCGCCACCTCCGAACTCGGCCCGGACGCCGTGATGCTGGTGTACGAGCACATCGGCGGCCGGGCCCTGGACGCGCTGACGGACCGGGAGATCACCGACGGGCTGATGCACAGCGCCTGGCGGCAGGTCGCCGCGCTGCAGTCGCGGCGTATCGCGCACCGCCGGCTGGTCGGGGACGCGCTGCTGGTGGATCGTTCCGGCAAGATCTTCCTGACGGATCTGCGGGGCGGCGAGATCGCGGCGGGCGACCTCGTTCTCCGTATGGACATCGCACAGTTGCTGACCACGTTCGGTCTGCGGGTCGGCGCGGAGCGCGCGGTGGCCGCGGCCGTCGCGGTACTCGGCCCGGACCTGGTCGCCGACAGCCTTCCGCTGCTCCAGCCCATCGCGCTCAGCCGCACCACCCGCGCGACCCTGCGCCAACTGGCCCGCGAGCGCGCCAAGCGGGAACGCGAGGCGGTGCTGGAAGCCTCGCGGCACGCCAAGGACCTCAAGGCCGATGCCGCGCAGGCCGCCGCCCGGGCCGCCGCGCAGGCGGGCGGGCCCCAGGCGCAGACCGCCGTCGGCGCCTCCGCCGACCCGGCGGGCAGCCGCAAGGCACAGCGCGCCGAGCGCAACGCCGAGAAGCGGGCGCTGGAGGAGGCGATGGAGGAGGCCCGCGAGGAGGACCTGCTCTCGCAGATCCGTCGGCAGGTGCTGCTGATCCGTCCGACGGCCCCGGTGGAGCCGGCCCGTCTGGAGCGGATCAGCCCGCGCATCCTGATCAGTTGGATCGCCGGTGCCTTCGCCGCGTACTTCCTGCTCTCCCAGCTCACCCACGTCAAGCTGGACAAGGTCATCGGCGAGGCGCAGTGGGGCTGGGTGACGGCCGCGCTGCTGTTCTCCGCGCTCACCTACATCGCGGCGGCGCTGAGCCTGCTGGGATTCGTGCCGGAGAAGGTGTCCTTCCTGCGGACGGTGCTGGCGCAGATCGCCGGCAACTTCGTCAAGCTCGTCGCGCCCGCGGCGGTGGGCGGTGTCGCGCTCAACACCCGCTTCCTGCAGCGGTCGGGCATCCGGCCGGGCCTGGCGGTGGCCAGTGTCGGCGCCTCCCAGCTCTTCGGTCTGGGTGCACACGTCCTGCTGCTGCTGACCTTCGGCTATCTGACGGGCACCGAGCGCACGCCCTCGCTCTCGCCGTCCCGTACGGTCATCGCGGGCCTGCTGACCGCCGCCGTACTGGTCCTGGTCGTCACGGCGATCCCCACACTGCGCAAGTTCGTCGTCACCCGCGTACGGTCCCTGTTCGCCGGCGTCGTACCGCGCATGCTGGACATCCTCCAGCGCCCGCAGAAGCTGGTCACCGGCATCGGCGGCATGCTGATGCTGACGGTGGCGAACGTGATGTGCCTGGACGCCTCGATCCGGGCGTTCGGCGGCAGCGACGAGATCAGCTACGCGAGCATCGCGGTCGTCTTCCTGGCGGGCAACGCGCTGGGGTCGGCGGCGCCGACGCCGGGCGGGGTGGGCGCGGTGGAGGCCACGCTGACGCTGGGCCTGACGGCGGCCGGGCTGGGCAGCGACATGGCCCTGTCCTCGGTGCTGCTCTTCCGGCTGATGACCTTCTGGCTGCCGGTGCTGCCGGGCTGGCTGGCCTTCACCCATCTGACGCGCAAGGGCGCCGTCTGACGTACGGGCGCCGAGCCCGTCCCGGGTACGCGAAGGGCCCGCTCGCCGGTGTCGGTGAGCGGGCCCTTCGCGTACCCGGGACGCCCTGGGCTGCTATGTCAGTACACCGGTATGTCAGTACACCGGCTTGTGCGGCTCGACCGTGTTGACCCAGCCGATGACGCCGCCGCCGACGTGCACCGCGTCGGCGAAGCCCGCGGACTTCAGGACCGCCAGCACCTCGGCCGAGCGGACCCCCGTCTTGCAGTGCAGGACGATCTTCCGGTCCTGCGGCAGGTCCTGGAGGGCGTTGCCCATCAGGAACTCGTTCTTGGGGATCAGCCTGGCGCCGGGGATCGAGACGATCTCGTACTCGTTGGGCTCACGGACGTCGATGATCTCGATCTTCTCGTCCGCGTCGATCCACTCCTTGAGCTGCTGGGGAGTGATCGTGGAGCCCGCCGCCGCCTCCTGGGCCTCCTCGGAGACCACGCCGCAGAACGCCTCGTAGTCGATGAGTTCGGTGACGGTCGGGTTCTCGCCGCAGACCGCGCAGTCCGGGTCCTTGCGCACCTTGACCTGGCGGTACGTCATCTCCAGCGCGTCGTGGATCATCAGGCGGCCGACGAGCGGGTCGCCGATGCCGGCCAGCAGCTTGATCGCCTCGTTGACCTGGATGGAGCCGATGGACGCGCACAGCACGCCGAGGACGCCGCCCTCCGCGCAGGAGGGGACCATGCCCGGCGGCGGGGGCTCGGGGTACAGGCAGCGGTAGCAGGGCCCGTGCTCGGACCAGAACACCGACGCCTGGCCGTCGAAGCGGTAGATCGAACCCCATACGTACGGCTTGCCCAGCAGCACGCAGGCGTCGTTGACCAGGTAGCGGGTGGCGAAGTTGTCCGTACCGTCCACGATCAGGTCGTACTGCGCGAAGATCTCCATGACGTTCGTGGAGTCCAGCCGCTCTTCGTGCAGATTGACCGTGACGTACGGGTTGATGCCCAGGACGGTGTCCCGCGCGGAGGCGGCCTTGGAGCGCCCGATGTCCGCCTGGCTGTGGATGATCTGGCGCTGCAGGTTCGACTCGTCGACCTCGTCGAACTCCACGATGCCCAGCGTGCCGACACCGGCCGCGGCCAGGTACATCAGCGCGGGCGACCCCAGGCCGCCGGCGCCGACGCACAGCACCTTGGCGTTCTTCAGCCGCTTCTGCCCGTCCATCCCGACGTCCGGGATGATCAGGTGGCGGGAGTACCTGCGGACCTCGTCGACGGTGAGCTCGGAGGCCGGCTCGACCAGGGGTGGCAGCGACACGGAAGACCTCAACAAGGGTTGGCCGATATCTCGGTGGCGCCCTCACCCGCCCGGCCGGAGCCGGGAAGGGGGACGCCGTTCTCCCGTAACACTGCCACGCCCTTCTTCATTCCGAGACACCCGGTCCGATGTGCGAGACAAAGGCGTCCCAGTGGCCGGGCAGCGACTCCCAGGCGTCGCCCTCCCGGTCCGTCCGGTCGGTGAAGCAGACCGTTCCGGCGCGCTGCTCGCGGGCGATGTCCAGGGCCTCTTCCAGGTGTGCGCGCGGCAGGCCGTGCACGAGGTGGCAGAAGCGCTCAGGGGGGTGCCCGGCCGTCCATTCCGGGGCCCGCGACCGGCGGTAGGCGCTCCAGGGGCCGCGGAAGGTGACCAGTTGGTCGGCGGTGGTGACGTAGTCCGGATGCGGTGGGACGCCGTGGTCACCGACGAGGTACCCGCCGTCCGTCAGCGCCCGCAGCACCTCGGACAGCCTCCGCATTCCGGACACCCCCGTCCGGTCCGTGGGACAGCGGTCCAGCCAGAAGCCGTCGGCCTTGTACCACTCCAGGAAGCGGCGGGCGTCGTCGGTCAGCTCGCCCAAGGGGCGGCTGCCGTGCCGTACGTCGAGGTGGCCCAGCAGTCGGACGCCGGCGTCCCGCAACTGGGCCGCGGCGGGCAGGCAGTACGGATCGGGCCGGGAGCCGGGGCCGCGCGCCACGTTCAGCACGGCCCAGTGCAGCGGCGGCAGGACACCCGGAGGGCTCTCCCCGGCCGTCCCGCCGGCCACCGGCGCCCCGGCGGCCCCCCTGGGGGCTCTCCCGGCCGCTCCCCTGGGGGCACCTCCTGCCGCTCCCCGATCCTGGGTCAACCCTCTCGCCAGGCGCAGCAGTTCGGCCCATTCGGTGGGGGCGAGCAGCGGGTGGGCGAAGCCCGGGGCGCCGATGCCGAGCGGCCCCGTGCCGGTCGCGGCGGGTGCGGGACCGGCGGGGGTGGTCAGATACGACATGCGGCCTCCATCCAGATGTCGGCGAGGGACTCCTCCAGGCCGATCCGCGGGCGCCAGCCCAGCCGGTCGCGCGCGGTGCGCACGTCCGCCTGCTGCCAGGTGCCGCAGCCGTCCGGATAGGGGTACGTCGGCGGGCCCCCCGGGTGTTCAGCGGACGGCGCGGGGATGCCCGGACGGGCACCGTGGCCGGCCGCGGGTGGCCGGGCGCCCCGTCCGGCTCGTGCAGCGCGCCGCCGAACCCGGCGACCCTGGCCAGGACGGCGGCGGCCTCGCGCAGCCGTACGGCACGGCCCGTACCGATGTTGACCACCCCTTGTGCGGCGGACAGCGAGGCCGCGTGCACGGCCCGCGCCACGTCCCGTACGTCCACGAAGTCGCGCTGCACGCCGAGCCCGCCAAGCCTCAGCTCCGTGTCACCGGACTGCATCGCGCGGCGCATCGCCTCGGCGAGCCGACCCAGCGGCGAGCCCGCGGGAGTGCCGGGGCCCACCGGGGAGAAGACCCGCAGCACGACGGCGTCCAGCCCGGAGCCAAGCACCAGTTCGGTGGCGGCGAGCTTGCTGACCCCGTACGGCCCTCCGGGGCGCGGCACCGCGTCCTCGGCGGTCGAGGAGCCGGGCTGCGAGGGCCCGTACTCGGCCGAGCAGCCCAGGTGCACCAGGCGGGCCCCGCAGCCGCTGCGGCGCAGCGACTCGCAGATCGTGGCGACCGCGACGGTGTTGTGCCGGGTCAGGTCGCGGGCGCCGCCGCGGGTGGTGCCCGCGCAGTTGATGACCACGCCGGGGTGGACGGCGTCCAGGAAGCGGGTCAGCGCGCCGGGACTGCCGGTGGCCAGGTCGAAGCGTACGTCGGCGTCGTCGCCGCGCCCGAGAGCGGTGAGCTGGACGGCGGGGTCGGCGAGCAGGCGGTCGGCGACGTAGCGGCCGAGGTACCCGTTGGCACCGATGAGCAGCACCCTCATCGTGCGACTCCCCGGTGCCGGTGGTGGTGTGCGGTGGGGTGGACGTTCATGTGTCGTGCTCCTCAGGAGGGGTGGATGACGTGGTGCGGTCCCGACGGCGCGGTAGGCGTCCGCGTCGGGGCCGGTATGGGGGTGGCGGGCCGCCTCTGGGTGTGCCTGGAGGCGGCGGCCGTTCTTTCGGGGTGGCGTTCGCCCGGGTGTGGGCGTGCGTTCGCGTACGGGCGGGTGCTCGGGTACGGGCATGTGCTCGCGTAGGGGCGGATGCTCGCGTACGGGCGGGTGCTCGAACGGGGTGGTCGGCGTTCGGTCATGGTCGCCGCGCCTTCGGGCCGCCCCCGGCGCCCGCGGCCCCGGCTCCGGCACCGCGGTCGGGGGCGTGGGCCGAGGCGCCGGCCAGGACGCGCAGCCCGTACAGCAGCAGGCCGAGTGCGGCGGTCCCGCAGGCCGTGGCCGCAACGACGGCCGGGCCGCACGCCGACACCGCCGACGCCACCGGCGTCCCGGCCGCGCCCAGGCCCGGCAGCCGGCCCGCCAGCGGCGCGGCCAGGGCTGCGGCCTCCACGGCACAGGCGGCGGCCGGGCCGGCCACCGCCGCCGTACGGAAGCCGTGCACGGCGAGCAGCCGGGCGAGGAAGAGCAGCGTGCCCAGGGCCGCGGCTGCGGCCACCGCCCCTGTCCCGGCGCCGCCGAGGGCCGCGTCGGCGGCGATGAGCAGCGCGAGCAGCGCCCCCAGGAACAGCGCGGTCGCGCTCAGCAGAAGCGGCCGGACCCGGCCCGCGAACTCCCCCAGCCCCCTGCTGCGCGCCAGCCCGCGCCGGGCGCGCACCGCGAACCACCGCGCGCATCCGGCCGCCGGCGCCACCGCGCAGGCCAGCGCGATGACGGTGGCGTACGGGAACCGCCACGGGTCGTACGGGGCGGCATCCGGCCCGTACACCGTGAGCCGGACGAGCAGCCGGTCGCCGGAGAGCAGGTAGGCGAGCAGCCAGCAGGTCCACAGGCCGGTCGTGGCGGCCGGCCGGTGCCGCGCGCGCAGCGGACCGAGCCCGAGGCTCAGCCGCAGCGCGAGGGCGACGAGCAGGGCACCGGTGACCGCTACCGCGGGGCGGGCCCAGGGAGCCGAGAGGGCGCTCTCCGGGCGGACGGAGGCGAGCGCGGCGGCGGTCGCGGCGCACACCGCGCCGGGGAGCAGTTGCAGCGTGCCTCGCAGGCGTACGGAGCCACGGACGGGCCCGGGGCGGCCGGCGGGCCCGAAGGGAGCGGGGCCGTAGCCGCTGCCCTGCCTCTGTGGCCTCTCCAACCCCTCTGATCCTTCTGGCCTCTCTGACTCCTCCAGCCCCTGTGCCTCTTCCGGTCCCTCCTGCCCCTTCTGCCGCTCTGTCGCCGCCACGGCCGGCTGCTCGGCGCGCGGCACCCGGGCGTACAGCTCCTCGGCCAGCGAGAAGACGTCGCGGTGGCGATAGCGGGCAGCCGTGCGGTCGGTGACGCCGTGGGCCTCCAGTCCGGCCGCGATCTCCAACGGGTCGACGGCCCGCTCACACAGCACCCGGTGCTGGTGCATCAGCGCCCGCACCGGGTCGGCGGGGCCGCGCCGGGGAGCGCGCAGGCCGGTCCGCCCGGCGGAGTCGGCAGGCGTCGCGGAGTCCGTACGGGCCACGGAGTACGGACGTGCCCCGGAGTCCGTACGGGCCACGGAGTCCGTACGCGTCCGGGGGTCGTCCGCCCCGGCTCCCGTTTCAGGTCCGGTCATGGCCCTGCCCCTCTCCCTGATCACCGGTACCGGGCGCGCACGCGGGTCCGTGAACGGTCACCGGCCCCTGCGTGGCCGCCGCTTCCCAGGCAGAAGCGGCGGCGGACGCGGTGGTGGTGGTGGGGGGGGTGGAGGTGTCAGCCGGGAAGGAAACAGGGCCGGCCCCCGGGACGAGACCGGGGCCGAGACCGGGACCGGAACCAGGGCCGGGACCAGGGCCCGGGACGAGGCCGGGACCAGGACCGGGACCCGGGACGGAGTCCGAAACGGAGTTGGCAACGGGGCCGTCCGGTCCGGTGTCCGCCCACTTCGGGGCGCGTCCGGAGGGAGCCGCCGCCCGGCCGCCGCCGCGCCCGCCCGCCCATCGGCCCGGGACATGGGACTCGGCGGGCCGGGCGAAGAGCCGCGGTACGCCGTCCGCGTCCCGGACCGGGCGGCCGGCCGGTCGGCCCGGCGCATGCGAGATCAGTTCCAGGTAAATGCTGCTAAATGCCGCGATGTTCTGCTCCGCGGTGAACAGTTCGAGTGCGCGGGCACGCGCCGCCGCACCCAGCCGGGCCCGCCGCTCGGGGTCGCGCAGCAGGGCCAGACAGGCGTCGGCGAGCGCGCGCGGGTTGCGGGGCGGCACCACCAGTCCCGTACCGCCGATGATCTCGCACACCGCGCCGGCGTCGGTGGACACCGTCGCCCGGCCGCAGAACATCGCCTCCACCAGGGAGCGCGGAAAGCCCTCGACGGTGCTGGAGAGCACCACCACCGCCCCGGCGGCGTACGCGTCCTGCGGACACGGCGCGTCCGGGCTGCCGATCTCCTCGAAGGACACCGGGTTCTCACCGACCGTCAGGGCGTCGGCGGCCTCGTCCGGGAAGAGCTGGGCGGCCAGCGCGCGGCAGTGCGCGAGGTAGGCCGTGGCCTGCGGGCCGTGGCCGGCCGCGCCGACGATCCGCAGCGTGGCGTGCGGCTCGGCCTCGTGGATCTTCGCGAAGGCGTGCAGCAGCGAGATCAGGTCCTTGGCGGGCTCGACGGTACCGAGCCACACCAGCGTCTTGGAGTCGTCGGCCGCGGCGTCGGGCACCGCCGTGAAAGGGCTCGCGTCCATGCCCGGATAGACCGTGCGCAGCCGTGCGCGGTCCGCGCCGCACCGCTCCTGCCAGCGCCGTACGTGGGTGTTGCCCGGGGTGATCAGTGACGCCCCGGCGTATGTCTCGGCGGCCAGCGCGCCCTGGAAGGCGGCCAGCAGGGCACGTACGGGCGCGCTCAAGGGTGAGGCGGCACGGGCGAGGTAGTGCTCGCGTAGCCGTACACCGCATTCGGTGACCAGCAGCGGCGTACCGAAGAAGCGTTTGGTCAGGAGTCCCGGCAGGGCCGCCGCGCCTCCGGAGGTGGCATGGCACAGGTCCACCCCGCCGAGGCCGGCGGCCGGGTCCTCGCCGTACCAGTCCAGCGACAGGGGGCGCAGCGCCCGTTCGAGCTGTTCGGTGACGGACAGCAGGTCCCGGACCTGCGCACCGTGGGCGGCGCGGAGCGCTCCGGGTGCGTGGCAGACCGCCTCCAGGATGCGTACGGCCTGCTCGGAGCGGAGCAGGGCGGGCAGGTCACCGCAGGTACGGGCCAGTTCGGCGAGCCCGTAGAGACCGCTGGCGAAACGGTCCGCCTCACCGGTCCCGGTTCTGTGCCCCGTTCTGCCTCCGGTTCCGGCCCCGGCTCCGGTCCCACGCTCTGCTTCATACGCTCCTCGGTACGCATCCGGAGCCGCACCCGTGGCCGGGCCGCCGGTTCCGTCCGCGCCCCGGGCTGCGGTTCCGCCACCGCCGCCGGGTCCCGTATCGGCCCCACCACTCCTACCGGCCGTTCCGTACGCTCCGATTCCGCCCCCGGGACGGTCGGCGCCTGCGTTCACGGCGCCCCGCACCCCCGGGCCGGCACCGGCCGTACGGAACGCGGTCGCCAGGTCGCCGAAGTGCTCCGCGAAGCGCCTCCGGGCGTGCCGCCCGGCTCCGCGCCCCCTGCGTCCTTCGGGGCGGCAGCGGAGTTCGTCAGGCAGTTCGCCCCACAGGGGCGCGGTCCGCACCAGCCGTACGCGGCCCGGCGTTTCACCGGCGGCGCCCTCCGCACCCTGCCTACGGCCGCCCCGGCCATTCCGGTTTCCCTGGTCACCCCGGTCACCCCGGACCCACGCCTCCTGCCGGGCCTCCCAACTGAGGGCGTACACCTCGAATTCATGGCTCGTGAGCCCGCGTACGAGCCGGTCGCACCACCCGTGCGACTCACCGGACGCGTACGGATAGCCACCCTCGGTAAGCAAGCCGATGCGCACGAGCGCACCCCCGTTCTCCCCTGTCGGCGTCCCGGACCGACGGCCACGCCGTCATCCGCAGGAAGAAGTTATGCAACGGGCGCGGTGGTGCGGCGGACGGTTGTCCGTCGCACCACCGGAAGGGGTGAACCCACGTAACTTTCCGCCCCGAGGGCGTTTCAGGGCGCTATGCGGTCGCGGGAATGCGCCCCGCGGCCGGCAGGACCGCCGGGGCAGTGCGTGTCAGCGCCCCGTGGGGTACGGCCAGGCGTTGGGGCGGCAGGTCGCGCCGTCCGTCGTGAGGAACTTCGTCTGCTGCATCATCACGGGAGCCAGTTCACCTTTTCGTGAACAGCCCTGGTGGTTGTGGCCCAGTCGGTGGCCGACCTCGTGGTTGATGAGCATCTGCCGGTAGGCGTGCATCTTGTCGGGGCCGTACGTCTTCGCGCCCTGCGCCCACCGGTACGCGTTGATCATGACGCGGTCGGTGGCCGCCGAGTCGCACGAGACGTTGTCCTGGGTGATGTCCAGGCCCGATTTGGCGCACCACTTCGCGGTCGTCCCCGGGCTCGCCAGCGTGATCACGAAGTCGGCGTGGCCGGAGCCCACCCGCTGGAAGGTCCGCTGCCCGCCGTGTGCCCAGCTCCTGTCGTCGTTCAGCGTCTTGTGCACCGCGTCGGCGAACAACTGGCCGTCCAGGTCCAGTCCCTCTTCGATGTCCACCCGGTAGCGCATCACCTTTCCGCGCCCGGGAGCCTTGGCGTCACCACCCGTGGGGGTGAACTTCCCCGAGGCGGTCAGCTTCTCGTCCATCGGGTAGGACCGCGCCATCTTCGCGTCGTACGAGGCGGGGACCGCTTCCGGGGTGGGGCGGGGGTGCGAGCGCGAGGCGGCGTCGACGTCGGCCGGCCGGTCGCCCTCGCTCTTGGCCTGGACGTCCTTGCCCGCGTTCTTCTGATCGGCGACCTGACCGGCCACGATCACGGCGAGTACGGTCGTCACGGCCGCGGCGGCGACACCGGTGAAGGTCCGCCCCTTGCCGCCCTTCTTGATCCCGTACGGATCGTCGGCCGCGTCGGCGTCACCGGTGGTGTCCGCCCCGCCGGTGCCGTCGATGCCGTCGCCGGTGCCGGTGTCGCCCCACTCGTCCTCGATGCCGCCGCGGACGTCCCCGGAGGCACCGCGCGTACGGCCTCCGGCGGCGAACACGTCGTCCTCGTCCACGGCCGGTCCGCCGTGCGGACGCGCGCCGCCGAAGACCGGCGGCTCGGCGGCCTGTCCGGGGAACCGGCCGCGCCGACGGCCGTCGGAGGTGTCGAACCCGCCGGACCTGTCGAACCCACCGGACCTGTCGAACCCGCCGGTCCCGTCGAATCCGTCGAACCCGTCACCGGGACGCCCCGGTGCCGGCCGCCCGCGTCGCCCGCCCTCGGGTGCTCCGGCTCCGTACGGCTGCGGGGAGTGGCCGTCACGGGGGTGCGGGATCCAGGGCGTTTCCTGTGCGGGCCGCGGCGCCGGGACACCTCGGCCGCCGCCCGCCGACCCTGTGGGGGCGTCGTACGGATACGGCTGCTGACGTGCCCCATAGGGCGCGTGTGTCGCATGCGATGCCTGCGCCCCGTGTGCTGTCTGTGCCATGTGTGGCGGCTGTGCCCTGTGCGGCGCATGCGGCTCGCGGGCCTCGAACGCCCCCTGCTCACGCGCCCCGTACGCATCCGCGCCACCGAGGCTGACACCAAGACCACCGCCATGGCCGCCGTGGCCACCGTGCGGACTGTGCGAGGCGTGCGGGTTGCGCGAGCCGTGCGGACCCTGCGGCCCAAGAGCCCCCGGCCCCGTCTCCATCTCCGCGCCCTCGGGGGCACGCCGCCGCCGGCGCCCCGTCCCCGGCGCCGCGGGCGTGTCCGGGGAAGCTGCCGGCGCCGCGGACGGCGCGGCTATCTCGGAGGTGTCGCCGGCTGTTCCGGCCCGGCCTCGGCGGCTGTGACGTCCCACTGCGTGTGTCAGCTCCTGCCCGCGTCAGCGGTCGCGTCGTCGTCGAGCAGCTCGCGGAAGGCCCGCGCCACCGCTTCCGGGTACTCCATCATCGCCACGTGTCCCGCGTCCGGCAGCGTCAGCAGCCGCGAGCCACGGAAGGCCGCAGCCGCCCGTCGCGCCATGCGGAAGGAGATCAGGCGGTCCCGCCCACCGTAGACCAGAAGCGTCGGCGCCAGTACCCGCTCGGCCTGACGCCACAGACCGTGCTGGCCCCCGAGGGTGTAGGCGTCGACGATGCCGCGCGCCGAGCGCTGCATCACCTCCCAGAAGTACGGGAGTTCCAGCCGGCGCGCGTACTCCTCGGCCGCCGCGGTGAAGCCGTCGGGGGTCACCCGTGCCGGGTCGCCGTAGCACAGGGCCAGTACCTCGCGGGTGCGCCGCTCCGGCGTCCAGTCGCGCGTCAGGTGGCTGAAGAGGCGGCAGACACCGGGCACCGCGAGCAGGCCGGTGGGCACCGCCGAGAGCTGGACGCGCAGCTCCGGGAGGGCGGGCGAGATCAGCGTCAGGGTCCGTACGAGGTCCGGCCGGACCGCCGCCACACGTGTCGTGACGGCGCCGCCCATGGAGTTCCCTATGAGGTGTACGGGGCCGCGTCCCTGGGCATCCAGGTAGCGGATGACCGCCCGCGCCTGTCCGGAGACGGTGTAGTTGCCGTCGTCCGGCGGCGGCGAGTCACCGAATCCGGGCAGGTCCAGCGCCTCGCCCTCGACCCGGTCGGCGAGCAGCGGCATCAGCGCGGACCAGTTCTGCGAGGAGCCGCCGAGCCCGTGGACGTACAGCGCCGGGGGGAGGCCCGGGCGCGTACCGGTGCGGGACCGCACGCTCATGGTCAGGCCCGGCAGGGTCACGGAGCGCACCGTTTCCCCCGCGCCCACGCGCGAGCCGCGGCCCGCTGGCGGCACCGGGAGAACGGCCCGGGTGTCCGGCGACTCGGTCGAAGACATGGAGTCGATGTTACGAGACGATCACGCCGCAACCGGTGTGTTCGCCGTCACACGACCGCATCGCGCAGCCGCACGCGTTCTCATAGGCTCGTGTAAAGGGCGCTCGCCCTGGAAAGGGGAGCCAACATGCCAGTAGACCCGTCTGACCCCGAGACCTTCGAGACCTTCGAGAACGAGGCCGATCTCACGGAGATCGACGTCGAGGCGCCCGAAGCCGACGCGGCCGAGCAGCACACGGACCTCGCGCCGCGCCACGACGAACCACTGCTCGGCGCCCTTTCCGCCGCCGACGCCGACGAGGCCGACCGGGCGGAACAGGCCCGCGTCGTGGAACTGAACGAGGACGACTACCGGTGACGGGAGCAACGACGGAACCGGCGACCGGACCGCCGACCACGACTGCCCGGCCGGACCCCCCTCACCCGCACTGCCGGTAACCGGCGGTAACGACTGGTAGTCGCGCGAATACCGCAGCTCTGGCGTGAACTGACCCGTATGTCGGTTTCCCACAGTGTTCATCGGCGTTCATCGGCAGATTTTCTCGGCTCGGACCACGCGCAGCCGGGTTACCCAAAAGTACGATGGCGGGCGCGGCGCACCACACTGTGGCGCCGCGTTCGAAACAACACTGGGAGGCAGCGTGAGCGCCATCGAGCAGACCGAGGCGGCACGCCCGCGGGGTACCCGACTGCCCCGCCGAGCCCGGCGCAACCAGCTCCTGGGCGCCGCCCAGGAAGTCTTTGTGGCACAGGGGTACCACGCAGCCGCCATGGACGACATCGCCGAGCGGGCGGGCGTCAGCAAGCCCGTGCTCTACCAGCACTTCCCGGGCAAGCTGGATCTGTACCTGGCCCTGCTGGACCAGCACTGCGAGGCCCTGCTGAACTCCGTGCGCGCGGCGCTGGAGTCGACCACCGACAACAAGCAGCGGGTCGCCGCCACGATGGACGCCTACTTCGCGTACGTGGAGGACCCGGGCGGCGCCTTCCGGCTCGTGTTCGAATCCGACCTGACCAACGAGCCCGCGGTGCGGGAGCGGGTGGACAAGGTGTCCCTGGAGTGCGCCGAGGCGATCAGTGAGGTCATCGCCGAGGACACGGGTCTGTCCAAGGACGAGTCGATGCTGCTGGCCGTCGGGCTGGGCGGCGTCTCACAGGTGGTCGCCCGCTACTGGCTGTCCTCCGAGAGCACCGTGCCCCGGGAGACCGCCGTACAGCTTCTGACCTCGCTCGCCTGGAAGGGCATCGCGGGCTTCCCGCTGCACGGCGCCGAGGGCTAAGGCCCTGCCGGCCCAGTCCGCTTCCCGCGGATCTTCGCAGCGTCGCGGCATTGCGGCGTCGCGGCATCACCGCATCCAGGGCCGGCCGGGCCGTACGTAGGGGTTCCGTGTTCGCTGCCGGCGTTCCGCCGGGCGTCCTTTCCGTCCGCGTACCGGGCTAATGTGTGCTGCGTACGGCGCGGATCCACGCGCACTATCCCCTTGGCCCACCAGGGGGAACCGGACCGTCGGAGGGACATAAGCCGTGGAGGTCAAGATCGGCGTGCAGCACGCGCCCCGCGAGATCGTTCTGGAGAGCGGGCAGTCTGCCGAGGAGGTCGAGCGCGCGGTGGCCGATGCGCTGGGCGGCAAGTCGCAGTTGCTGAGCCTCGTGGACGAACACGGCCGCAAGGTCCTGGTCCCGGCGGACCGGCTGGCCTATGTGGAGATCGGCGAGCAGGCCGTCCGCAAGGTCGGATTCGGCGCGCTGTAACCAGCGGGACGCCGGTGCGACACCGGCAGGACATCAAGGGGCGGCGGCCCGGAGACCTTCTCTCCGGGCCGCCGCTCTCGTGCTCCCGGGCAGGGTTGCGCGGCACATGCCGTGGGTACGACGGCCTACGACCGGCGGGAGTGATCCGGCCGGCCGCGTGACAAGGCGCACAAAGGCGCACACGGGAAGGAACATCATGGTCTGGGAAGCGCTCGGCTCCGTGATCGTCGGACTCGCCATCGCCGTCGCCGCCACACGGTGGCTGCCCGGCCGGTTCCCCTCACCCCGTCTCGCCCTCGCCACGGGCCCGGTCGCGTCCCTCTTCGGCGCGCTGCTGGCCCACTCGATCCTGGGCCCGGACCACTTCGTCCAGGTCGTCCTGGCCGCTCTGGGCGTGGGCGTGGCACTGCTCTCGCTCCTGGTGCGTCCCGCCCGCTGCCGGCTGCCCCGCCGCTCAGCCGTCCCGGGCCGCACCCTGCGGGTCTGAACGGGCCTGTCGCCCGCCCGCCGTCAACAAGGGGCGGGCGGGCGACAGGCACATAGGGCACATGGAGATGTCCGTCCGGCCGGCCGGACGCGAGGACGTGCCCGGCCGGCCGGCCGGACGGCAGGCGCGCGAAGGTTTCTCAGGCCGCCAGTCCGAGCGCGGCCATCCGCTTGGTGTGGGCCTCGGTGATCCGCGAGAACATCCGTCCCACCTCGGCCAGGTCGAAGCCGTCGGCCACGCCGCCCACCAGCATCGTGGACAGCGAGTCGCGTTCGGCGACCACCCGCTGGGCCTGGGAGAGCGCCTCGCCCATCAGCCGCCGCGCCCACAGCGCCAGCCGCCCGCCGACCCGCGGCTCGGCCTCGATGGCGGCCCGTACCTTCTCCACCGCGAAGGACGCGTGGCCGGTGTCGTCGAGCACACCGAGGACCAGGTCGCGGGTGTCGGAGTCCAGCCGGACGGCGACCTCCCGGTAGAAGTCACTGGCGATCGAGTCGCCGACGTACGCCTTGACCAGGCCCTCCAGCCAGTCCGACGGCGCGGTCTGGCGGTGGAACTCGTCCAGTGCCGCCGCGAAGGGCTCCATGGCCTCGTTCGGCTCCGCCTCGATGCCGGAGAGCCGGTCCCGCAGCCGCTCGAAATGATGGAATTCGGCCGACGCCATCTTGGCCAGTTCTGCCTTGTCGTCCATGGTCGGCGCCAGCTTCGCGTCCTCCGCGAGGCGCTCGAAGGCGGACAGCTCGCCGTAGGCGAGGGCGCCGAGCAGGTCGATGACCGCGGCCCTGTACTGCGGGTCGGCGGATGCCTGCGACCAGTTCTGGGCGGCGATCCCGGTGTGTTCCCGTGCGTCGGCGGCGGTGTGAGCGGCGTTGTCAGGCGTCTCCATGGAGCGCACAATAGCCCGCTCGGCAAGGGAGGGAAGTCCCTGGTCAGCCACTCAAGCCTCACTCGCCCGGGTGATTGTCCACACGTACGTGCCCGCGCTCCACTACGCTTGTTCCGTTCTTTGCTCACACATGTCTTCGGATGCCGCGCGGTATCCGGGGTACAGTGGTAATGCGCCCGCCGAGTCTCGGTGGGTTGTTCCACGCATGCGGATGCCCGGTCGGTGGCCCGATCGGCTCCAACCCGACCGCCCTCTTCAGCGGCGCGTACGCGACGTACGCGCGGCAGGAGGGACACCGCTCGCGGCATGGATGCCTGAGCGAAGGCAGTGGTCCCGCGCCATCCGGCCGACCGAGGCCGGCCCCCGTACGAACCCGTACGACGGCGCGGTACGACCCCCTTCGCCGCCTCATGCCGCGTCTCACAGAAGAGGCAAGATTCTGTCTACGTTCCGAGACCTCGGGATTCTCCCCGAGACCGCCGAAGCCCTTGAGGCCGTCGGCATCGTTTCCCCCTTCCCCATCCAGGAGATGACGCTCCCGGTGGCCCTCTCCGGCTCCGACGTCATCGGCCAGGCCAAGACCGGCACCGGCAAGACCCTGGGCTTCGGGCTCCCCCTGCTGGAGCGCGTCACCGTCCCCGCGGACGTCGAGGCGGGCCGCGCCGCGGCCGGGGAGCTGACCGAGGCGCCGCAGGCCCTCGTGGTCGTCCCCACCCGCGAGCTGTGCCAGCAGGTCACCAACGACCTGCTGACCGCCGGCAAGGTCCGTAACGTCCGGGTGCTGTCGATCTACGGCGGCCGTGCGTACGAGCCGCAGGTCGAGGCGCTGAAGAAGGGCGTCGACGTCGTCGTCGGCACCCCCGGCCGCCTGCTCGACCTGGCCGGCCAGCGCAAGCTGAACCTCTCCCACGTCAAGGCCCTCGTCCTGGACGAGGCCGACGAGATGCTGGACCTGGGCTTCCTGCCCGACGTCGAGCGGATCATCAACATGCTGCCGGCCAAGCGCCAGACGATGCTGTTCTCGGCCACGATGCCGGGCGCGGTCATCGGCCTGGCCCGCCGGTACATGTCGCAGCCCACGCACATCCGCGCCACCTCGCCGGACGACGAGGGCGCGACCGTCGCCAACATCACCCAGCACGTCTTCCGCGCGCACTCCCTGGACAAGCCGGAGATGGTCGCCCGCATCCTCCAGGCCGACGGCCGCGGACTGGCGATGATCTTCTGCCGCACCAAGCGCACCGCCGCCGACATCGCCGACCAGCTCTCCCGGCGCGGCTTCGCCTCCGGCGCGGTCCACGGCGACCTGGGCCAGGGCGCCCGCGAGCAGGCGCTGCGTGCCTTCCGCAACGGCAAGGTGGACGTACTGGTCTGCACCGACGTCGCCGCCCGCGGCATCGACGTCGAGGGTGTGACGCACGTCATCAACTACCAGTCGCCGGAAGACGAGAAGACCTATCTGCACCGCATCGGCCGTACGGGCCGCGCGGGCGCCAAGGGCACCGCCGTCACGCTCGTCGACTGGGACGACATCCCGCGCTGGCAGCTCATCAACAAGGCGCTGGACCTGCCGTTCAGCGACCCGGAGGAGACCTACTCCACCTCCGGTCACCTCTACGAGCTCCTCAACATCCCCCAGGGCACGACCGGCGTCCTGCCGCGCGCCGAGCGCACCCGGGCCGGGCTGGCCGCCGAGGAGATCGAGGACCTGGGCGAGACCGGCGGCCGGGGCCGCGGACCGCGCAGGCAGGCCGCCGCGCCCGTCGAGGAGCGCCCGGCGCACACCCGCACGCCGCGCCGTCGCCGCCGTACGCGGGGCGGGGCGCCGGTGGACGGCCAGGCCGCCGCACAGCAGACTTCCGTGACCGGGGCCCAGGCGGGTGCCAGGGCCGCCGAGTCCGTGGACACGGCGGGGGGCAGCGGCCCGGCCGTCGGTACGGGCGGGGGTACGGGTACGGACGCTGCCGCCGAACCGCGCCAGCCGCGCCGTCGCCGCCGGACCCGTGGCGGCTCCCACGGCACCGGCGCGGGCTCCCGGAACGCGGCGTCCACGGCCACGGCCGGGACGTCCTCCTCCGTACCCGCCGTCGAAGCGCCGGCCGCGGAGCCGGTGACCGCCGAGGCCGCCGTCGCCGCGAGCACGTCCGCCGTCGACACCTCCCCCGTCGACGCGTCCGCTGTCGCTGTTGACGCGTCCGCCGGGGCCGGCGAGGCACCGGCCAAGCCGCGCCGTACGCGCAAGACGGCTGCCGCCAAGGCCGCCGAGGCAGCGGAAGCCGCCACCGACGTCGCCGAGGGCATCCAGCCCACCACCGACGAAGCACCGGCCGCCAAGCCCCGCCGGACACGCAAGACCGCAGCGGCCAAGGCCACCGAGGGTGCCGAGACCGCCGAGGCGACCACGGACGAGGCACCGGCCACCAAGCCGCGCCGCACCCGTAAGACCGCGGCGGCCAAGGTCACCGAGGGTGCCGAGACCACCGAGGCAACCGCGGACGAGGCCCCGGCCAAGCCGCGCCGCACGCGCAAGACGGCTGCCGCCAAGGCCGCCGAGGCAGCGGAAGCCGCCACCGACGTCGCCGAGGGCATCCAGCCCACCACCGACGAAGCACCGGCCGCCAAGCCCCGCCGGACACGCAAGACCGCAGCGGCCAAGGCCACCGAGACCGCCGAGGCGACCACGGACGAGGCACCGGCCACCAAGCCGCGCCGCACCCGTAAGACCGCAGCGGCCAAGGCCACCGAGGGTGCCGGGACCGCCGAGGCGACCACGGAAGAGGCACCGGCCACCAAGCCGCGCCGCACGCGCAAGACCGCCGCCGCCAAGGCCACCGAGGGTACTGACGCGGCGGACGCGGCCGTGGACACCGCCGAGGGCGCACAGGACGCTCCCGCCAAGCCGCGCCGTACGCGTAAGGCCACCGCCACGTCGACCGCCGCACCGGCCAAGGCCGCCAAGACCACCAAGTCGGCCAAGACCACCGCATCGGCGAAGACCGCCAAGTCGGCCAAGGCAGCCAAGGCGACCGAGGCCGGGACCGCGGCCGAGGGCACGGCTCCGCAGGTGGGCGAGGGTGACGGCGAGGCCAAGCCCGTGCGTCGCCGGCGTACCCGCGCCACGGCCGCCACCGCCCCCGAGGTCACGCCGGAAGGCTGAGAAGTCAGGCACGGCCTCGACCCGGCTGTACGACGGCCCGGCACCGCTCCCCGCGGTGCCGGGCCGTCGGCGTACGCAGGCCGCCCGCGCGTACCCCGGGCCGCCGGGAAACGAGGGGCCAGGCCCGCCGCCGCACCGTTCGACGGCCCGCCGTACGGCCGATGGCCCGCCGTACCGTTCATATGACGACCGCGCCGGGTGGGATTCGGGGTGTGGCGGATAGCCTCGGTGCCATGAGCAGGCCGCCCACTCTCACTCTGCCCCCGTGCGCCCGCGCGTACCGACTCCGCACCGCGCGCGGCGAGTTCGCCATCCACGACGCGCGCCCCGAGCGCCCCCCGCTCGGCACCGCGCTGCTCGTGCCGGGTTTCACCGGCAGCAAGGAGGACTTCATCGGCCTCCTGGAACCGCTGGCCGCCGCCGGATTCCGTACGGTCGCGGTGGACGGCCGCGGGCAGCACGAGACGCCCGGGCCGCGCGAGGAGTCCGCCTACACCCAGGACGAGCTGGCGCGGGACGTGCTGGCACAGGCCCGGGCGATCGGCGGGTCCGGTCCGGTGCATCTGCTCGGGCACTCGCTCGGCGGTCTGCTGGTGCGCGCCGCCGTGCTCCTGGATCCGGCGCCCTTCCGTTCGCTGACGGTCCTCAGCTCCGGCCCCGCCGCCATCGTCAGCGCGCAGCAGGACCGCGTACGGGCGCTCATCGACGCGCTCGGCCGGGTGGACATGCAGACGGTGTGGGACGCCATGCGGCGGCTCGACCCGCCGGAGGCCGCGGACGCCACCACCCCGCCGGACGTCGCGGAGTTCCTGCACCGCCGCTGGATGAACACCGTGCCCGAGCAACTGGTCGCCGGCGGGCGGCAGATGATCGGGGAGCCGGACCGGGTCGCGGAGCTGGCCGCCGTACCGCTGCCCAAGCATGTGATCTCCGGGGCGTTCGACTACGCCTGGCCGGTGCCGCAGATGGACGAGATGGCCGAGCGGCTGTCCGCCCGCCGGACCGTCGTCCCGGGCACCGAGCACTCCCCCAACGCGGACCGCCCGGCCGAGACGGCGGCGGCCCTTGCGGCCTTCTGGCACGAGGTCGGCTAGCGAACGTCCCCGTGGAAACGCCCTCATAGGACCGCTGTAGGAACGCCCGGCGCACCGGGACGGTCGCCGTCAGCCGATCTCCGTCAGCCGACGCCGATCCGCCGGGCCAGCACCTGTCCCGGCCAGGTCTCGACCAGGAAGCGGTCGGTGGGGGCGAAACCGTTGCGCTCGTAGAACGCGACCAGTTCGCCTCCGCCGCCCGCCCAGCAGTCCACCCGCAGCAGTTCCACCCCGGCCCGCCGGGTCTCCTCGGCGGCATGGGCCAGCAGCGCCGCCCCGATGCCCCGGCCGGCGTACCGCCGGTGGGAGACCAGCAGCCGGACGTACCGCTCGGGTTCCCCGGCCACCGCGATCGGCATCTGCGGGCTGGGCCCGGAGTCCAGCACCAGCGCTCCGGCCGGTGTTCCGTCCAGCTCCGCGATGTAGGGGGTGTTCTCGGTCGTGTAGCGCTCGACCCGCGCCGCCCCGTCGGGCTTTTGCGAGAACGGGACGGTGCCCCACTGCTCGGTGTTGCCACGGGCGTTCATCCAGGCCACCGCGGAGTCGAGCATGTCCAAAATGACCGGTGCGTCGGCCGGGCTGCCCGGTCTGATCCGTATGCCGTCTGTGGTGTTGTTCACGGCGGCAGCATAGGCGGCGCCGAATCGGCCACCGCCGGCTCGGCCACCGCTGAAGCGGCCACCGCCGGGCCGGGCACTGCCGTACGGGCCCCGGCGACCCGCGCCCGTACGAAGACGGCGCCGGTGCCCGGACCCGGCCCTCCCAAGGGAGGAGGACGTCGCTGCGCAGCCCTCCTGAAAGAGGTCGCCGCTCACTCCCCGGAGAGGAAATCGGTGCCCAGCCCCCCGACGGAGTACTGGTCATAGATGTCGAGCAGATCCTCGCCCTCCGGGAGTTCCAGCGTCTCGGTCTCCTGGCAGACGACGGCGGTGAGCGCCGTCAGCGCGCGCAGGGCGGGCCATTCCCCGGGCCCGGCGAAGACGGCCGGCGGCGAGTCCAGTACGGAACGCGCCACCCTCTCGGCTTCGGGCAGCAGACCGGCCGGTACGGTGCTCAGCGCGACGAGAACCCCTTGCTCCCGCGCACGGAACACCTCGGGGCGCGGGGACCGCGGGCATTCCCCGGCGGCCTGCGTCAGCGAGAGCCGGAGGGATTCGGCCGCCGCACGGCCGGGCTCGTCGTCTTCGAGGTGGACCATCCCCAGGGCCGGCACCGTCCGGCAGCCCCGCACCACCTCCCGGCGGGTGGCGGCGTCCGCCCCGAGCCAGGAGGCGGGGACACCGGTCCGTACGAAGCAGGCCGCCGCCGTCTCCTCCGCCCGCGTCGCGTCGGCACCGTCGACGGCGAGCAGGGTCAGCCGCGGGTGCGGACCGGTCCGGCTCCAGTGGAGCAGCCACAGCGTCGGGGGAGGAGTCACGGAGGTCACTTCACACACAGCTCCTTCTGGTGCTTGAGGTATTCGGTGTTGAAGTTGTACACGTCCGAGGTGATCTTCTTGGAGCCGCCCGCGATCATGAACTCACCGACCGCCTTGTAGTGGTGGCACGCCCCGTGCGGCGCCCAGTTGGCCACGGCGCGGGCCTTGGCCTGGTTCGTACCGCTCTTGTAGCCGGTGCTGCCGATCTTCTCCCATCCCCACCAGCGGGAACGGTAGAGGCTCACACGAATGGAGTACTTGGGCACCCGCGTCTTGCACTTGAGGTCGGCGTGGACGTTGACCACGTGCGGGTTGGTGTGCGACTTGTGCGGACGGTCCACCGTGGCGCCGCAGCCCCAGGGGTTGGCACCGACGGCCTCCGCCGTGCCGGCGCCGAGCACAAGCTGTGCCGCGCAGACCGCCACCACCGCGGCCCCGGCGGCTATTCGTCGTGTTGCGGGCATCTTTCCTCCTGAAATGTCGTACGTGTCCCCCTGGCCATGACCGTAAGGGCGAGCGGCGGCCGACGGGTCCCGGCGACGGCCGCGGCGCAGCGCCCCACAGCACGCCGGAGCAGGCTAGAAAGGGCCGGAGCAGCACATCAGAGCAGGTCAGAGCAGGTCAAGGCGCTTCGGGACGACCGCCGGGCGTGACCGGCCGACGGCTCTCAGTACTGCGCCCGTACGTGTTCCCAGAAGCCGTCGCGCAGCGCGCGGCGCAGGTCGGCGTGGCCGCGCAGCGAGTGGCGCAGCAGGGCCTCCGCCGCCGTCAGCAGTTCCTGGTCGACGGTGCCCGGCAGATAGGGGTGACCGGGCAGCAGGTCGGCCACCCACTCCCGGCCGCGCTCGGCCAGCCACTGGGCCGCGACCCGGGCGCCGACGAAGCGCACCTCCTCGCGGGCGGGCACCGGTCCGCCGTCGGCCGCGGCCGGGTCCACCGCGTCGAACGCGGCGCGCCGGCTCACGTACGGCTTGCAGAACTCCAGGTCGAACGTGCGCTGGCTGTCGACCTCCCACAGCAGCGGCTCGGCCTGGTTGCGGCCACCGAGCGCCTCGATGCCCCACAGGTGCACCCGGGCGCCGTAGCCCTGCGCGGCCTCCACCGCCGAGACCAGGTCCTCGTCCCCGCCGATGAGGACGGCGTCGCTGATCGCCCGGTGCCGGGCCAGCGACTCCAGGTCCGAGCGGATCAGGGAGTCGACGCCCTTCTGCTGGTTGTTGGCGTTGAGGTTGCCGAGTCTGACCTTGACGTCGGGCAGTTCGGCGACGCGCTGCTGCTCGGCGGTGTGGATGCGCCGGCGGGCTCCGTCGTACCAGTAGACGCGCAGCAGTCTGCTGTCCGGGAAGAGGGTGCGCGCCTTGTCGATGAACGCCTCGATGAGCCCTTCGGCGTCCAGTTCGAAGGCCCGGCGGTCCTCCGTGCCGGCGACCAGCCGGCCGGCCGCGGCGTAGACGTAGCCCGCGTCCACGAAGGCCGCGTGGGTGGAAGGGGTGGTGGCGACCTCGGCGAGCACGCGGGTGAGCAGTTCGTTGGTCCGTTCGATGCCGGCGACTACGGCGGCGAGGTCGGTGAGGCCCGTGGGCTGGACGTCGTTCATACGGGCTCCATTGTCCGGGCGGGCACTCGGCCGGCACAACCGGTCCCGCCGCGAGGACGGGGGGCTCAGGGTTGAAGGGCCTGGAGTGAGGGAGCGCGCGAGCGCGCGGCGGGCCGGTCCAGGTGTCTGCGCTCAGCAGTACTTAGACGGCCGAAAAATTTCTTTAGCGTAGGGAATGATTGCAGTCAGCATGTCGTTGTACCCATCAGGAACGCCTGGCAGAGAGGCCACGCGCGCCGCAACCATCACAAAGTTCTCCAATGGAGGATCAGACGAAGGGAGAAGCCATGCGCTTCGAGATCATGCGACTGGACGATGTCGACGGCACCGCCGTGGACAGCACGGTCGTGGACGCCGCCTCCGTCAAGCAGATCGTGCAGCAGGCCGCAGCGGTCGGCCAGCGCATCTACATCCGCCCGGCCGATACCGCGGCCCGCTAGGTCCGCCGGGCCCGGCCCTGCCGCGGGCCGTCGGGCCCGCCCTTGAACGCGAAGCGCCCCCGCGCCGCACCGGAGTCACGGACTCCAGTGCCGTACGGGGGCGCTTGGCGCATATGCGGCCAGTACCGGCACCGGTGTCGGAGCCGGAGCCGGTATAAGCACGGGTACGGGTACGAGCTGTACGGGTACGGGCCGTACGGGTCAGGACGCGTGGACGACCTGGGTGATCCCGTTGATGATCTGTTGCACCGCCAGCGCGGAGAGCATCATGCCCGCCAGCCGCGTCACCAGCACCACTCCGCCGTCCTTGATCACCCGGATGATCACCAGCGAGAAGCGCATCACCAGCCACAGCACCACGTGTATCGCGGCGATCGCCGTCCACACCGAAAGCTGGTCACCGAGGCCGTGCGCGTGCTGCACGGCCAGGATCACCGAGACGATCGCGCCGGGGCCCGCCAGCAGCGGCATGCCCAGCGGCACCAGCGCCACGTTGACGTCCTTGGTCTGCGTCGGCTCCTCCGACTTGCCGGTCAGCAGGTCCAGGGCGACCAGCAGGAGCAGCAGTCCGCCCGCGATCATCAGCGCCGGCGTGGAGATGTGCAGATAGTCCAGGATCTGCCGGCCGCAGATGCCGAAGACGGCGATGACGCAGAAGGCGACGAGGGCGGCCTGACCGGCCATCTTGCGCTGCACCTTGGCGGCGCGGCCGGAGGTCAGCGCGAGGAAGATCGGGGTGATCCCCGGGGGATCCATGATCACGAAAAGCGTGAGGAAGAGGGAGCCGAAGACAGCGAAGTCGAACACGGTGATGGCCTTGCCGAGTGGTGCGGGTGGAGAAGGTGGATGAAGTCGAGGGAGAGGAGGAAGGGAGTGAAGAGGGGCGGGGTAGGGAAGGAGAGGGGGGACGAGGGCAGGCGAGGACGGGGGAAGACACGGACGGCCGGGCGCGGGTGTGCGGGTTCGCGCGGCTCGGGCGTACGTCATCGGGCTGTACGGACCCGAAGGGGGAACGCGAGGACACGCGGAAGCGGCGGTACCGAAGGCGGTACGGCCACCGGCTGCGCCGAGGCGACCGGGCCGGTCAGCCGCCCGCGCCGGGAACGGGGAAGGCGCCGGTGGCACGGCGCACGATCTCGCCGTATATCTCCGGGTCGGTGGTGTATTCACCGAGCCGGCAGGTCTTGCGGCTGCCGTGGTAGTCGCTGGAGCCGGTGGTCAGCAGGTCCAGGTCGGCGGCGAGCGCGCGCAGCCGGGCGCGGGCCGGCCCGTCGTGGTCCATGTGATCGGTCTCGACACCGTCGAGTCCGGCGGCGGCCAGCTCGGCCAGCGCGCTCTCGGGCACGCACCGGCCGCGCTTGCGCGCCAGCGGGTGCGCGAGGACGGTGACCCCGCCGGCGGCCTTGACCAGCCGGATGGCGTCGAAGGGGTCCAGCTCGTGCTTGCTCACGTACGCCCGGCCGTCGTTGCCGAGCCACTGGGCGGTGAAGGCGTCCGAGACGGTCGGTACGACGCCGAGGTCGACCAGGGCGGTGGCGATGTGCGGTCGCCCGACGGCGCCGTCGCCCGCGATCCGCGCCACCTGCTCCCAGGTGATGGGCACGCCCAGCTCGCGCAGTTTGGTGACCATGGCCTGGGCACGGGGCACCCGGTCGTCCCGTACGAGTTCCCGCTCGCGCGCGAGGTCGGGCTCGCGCGGGTCGAACAGGTACGCCAGCAGGTGGAGGCCGATTCCGTCGTCGTCGCCCGCTGCGGGCGTCGCGTCGCTCGCCGCACCGCTCGCCCCGGACACCGCCGGACGCAGCCGGCAGGACAGTTCGGCGCCGGTGACCAGCGTCAGCCCCGGCGGCAGTGCGGCCATCGCCTCGGCGTGGCCGCCGACCGTGTCGTGATCGGTCAGCGCGACCACGTCCAGCCCTTGGGCCGCGGCGTTACGGACCAGTTCGGCGGGGGTGTCCGTACCGTCCGACGCGGTGGAGTGGGTGTGCAGATCGATGCGCACGACGCTGACTCCATACTGCTCGCGGATGCGGACGGGGGACGTCAGCAGGATACCGGCCGCTCGAACATGCTCCCGTCAGCCACATGTGCACCGGTCGCCCCATGCGCACCATCGGCGCGGCGTGCTCCACCCAAGGGCATGCTCCGTCCCACGGGGTACCCAGGACGCGGGTCACGCCGAGGACGACGACACGCACAAGACAGAAGCCGCTCGAAAGACTCGAAGGACTCGAAGGACTCGAAAGAAAAGAGAAGCCGCTAGGACAGAATGCGCGGTGACAGCGCTCCGCACGGCAGCAGATCCACTTCGGCGCCCGCGTCCCGCAGGTCGGTCAGCACCATCTCGTCGTACATCAGCAGCCCGGACTCCGCCGGCCACACCACCGCCCACAGCCACAGCCCACGCGCCTCCCCCGCGAAGACGGCGCGGTCCTCGGGGGCGCCCTGGACGTGCCACAGCGGTGTCGGGCGGCCGGCGGCCAGCACTTTTGTGTGCGGCGGCCGGTCCACGCACATCTTCGGGCCGGGGTCGGGGCCGTCGATCCCCGCGTAGCGCGCGCCGAGGCCGACCCCCAATTCCTCGGCGACCAGCAGCAGTTCCCCGGGGCCGCCGAGCGGGCCGGGGCCCGAGCAGGCCACCGCCGTGGCCCGGCCGCCGCTGCGGTCGTCGCCCGCGCAGGCCACGCCCGTGAACAGCCAGCCGACCGGCAGCGGCCACGGCATCCAGACAGGGACCCGGGCGCGGTTCGCGACGACGGCGAGCGCTTCGACGCTCGGCGGGACGACCGGCTGCAGGGGGTGCACCGTGCCGTGCACTCCGCACTGCCAGGAGTCGGCAAAGAGACCGGGCGCCCGCACCCGGCCACCGCACTTCGGGCAACTGGGTTCGCCCCTCATAAGGCCCAACGGTCCTCCAGGCCCGGCGTCGCGTCAAGGACGATCACCCGTCCGGGGTGCCGTCCGCCGCACGCCGGGAAGGGCGCGCACGGCCTACGTCAGCGTGACGCCCGTACGCAGCGGGTCGCGCAGATCCGTACCCTGCTGGAGCCAGCGCTCCTGGAGCGCCGCGGCGCCGTGGACGCGCTTCCAGGCGGCCTCGTTCGGCGTCATCGGCAGCAGCGGCAGGAAGCGGACCGGGTCCATCGGCTCGTCGAGTACGAGGTCCTCGATCAGGCCGCCGGGCTCGGCGACCAGCACGGAGGTGAAGGGCGCCCCCGGCCACAGCGGCTCGCCCAGGTCCAGCGAGGCACCCGGCGCGACGACCAGCCCCTCCACCTGGGGCGAGGACGCCAGGACGGCCAGCGGCCGGAGCGCCTTGTCGGTGTCCGCCCGGCCGGCACGCAGGGTCAGGACGAGTTCCGCGCGCGGGCCGCGCAGCGGGTCGGCCACGACGACGGACAGCGGGGACGCGAAGGGGCCCGCGGCGCCGCCCGGGCCGGGGCGGCACCGGCCGGGTCCGTCATGGGCCGGGCCGACATGCCGAGCGTGGCGTAGCGCACGATGCCACCGTCGGTACCCGGCCGCTCCCCCGGCCGCCCGCCGGGCCCCGCCTCGGCCTCGGCGCCGGCACCGCCCGCGGTTTCCCAGCGCAGCACCTCGATGCGGTCGGTGCCGAGGAAGGTGACCGCGGCGCGCGCGTCCGGTGCTCCCAGGGTCGTCCGCAGCCTGGCCTCGACCAGCTCAAGAACGTCAGACATGCCGCGAGCATAAGGCCGGGCCGTCCCGGCCCTTCGCGCGCGGCGGCTCCCGTACGCATCGCGCGACGGCCCACCGCCCCACCGTAGGAGTGAAGCGGAACGCCGCAGAACGAGGCAGCGTTCGTATGGAACGGGCAAAGCGGCGCCGTAACGGTTCTGTCGGCTGATAGCCTTGCCGTCTGGTCAGGGAATGACGTCGTCCCCCAGCGGGGACCGGCCGGAGGAGGTGGGGCTGCGGTGGATCCAAGTCGACCGTGCAGTACCGACAGTTCTCCTGTCATCCCGCTCGCGTGACGACCCCCTTGATCTAGCGATCTCGGCCCAGGAACTCTCTTGATCCAAGGGCTTCCGTACCCCGCCGCCTCGCGGTGAAACCCGGGAAGTGTCCTCGCGTCGACAGCAGATGACGGTAGAGCGCCTTCGTCTCTTTGTTCCGTGTTTTCTGCGTGTTCTGCGAACTGCCGCCGGTGCCCCCGCACGGAGCGCCGCCCGCTTTGCGGACGTACGGCCGACGACGCTGCGTACGTCCACGTTCCGGGCAGCGTTTCCCCGCGCCCGCAGACCGGCGGCCGGCCCGTGAAGGAGCCTGCCATGTCGATGATCCGTGACCTGCGTGCCGCCGTCCGTCCCTCCCGGCGGCGCGAGGGTTCCCCGTACGAGTGCGAGGGTGGCCGCCGCGACGCGGCCTGTGTGAACAGCGCCATCGTGGACTGCGGCGTCTACCGCGACGGCCGCCGCGTCAGCGACCACGTCACCCCGGCCCAGGCGATGGCCAGCACGGAGGCCGAGGGCGGCTTCACCTGGGTCGGGCTGCACGAGCCCTCCGAAGCCGAATTCGCCGGTATCGCACGGGAGTTCGGACTGCACCCACTGGCCGTGGAGGACGCGGTCCACGCCCACCAGCGCCCCAAGCTGGAGCGCTACGACGACACGCTCTTCACCGTCTTCAAGACGATCCACTACGTGGAGCACGCCGAGCTGACCGCCACCAGCGAGGTCGTGGAGACCGGCGAGGTGATGTGCTTCACCGGCCGGAACTTCATCGTGACCGTACGGCACGGCGGGCAGGGCTCGCTGCGCGCGCTGCGCCACCGCCTGGAGGACGACCCGGAGCTGCTGGCCAAGGGCCCCTCCGCGGTGCTGCACGCCATCGCCGACCAGGTCGTGGACGGCTACATCGCGGTCGCGGGCGCGGTCCAGGACGACATCGACGAGGTCGAGATCGACGTCTTCAGCTCGGGCACCAACGGCAAAGGGGCCGGCGGCCGGGGCACCGCCGGCAAGGGCCCGGCGAAGGGCGGCGACGCCGGGCGGATCTACCAACTCAAGCGCGAGGTGCTGGAGTTCAAGCGCGCGGTGTCACCGCTGCTGCGGCCCATGCAGATGCTCAGCGAGCGGCCGATGCGGCTGATCGACTCCGACATCCAGAAGTACTTCCGCGATGTCGCCGACCACCTGGCACGCGTCAACGAACAGGTGCTGTCCTTCGACGACCTGCTCAACTCCATCCTCCAGGCGAACCTGGCACAGGCGGCCGTCGCGCAGAACGAGGACATGCGCAAGATCACCTCCTGGGCGGCGATCTTCGCCGTACCGACGATGATCGCCGGGATCTACGGCATGAACTTCGACTACATGCCCGAACTGAAGTGGAAGTTCGGCTACCCGCTGGTCCTGCTGGTCACGGTCGTCATCTGCTTCGGCATCCACCGCGGCTTCAAGCGCAACGGCTGGCTCTGAGCGCCGGGCACCGGAACACCGCCGGACACCGGACCACCGCCGGGCACGGGGACCACCGCGCCCCGGCGCCCCAGGGCTGCCGGGGCGCCGCCGCGGCCGGTC
Source organism: Streptomyces sp. MST-110588 (assembly GCF_022695595.1). Classification (NCBI taxonomy): domain Bacteria; kingdom Bacillati; phylum Actinomycetota; class Actinomycetes; order Kitasatosporales; family Streptomycetaceae; genus Streptomyces; species Streptomyces sp. MST-110588. The sequence continues at coordinate 2,624,531 of NZ_CP074380.1, forward strand.
CGCTTCGCCCCGCCCCGTTAGGCTGACGCCCATGACGGAGACCGTGTCGCAGACGCTGCTCGATCGCGCGCTCATCGAGGAGGCCACGAAGAAGTCTGGCCTCATCTGGGTACGGGGCCCCCAGGGCCCGGCGCGCGCGCTGTGGCACGTCTGGCACGACGGCGCCGCCTGCGTCGTCGGCGACGGCACCCGTCCCGGCAGCGACGCTCCCGGCGCCCCCGGCGCGCCCTCGGACACCGGCCGCAGCGAGCAGCCCCTGGCGGACCTCGGCCTGGCCGACGGCGCCACCGCCACCGTGAGCGTACGCAGCAAGGACAAGGGCGGCCGGCTCGTCGCCTGGCCGGCCCGGGTCGTGGAACTCCTGCCGGACAGCGAGGCGTGGCAGGCGGCGGTCGAGGAGCTGAAGGGCAAGCGGCTCAACGCACCGGACGCCGAGACGATGACCGGGCGCTGGGCACGCGAATGCCGCGTACTGCGCCTGGAGCCCGCCGGCCCCGCGGCACAGCGCCCCGGCGCCATGCCCCAGGACTCCCAGGCCGCCCCGCCCCTCCCCACCCCCGCCACCACCCGGCACCCGATCCCGGCCGCCCTCCCCAAACTGCTCCGCCGCACCCGCAAGCGCTGAACCTTCTGAACCCGGCGGTCCGGAGCATGGGAAGACGGGCAGTGGCTAGGGCGTTTCTGATGGATCTCCGTGGAAGACGGAGCGGTGTTCGGTGCGTGCGCTCGGCGTGCGGTGTGAAGGGTCATGTGGCGGAGCCACCTGTCCCTTTGCGCCGTGCGGCGAGGGTGCGTGCCGGGCGTCGCGAGGCCGCGGAGATCCGTCAGAAGCGCCCTAGTGCCGGCCGCCCGCGATCTGCTTGCCGTAGTCGACGACCTGGCTTTCCTGGGGGGCCTTGAGGTCTACCGGCTGTCCCCAGTCGGCGAGCTTGACGACTCCCGCGCCGCCCGCGCGGCGCAGGCGCAGGGGGTACGGGGTGCCCTCCAGGGAGACGTCCAGGGTGCCGCCCGCGCCCTGGCCCGCCAGGACGCTGATCGTGCGGGTACCGCCGAAGGTGCCGCGGTCGCCGGCCGTCAGCTTGCCGTGCAGTCCCAGGAGGCTGCCGAGCAGTACGTCCTTGTCCGTGAAGCCGCTGAACCGCCGGTAGACCGGATCGGAGGCCGGTACCTTGACGTATTTGCCGGTCAGCTTGGCCGCGGCCGTCCTGTCGCTCGGGGAGGGGTGGGCGCTCTTCTCGCGCGCCCAGAAGCCGGCGTCCGCTTTCAGGTACAGGGCGTCGTGGACGCGCAGGAGCTGGAAGGTGGCCGCCTTGGAGGAGACCTCGCCCCGGCCGCCGTCCTCGGCGAGCCGCATGTCGAGCCGGTAGGTGATGCCCTGGCTGACGACGTTGCCCGAGAGCCGTACGGTCTTCGCGGCCCGGGCCGCCGACCGCGCCTTGGCCTCGATCTTCTCGGCGGGCAGCTTCCCGACGCCGTTGGTGCCCGCGTCCGGGTCGTCCTCACCGCACCCCGTCAGCGCCGCGGTCAGCGCCACGCACAGCGCCACGGCGAGTGAGCCCGCCCGCGCGCGGCGGAGCCCGCCCGCGGGCCGTGGGCGCGTCCCTGGGGGACGGCCGGGGGAATGCAGTCACGACGGCTCTGCCTCCTGATGCGGATGACCTCGACAGCAGTACGGCAGCGTACCCGGGCGGTGCACGCCGTTCGGCGGAGTGCCCGGCGGACACCGTACGGACCGTTCCGCCACAGCGGCACCGACCCGGGCACGTTAGCCTGAAGGCCGAATTAGATCCTTAAATATGGAGAAGCGACGGCGTGGTCGCGGGCCCGGACGCGGGGCCGGTGTGGGGGCCGGGGCGGATATCCGCGCCGATCGCGGGTACCGGCGTCGGCGCGGGCAGGGACGTTCGGCAGCAAAGGACGTGCCCGGACCGGCACGGTCGCACGGGATACGCGGGTACGGACGTACGCGCACACGTACGCGGGAAACGGAGGCACTCGGCATGGCGGTGGTCACTCCCCGGGTGTTCGTCTCCCATCTCTCCGGCGTGGCCGTCTTCGACCCCAACGGCGACCAGGTCGGCCGGGTCCGGGACCTGGTGGCGATGCTGCGGGTGGGAGGCCGCCCGCCCCGTCTGCTGGGGCTGGTCGTCGAGGTCGTCAGCAGGCGGCGCATCTTCCTGCCCATGACCCGGGTGACGGGTGTGGAGTCCGGCCAGGTGATCACCACGGGTGTGGTGAACATGCGCCGCTTCGAGCAGCGTGCCTCCGAGACGCTGGTCCTGGGCGAGCTGCTGGACCGCCGGGTGCGCCTGGTGGAGACCGGCGAGGAGGTCACCGTCCTGGACGTGGGGATCAGCCAGTTGCCCGCCCGCCGGGACTGGGAGATCGACAAGGTCTTCGTACGGAAGGGGAAGGGCGGGGCGCTGCGCCGCAAGGGAGAGACGCTGACCGTGGAGTGGTCGGCGGTGAGCGGGTTCTCGCTGGAGGAGCACGGGCAGGGCGCGGAGAACCTGCTGGCCACCTTCGAGCAGTTGCGCCCCGCCGACCTGGCGAACGTGCTCCACCACCTGTCCGCCAAGCGGCGCGGCGAGGTCGCCGCCGCCCTGGACGACGACCGCCTCGCGGATGTGCTGGAGGAGCTGCCGGAGGACGACCAGATCGAGATCCTGGGCGTGCTCAAGGAGGAGCGGGCGGCCGACGTCCTGGAGGCGATGGACCCGGACGACGCCGCCGACCTGCTCTCCGAACTCCCCGAGGAGGAGAAGGAGCGGCTGCTGACCCTGATGCAGCCGGAGGACGCGGCGGACGTACGGCGTCTGATGTCTTACGAGGAGCGGACCGCGGGCGGTCTGATGACCACCGAGCCGATCGTGCTGCGCCCGGACGCCACCGTCGCGTACGCGCTGGCACGGGTCCGCGACCCCGACCTCTCGCCGGCGCTGGCGGCCCAGGTGTACGTGTGCCGGCCGCCGGACGAGACGCCGACCGGGAAGTACCTGGGTCTGGTGCACTTCCAACGGCTGCTGCGCGACCCGCCGTTCACGCTCGTCAGCTCCATCACCGACACCGACCTGCCGCCGCTGCCGCCGGACACCGCGCTGCCCGAGGTGACCAGGTACCTGGCGACGTACAACATGGTCGCGGCGCCCGTGGTGGACGAGAGCGGCTCGCTGCTGGGTGCGGTGACGGTCGATGACGTACTGGACCACCTGCTGCCCGACGACTGGCGCGAGACGGAGATGCACGATGCGCCGGCGGAAGGCGGGGGCCCAGGCAAGGACGAGGACCAGGGCCGGGACCGGGAACGCGGTCAGGATCAGCGCCGGGGCCGGGACCGAGCTCGGGGTCAAGGTACGGAGGCGGTCGGCGACAGCAGGGAGGGTGCGCGTGGGCGCTGAGGAGAGGGACGGCGCGAAAGAGCGCGCGAGGGCGCAGTCCCGTCCGCGGGTGCGCCTGGACCAGCCGCGCGCGCCCCGCCGCAGTCTGCTTCCCGAGTACGACCCGGAGGCGTTCGGGCGGCTCTCGGAGAAGATCGCCCGCTTCCTGGGAACGGGACGCTTCATCGTCTGGATGACGGTCCTGATCGTCCTGTGGGTGGTCTGGAACGTCGCCGCCCCCGACCACCTGCGCTTCGACAAGTACCCGTTCATCTTCCTGACGCTGATGCTCTCGCTCCAGGCGTCGTACGCGGCTCCGCTGATCCTGCTCGCCCAGAACCGGCAGGACGACCGCGACCGGGTCAGCCGGGAGCAGGACCGCAAGCAGAACGAGCGCTCGCTGGCGGACACCGAGTACCTGACGCGGGAGATCGCGGCGCTGCGGCTGGGCCTGGGCGAGGTCGCCACCCGGGACTGGATCCGCTCCGAACTCCAGGACCTGGTCAAGGAGCTGGAGCTGCGGCAGATGGTCGACGCGGAGAGCGAGGAGCGGCGCGAGCGCTGACGGCCCGGGCCGGCGGCGGGCCGACGGCTGCGGCGGGCCGACGGCTGCGGCGGCTGTGGTGGCTGCGGTTCGGCCGCCCGCGGGCCGGCGCCGGTGTAGGGGGTTCACACAACTCCCCCTCCGGTCGGCGGCCACCGGCGCCGTACCATCGGGACATGGCTACCGACACTCCCCCGGAGTCCTCCCGGGTGGTACCCCCGACCGGCTCCGCGCCGAGCGCGTCCGCGCCCGACGAGGACGCCGTCCGCGCCGCGCTGGCGACGGTGAACGACCCCGAGATCCACCGCCCCATCACCGAGCTGGGGATGGTCAAATCGGTGGAGATCGCGGCGGACGGCGCGGTCGCGGTGGCGGTCTATCTGACGGTCTCCGGCTGCCCGATGCGCGAGACGATCACCTCCAACGTACGGAAGGCCGTCGCCGGCGTCCCGGGGGTGACCGGTGTCACCGTCGAGCTGGACGTGATGAGCGACGAGCAGCGGCGCGAGCTGGCGGCCTCGCTGCGCGGCGGTACGGCCGAGCGCGAGGTGCCCTTTGCCCAGCCCGGCTCGCTCACCCGTGTGTACGCGGTCGCGTCCGGCAAGGGCGGCGTCGGCAAGTCCTCGGTGACGGTCAACCTGGCCGCGGCGATGGCGGCGGACGGGCTGAAGGTCGGCGTCGTGGATGCCGATATCTACGGACATTCCGTACCTCGCATGCTGGGCGCGGAGGGCCGCCCGACCCAGGTCGAGAACATGATCATGCCGCCGTCGGCGAACGGCGTGAAGGTCATCTCCATCGGCATGTTCACCCCCGGCAACGCCCCGGTGGTCTGGCGCGGGCCGATGCTGCACCGCGCCCTCCAGCAGTTCCTCGCCGACGTCTACTGGGGCGACCTGGACGTCCTCCTGCTGGACCTGCCCCCGGGCACCGGCGACATCGCCATCTCGGTGGCGCAGCTCGTCCCGAACGCCGAGATCCTGGTGGTCACCACCCCGCAGCAGGCCGCCGCCGAGGTCGCCGAGCGGGCCGGCTCCATCGCCGTACAGACCCACCAGAAGATCGTCGGCGTGGTGGAGAACATGTCCGGGCTCCCCTGCCCGCACTGTGACGAGATGGTCGACGTCTTCGGCACCGGCGGCGGCGAGCGGGTGGCCGAGGGCCTGACCAGGACGACCGGCGCGCAGGTGCCGGTGCTGGGCTCGATCCCGATCGACGTACGACTGCGGGAGGGCGGCGACGAGGGCAGGCCGGTCGTGCTCTCCGACCCGGACTCGCCGGCCGGCGCGGCGATCCGGGCGATCGCCGGAAAGCTGGGCGGGCGGCAGCGCGGCCTGTCGGGCATGTCGCTGGGGATCACCCCGCGCAACAAGTTCTGACGCGTTTCGCGCATCCGGCGCGATACCGGCACCGATGTCCGAGGGGTGGCCGAGCCGGCCACCCCTTCGGCGTTCTTCGGACCTTCCGGAGCCTGACGGGGGCTTGCAGAACCTTTCGGGGTTTCACGGCGCACCTCATGCGCCGCCTTCGGCTCTCGTACGCGGCGCTCGTCCCCCGTACGCCGCGTTCCCACCCGCGTACGCGGCGCTCGTCCCCGTACGCCGCGCTCGGTCCTCGTACGCCTGTTCAGTCCTCGTACGCGGTGATGTCCTTGATCACCGAGAAGCCGAGCCCGTACGCGCTCATCCCGCGTCCGTACGCCCCGATGTGGACGCTCTGGGCCCCCTCGTCCGCGGAGCCGGCCAGCACCCAGCCGTACTCCGACTCCCGGTAGCGGAACGGTGTCGGCACGCCGTCCACCGGCAGCGTCAGCTCGCTCCACCCCTCGCCGCCGAGGTCGTCCGCCAGCTCCCAGGCGATCATGGTCTGCTGGTCCAGCCAGTCCTGCCGCAGCGCGCGGTCCATCTGGGCCGGCCAGGTGCGGGCGAGCAGCCCGGAACCGGCGAGCCAGGCGGCGGTGGAGACCGAGGTGGCCTCCAGGACGCCGGTGCCGTCCCCGCTGCGCCGCAGCGGCCGGCTGGCGACCGTGACGACGACCGTGAAGCGCTCGTCGTCACAGGCGGCCTCCGCCTTTATGGTCGGCCGCTCCCCGTGGCCCGTCGCCCCGTGTTCGACCGTGCCGTCCGCGGCGGCCCCCACCTGCATCAGCCAGCGGTTCCCGGTGAACGCTTCATCGAGCCCGTACCACGGGAAGGCGGCCATCAGATAGCCGTCGACCTTCCGCCCGGTGCCGGCGGGCGCCGTCCGTCCCCCTGCCCGACTCGCCGTCTCCATCTGCACGGAGCCTCCTCTTTGCCCTGCGTCGTGGGCGGCCCGCCCCCCTCACAAGGCGACCTCACCCCGGACACCGGGAGCATAGCCATACGGGTCAAGAGGGTCGTGGATACGGAGGGTCAGGTGGCGTCGGAGTCGAACGGCGGATGTTCCGTGCGGGCGGGCCGGCCGGGCTTCTTGAGCAGGTCCGGCGAGCCGCCGCCGGGCCCGGCGGCCGGGGGCTCCTTGGACAGGTTCAGGCGGGAGCCGGCGGCGGAGGAGGGGGACGGCGCGGAGGACGGGCCGGTGCCGTTGACGGCCTCGGTGACCTCGGCCATCTCCTGTCGCAGGTCGAAGCCGTTGCGGATCTCCTGGAGGCCGAACTCGTCCTTCTCCAGGACGTGCTTGCGGACGAAGTTCCGGGGCTTGAGGTCCTCGAACTCGAAGTCCTTGAACTCCGGGCCCAGCTCGCTGCGGATGTCCTCCTTGGCGTTGTCGGAGAACTGGCGGACCTTGCGGATGAAGCCCGTGACGTCCTGGATGACCTTGGGCAGCTTGTCCGGACCGAAGATGAGCACCGCAAGGATCACGAGCGCGACCAGCTCTAGGGGTCCTATGTCGAAGAACACCTTGCAGCTCCTTGGGATGTCCGCGGCCTGCGGGGATCAATGGGGACCTATGGGCCAGGCCGACTATCACGGTACCTGGCCCGGCGCGCCGGGTGGGAGTCACCCGCGCCAACGCCGGGCGAACGATCACTTCCCGGCCGCCCGCGAACGGTGTTCCGGTGTCGGCCGGCAGCCTTCCGGCAGCAGCCGGCAGCGGCCGGCAGCGTTCCGGTGTCCGCGGACGGCCGCGCTCCGGGCCGTCCGCGGACACCGGCGTGCGGTCACTCCTGGCTGGAGGAACCCAGGATGAGCACGGCGGTGTGCTCCTTGCCGTCGCGCCGGATGGTCAGCGTCAGCCGGTCGCCGGGGCGGTGACTGCGGATCTTGACGATCAGCTCCTCGCCGCTGTGCACCGGCTGCCCGTCGACCTTGGTGATCACATCGCGCGGCTTGATGCCCGCCTTGGCCCCGGGGCCGCCCGGCACGATCGGCGCGCCGCCGGTCTTGCCCTTGGAGCTGACCCGCGCGCCGTCGCCCGCGTACTCCATCTCCAGCGTGACACCGATCACCGGGTGCATGGCCCTGCCCTTGTTGATCAGCTCCTCGGCCACCCACTTGCCCTGGTTGATGGGTATGGCGAAGCCCAGCCCTATGCTGCCGCCCTGGCCGCCGCCCTCCAGGCCGCCGCCGCTGTCGGCGGCGCGGATGGCGCTGTTGATGCCGATCACCCGGGCCCGTGCGTCGACGAGCGGGCCGCCGGAGTTGCCGGGGTTGATCGGGGCGTCGGTCTGGAGGGCGTCCACGTACGAGACGTCGCTGCCGTCGCCCTTCTTGCCGCCCGCGGTGATGGGGCGCTGCTTGGCGCTGATGATGCCGGAGGTGACGGTGTTGGCGAGATCGTACGGCGCGCCGATGGCGACCACCGGGTCGCCGACGCGTACGGAGTCGGAGTTGCCGAGCGCCAGGGGGCGCAGGCCGGTGACGCCCTCGACCTTCACCACGGCGAGGTCGTAGCCGCCGTCCCGGCCTATGACCTTGGCCTTGGCGGTCTCGCCGCCGCTGAAGGTCACCGAGATCTCGCCGCCCGTTCCGGCGGGCTCCACGACGTGGTTGTTGGTGAGGATGTGACCCTGCTTGTCCAGGACGAAGCCGGTGCCGGTGCCCTGCTCGGAGTTGCCCCGTACGTGCAGGGTCACCACGCCGGGCAGCGCGGCCTGGGCGATGCCGGCGACGCTGTTGGGGTCACGGCCACCCTTGTCCCCCGCGTCCTGCGGCAGCTTGATGTCGCTGATGCCGCCGTTGCGTTCGATGTACGCGCCGATGCCGCCGCCGACGCCGCCGGCGAGCAGCGCCAGCACCACGGCACCGATGGTCAGCAGCCCCCGGCGGGGGCGCGACGCGGGCCCGGCCGGCGGGACGAGGCCGGGCACCGGGTGCTGCGGCGGCGCGCTCCAAGGGTCGTACTGCTGCCAGTGCCCGTGCGGCTGCGGCTGCGGGAACGGCGCGCCGGGTGCGGGCGCCGGGTGCGGTTCGGCGTGGTGCTTGGTCAGGTCCGGCCGGCCGGTGCCGGCGCCGGTGGCGTCCTGGCCTTCCAGTACGGGGCCTTGGGGAGCGGGGCCTTGCTGCGCGGGGCCTTGCGGTGCGGGTACGGGATCTCCGGCCGCCCGGCCCGCGGACTCGGCCGTACGTGCCCCGGCTGCGGCCGGACCGCCACCGGTACCGAACGTGTCGTCGTGGACCGGCGCACCTTCCTGTGCCGCGAACGCCTCGGCCGGGCCGGTGTCCGCCGACCCGCCCTGGTGGGGCAGCTCCGGGGCGGGGGCGACGGGCGCGCCGGGCGGCGCCGCGGGCGCCCCGTAGGGAGGATGGCTCGCGGCCGGCGGCATGTGGGTGCCGTGCGCGGGGGTCGCCACCGGGCGCTGTACGGGGGGCGCGGGCGCCCAGGGGCCCGGCTCGCCGTACGGGGGCGTGCCGTACGGGTCCTCGGGGTGCAGCGGACGCGGACGCCCGGAGTCCACCGGCTGCCCCGCGGCGGCACCCCCGGACGGCACCTCCGTACGGTCCCCGGCCCCGGCCCCGGTCTCGACCCCGCTCTCGGCCGCGGCCTCGGGCGACGCGCCGCCCGGGGTCTGGCCTGTGTCGGCCCCGCCGCCCTGACCTGCGGCGGAAGCACGTACCTCGGTCTGATCGGCGGCAGGAGCGGATGCCCCTGCCCCACCGGACCGGCCCTGACCAGCCTGACCGCCCTGACGGGCCTCAGATGCCGGTCCCCCGGTCCGGTCGGCAGCGGCGGATGCCGCCGGGCTGCCGCCGGCCTCGGCCGCGGGCCCGGCAGCCTCGGTGGACGGGTGGCCGGCCGGAGGGTGCCCCGGACGGCTCCACCAGTTCAGCTTCGGCCCGGCGGCCTTCCCCTCGTCCATGTTCTCCCCACACATTTCGCCCACGGCCTCCCGTGGACTGCCACCTCGTGGCTCGCGCCCCCGCAGGGGTGCGCCGCCCGGTGCGATTCAACCAGGTCCCCGGGCACCCGCGCAGGGCCCGGTCGGCGACGGTTCCCCGGCTCCGGCCGGAACGGTGTGCGGTGTCCGGACGTGGCGGTACGAACCGTACGCACCGGCCGTCCGGCGCCCGCCCCGGGGCCCGGCTCCGGCGGCTCAGCGGGTGGCTGTCCCGCGGTCGGGGGCGGCGGTCGGAGTGGTGGTGATCAGGGGTCTCTTGGGCTCCAGGGGAGGGAGTGGCGGTCCCTCCGGGGCTCCGTGGTCCAGGGGTGTGGCGAGGGTGATGAGGGAGAGCCGGTCCACCATCGTGCGGTCCACCACCGTCGGACCGGTCGGGCCTGTTACGGGCGACAGGACGACACCGGCCCGCGGCGGCAGGGCTGCGGACCGCGCGGGGAGAGAGGCGGACGGACCGTACAGACCCATGGGGCTGGGGGCGGGCAGGGCCGTCGAGGAACTGCCCGCCGGAACCGCGCGCGCCCGGGGGTCCCCGGCGGCGAGCAACTCCTCGCTGCGGCCGGCCTGCCGCCCGGCCACCGCCATCGGCGTCTGGCCGGCCGGGGTCACCGCGGTGCCCGGGCCCTCGGCCCGGCCGCCGGCGGATTCCACCGCCGCCTCCAGGGGCAGCGCGCCGCCCAGGGCGAAGGCGGCCAGGGAGACGGCCCCGGCGGCGGCGAAGGCGAACCGCCGGCGCTGCGGCGCGGTCCGCTCGCTCTCGTGGATACGGAAGCCACGGTTCCGCGGCTGCCGCGGCACTCCGTCGATGGCATGGCTGCCCGAAGGGACGTGACCGAAGCCGCGCTCAGCCCCGAAGTCACCACTCAGGTCACCGCCGAAGTCACCGCCGGCGAAAGCGCCCCGGGCGAAGTCACCGCCGCCCAGGGCGCCGCCGCCCAGCCGGTTTCCCGGCCCGGCGGCACCTCCCGGCAGCCCCTGAAGGCGCGCCAGCAGCCCTTCGGAAGGGCCCGGGGGCGCCGTCTCGGCGAAGACGGTCTTCACCTGCCGCTGGGCGTCGGCCTCCGCCCTGCACTTGCAGCACGTCGCCAGGTGCGCGAGCACCCGCTCGCGCGCATCATGTCCCAACTCCCCGTCGACCAGAGCCGCGAGGCGGTCGCCGAGATGGTGCTCGGCGGGGGACGGACCGCCTGTTCCGCTCACGCGATTCCTACCTCCCCTGTGGCGAACGAGGCGAGCGAGCGCCGGTCCCGCTCCTCGGCGCGCGCCGCCGGGGAGCGGTGCTTGAGCGCCTTGCGCAGATGGGAGCGGCCACGGTGGATGCGGCTGCGGACCGTACCGAGCTTGACGCCGAGCGTGGCGGCGATCTCCTCGTACGACAGACCCTCGATGTCGCACAGGACCACCGCGGCACGGAACTCGGGCGCCAGGGTGTCCAGCGCCTGCTGCACGTCCGCGTCGAAGTGGGTGTCGTTGAAGTGCTGCTGGGGAGAGGGCTCGCGGCTGGGGAGCCGCTCGGCCGCGTCGTCACCGAGCGCGTCGAAGCGGATGCGCTGCCGGCGGCGGACCATGTCCAGGAACAGGTTGGTCGTGATGCGGTGCAGCCAGCCTTCGAACGTGCCCGGGGTGTACGTCGACAGCGAGCGGAAGACGCGGACGAACACCTCCTGGGTGAGGTCCTCGGCGTCGTGCTGGTTGCCCGTGAGGCGGTAGGCGAGGCGGTAGACCCGTGCGCTGTGCGTGCTGACGATCTCCTCCCAGCTCGGAGGGGCCCACGCCGGGGCGTCCGCGTCCGTGGCGAAAGTCGCGGTGGTCGCGGTGGTCGTCGCGGCGTCGGCGACGAGGTCCCCTCCCGTGCCCTTGGAGCTCTGCGGGCGGGAACGGTCAGCGGTGTCGGTCACGGATTTCGGCTCGACGGCCGACCGGCGGAAGCGCAGCAGCGCTCTTCGGTCACCCGCCGCAGCCGCACCTCCCCTGGTGGCTCTGGTGGTGTCCAGTAGAGCCCCTACCATATCCACACCGCCCGTTAGCTCCGGATAAGCAGATTTGACCTGCATTTGGTCTGACTGCCGTTCTCTTCCCACGTCTTGCCCGGTCTTCACCACCGCATCCCCCCTGCCTCTCTCCAACGCCCGGTCCCACCTGCGGGTTCCCGCACACAGCGGATACAGTCACGGGTGCGTCAACTACGGGGACAGGAGAGGGCCATTACCGGCAACCGGCAGACGAACTTGGCATTCGCCGAGGCGTACGGCGCCGGGATCATCGACGAGAAGGCCGACGCCACCCTGAGCTGGTCCCGCGACCGGGCCGACGAGGCGGGCATCCGTTCGGTGTCGACCGGCACCGGCGCCGCACTGCGCCTGCTCGCCGCCACCGCCGACGCCAAGGCCGTCGCCGAGATCGGCACCGGGACGGGCGTCTCGGGCATCTACCTCCTGCACGGCATGCGCCCGGACGGCGTCCTGACCACCGTCGATCTGGAGCCGGAGCGGCAGCAGTTCGCCAAACACGCCTTCCGCGAGGCGGGCTTCGCCGGCAACCGCGCGCGGTTCATCCCCGGCCGCGCCCTGGACGTCCTGCCCCGGCTCGCCGACGGCGGGTACGACCTGGTCTTCTGCGACGGCGACCCTATGGAGAGCCTGGACTACCTCGCTGAATCGTTGCGGCTGCTGCGGCCGGGCGGCCTGGTCTGCTTCGAGGGCGTCTTCGCGGACGGCCGTACGGTCGACTCGGCGGTCCAGCCCGCGGAGGTCCTGCGGCTGCGGGAGCTGCTGCGCACCGTACGGGAGAGCACCGCGCTGGTGCCCTCCCTGCTGCCCGTGGGCGACGGTCTGCTGTGCGCGGTCAAGCGCGGCTGAGCGACAGGCGGGTGCCTCACCGGTACGTACGGTCGCACGGCCGGTACGCGCGGACGCACGGCCGGTACGTACGGGCATAGGGCCGGTACGTACGGAAACGGACGGCACGGATGGAAACGGACGGGGCGGACGACACGGCCCCGGCGCGCGGCACGTAGCGTGTACGCGCCGCCCGCCGGGGCCGGGGGTATTCGGCTGGGGGTCCGGGGATGGTCCGTCCCGGGAAACCGCAGCAACAGGTCCGCCTTCTCAGACGGTGACCTTCTCCAGGGCCTCGCCGAGGGCCTTGGCTTCGTCGGGTGTCAGCTCGACGACGAGTCGACCGCCGCCTTCGAGGGGTACGCGCATGACGATGCCCCGCCCCTCCTTGGTCACCTCGAGCGGGCCGTCGCCCGTCCGCGGCTTCATGGCCGCCATGCTCGTTCCCCTTCCTGAAACCAGCTCATCGTCAGCCGACGGCCCTATGTTGGGGCACGTGTCACCGGCATCGAACACATTGCTTCCAAGCCATTATCCCGCATCGCACGACCCGATGACCAACATCGGGCAGCATCCCTTGGCAACGCGCTCCCGCAAAACCACGCAATTCGGCTGGCGGGCTGCGATACTGCGCCACCCTCCGGTATCCGCCCCGGGTGCTTTCTTTGACGTACGTCACATGCCGACCGCCGACGATCTCCGGCATCCTGAGCGCGGGCTGCCGCTGCCGCGCAGTCCGAGCCGCGACGGAGGGGACCCCACCATGGCCGACACCGTGCTCTACGACGTGACCGACGCGGTCGCGACGATCACGCTCAACCGCCCCGACGCCATGAACGCCATGAACACCGAGGCGAAGGTCGCGCTGCGCGACGCGCTGCACCGGGCGGCGGCGGACCCCGTCGTACGGGCCGTGCTGCTGACCGCCACCGGGCGCGCGTTCTGCGTCGGGCAGGACCTCAAGGAACACGTCCAGTTGCTGGCCGAGGACCGTGAGAAGGGCACGCGCCACACCATGGACACGGTGCGCGAGCACTACAACCCCATCGTCGCGGCCATCGCCGGGATGCCCAAGCCCGTGGTGGCGGCGGTCAACGGGGTCGCGGCCGGGGCCGGCGCGGGCTACGCGATGGCCGCCGATCACCGCATCGTCGCCGACACCGCCTCCTTCAACACCTCCTTCGCGGGCGTGGCGCTGTCCGCCGACTCCGGCCTCTCCTGGACGCTGCCCCGGCTCATCGGCCACGGCCGCGCCGCCGACCTGCTGCTCTTCCCGCGTACGGTCGGCGCGCAGGAGGCGCTGGAGCTGGGGATCGCCAACCGGGTCGTGCCGGCCGCGGAGCTGGCCGCCGAGGCCGCCGCGCTGGTCCGCCGACTGGCCCAGGGGCCGACCCTCGCCTACGCCGCGATCAAGGAATCCCTGGCCTACGGCGCCGCCCACTCCCTCACCGAGACCCTGGCCAAGGAGGACGAGCTCCAGACCCGCGCCGGGGCCTCGCGGGACCACCACGCGGCGGTGGAGGCGTTCGTGAAGAAGGAGAAGCCCCACTTCGAGGGCCGGTAGGCGCCCTGACGGCGGCTGCCGCGTCCTACGACCGGGTCGACCGGGCAGGGCCATCCGGTCGCGTCATGTCATACGGCCGGCACGGACCCGGCCGCCGGTACGGACCCGGCCATCGGTACGGGCCCGGCCGCCGGTACGGACGTCCGTGCCGCGGCGGCCGTCCGCGCCGCCGCCTCCGCGCCGGCCCGGGCATGGCAGTCCGCCAGGTGGTCGTTGACCAGCCCGCACGCCTGCATCAGCGCGTACGCGGTGGTGGGGCCGACGAAGCGGAAGCCACGCTTCTTGAGCTCCTTGGCCAGCGCGGTGGACTCCGCGGTGACCGGTGGGACGTCGGCGGTGGTACGGGGCACCGGGCGCCCCTCCCGCTCGGGGGCGTGGGACCAGATCAGCCCGTCCAGCTCGCCGGGGGCCAGCCCGGCCGCCGTACGGGCGTTGTGCACGGCCGCCTGGATCTTCAGGCGGTTGCGGATGATCCCGGGGTCGGCGAGCAGCCGCTCGGTGTCCGCGTCCGTGAAGCGCGCCACCGCCTCGATCCGGAAGCCGGCGAAAGCGGCGCGGAAGCCCTCCCGGCGGCGCAGGATCGTGATCCAGGACAGCCCGGACTGGAACGCCTCCAGGCACATCCGCTCGAAGAGCGCGTCGTCGCCGTGGACCGGCAGGCCCCATTCGGTGTCGTGGTAGAGGCGGTAGTCGGCCATCTTCTCCGACTCCATGCCCCATGGGCAGCGCGGCAGCCCGTCCGGCGCACTGGCCACTCCCGTCATATCGCCCCTCCGTCCTCGGCCGAGGCGTCTTCGGCAGCCCCGGCCGCGCCCTTCGTCCCAGCAGGCCCGGTCGTCCCGGCAGCCCCGGTCGACCCGCCTGTCCCGCTCGCCCCGGGCATCCCCGTCGACCCGGCCCTGCCGGCCGCTTTGGCCGCCCTGCCCGAACGTTTCTCGTCCTGCGCCACCCCGGGCGTCTCCCGCTCCGCGGTCAGGGCGTGCGCGCCCGCCAGGGCCGCCTCCAGCCCGGCGATCCGCGCGTCCCGCTCGGCCAGCTCGGCGCCGAGCCGGTCCAGCACCTCGTCGACGTCCACCATCCGGTAGCCGCGTACGGCCGTCGGCAGCCGTAGCGTCTCCACGTCGGCGGGGGTGAGCGGCCGGTCGGCGGGCAGCGGGTCGTGCACCCGGTCCGGCGGCGCCTGCGCCAGCCCGCCGCCGTCACCGGCGCCGTCCGCGGTGGTGTCCCCGCCGCCGACCACGGCGAGCGTGACCGCGGCGACCACCACGACCATCGCGATCAGCAAGAACCAGAACACGACCATCTCCCCGAAGCTAAGCGTCTGCACCGATCGTGCCATGCGCCTGTGACAGTTAGGGTCGCTGGCGGACCACGAACAAGGAGTACCGAATGCTGCGGCTGGGGAATCGAGAGTTCGACGAGCACGAGCCGGTGATCATGGCGATCGTGAACCGGACCCCGGACTCCTTTTACGACCAGGGGGCCACCTTCCGCGACGAGCCCGCGCTGGCCCGCGTGGAGCAGGCGGTGTCCGAGGGCGCCGCCATCATCGACATCGGCGGGGTCAAGGCCGGGCCCGGCGAGGAGGTCAGCGCCCAGGAGGAGGCGCGCCGCACGGTCGGCTTCGTCGCCGAAGTGCGCCGGCGCCACCCGGACGTGGTGATCAGCGTCGACACCTGGCGGCACGACGTCGGCGAGGCGGTCTGCGAGGCCGGCGCCGACCTGCTCAACGACGCGTGGGGCGGGGTGGACCCCAAGCTCGCCGAGGTCGCCGCCCGGTACGGCGCCGGGCTGGTGTGCACCCACGCGGGCGGTGTCCAGCCGCGCACCCGCCCCCACCGGGTGACGTACGAGGACGTCATGGAGGACATCCTGCGGGTGACGCTGGGCCTGGCCGAGCGCGCCGTGGAACTGGGCGTACGGCGCGACGCGATCATGATCGACCCGGGTCACGACTTCGGCAAGAACACCCGGCACAGCCTGGAGGCGACCCGCCGTCTCGCGGAGATGACGGACACCGGCTGGCCGGTGCTGGTGTCGCTGTCGAACAAGGACTTCGTCGGCGAGACGCTGGACGTGCCGGTCAAGGAACGGCTGCTGGGGACGCTGGCGACCACGGCCGTCTCGGCGTGGCTGGGGGCGCAGGTCTACCGGGTGCACGAGGTCGCCGAGACCCGGCAGGTGCTGGACATGGTGGCCTCGATCGCGGGCCACCGGCCCCCGGCGGTGGCCCGCCGGGGGCTCGCCTGAGCCGGACCGCCGAGGCGGCGGCTGCGCCGGGGCACCGGCCGGTCCGGGCGTCAGACGCCGGCTTCCTTCGTGACCAGCGCGACCGCCTCGTCCACGTCGTCGGTGAGGTGGAAGAGTTCCAGGTCACGTGCCTTGGCCTTGCCCTGCGCGACGAGCGTGCCGCGCAGCCAGTCCACCAGGCCGCCCCAGTACTCCGAGCCGAACAGGACGATCGGGAAGCGGGTGACCTTCCGCGTCTGGACCAGGGTGAGCGCCTCGAACAGCTCGTCCAGCGTGCCCAGGCC
This sequence comes from Streptomyces sp. MST-110588, assembly GCF_022695595.1. Taxonomy (NCBI): domain Bacteria; kingdom Bacillati; phylum Actinomycetota; class Actinomycetes; order Kitasatosporales; family Streptomycetaceae; genus Streptomyces; species Streptomyces sp. MST-110588. The sequence continues at coordinate 2,640,704 of NZ_CP074380.1, forward strand.
GCCCGGGAGGACCACGAAGCCGCTCGCGTACTTCACAAAACACGTCTTGCGGACGAAGAAGTAGCGGAAGTCGACGCCGAGGTTCACGTACCTGTTCAGGCCCTGCTCGAAGGGCAGCTCGATGCCGAGGCCGACGGACACTCCGTCGGCCTCGTCCGCGCCCTTGTTGGCGGCCTCCATGGCGCCCGGCCCGCCGCCGGTGATCACCGCGAAGCCGGCCTCCACCAGCGCCCGGCCGATCCGCTCGCCCGCCTCGTACTCCGGCGTCCCCTCAGGGGTGCGCGCCGAGCCGAAGACGCTGATGGCGGGTCCCAGTTCGGCCAGCGCGCCGAATCCCTCGACGAACTCCGCCTGGATGCGCATCACGCGCCAGGGGTCGGTGTGCACCCAATCGGAGGGTCCCTGGGTGTCCAGCAGCCGCTGGTCGGTGGTTCCGGGCCGCACCTGGTCATGGCGGCGCAGGACGGACCCCAGGCGTTGTTCGTCGCGCTCGGCGGCGCCCTCGGGACTGGCCATGTCGTGCTCCCTCCGCTGACAGATCATTTCCGGCTCAGCGTAGGTCCACACAAGTGACGTCCAGCGGAATTCGTCCCGTATGCGGTCGGTCCGCGCTCAGTCGGTGAGCCACGCCCGGAGCCGTTCCTCGCAGTGGATGATGCGCTCGGTGGCCACCCGCTCGTCCTTCTTGTGGGCGAGCAGCGCGTCCCCGGGGCCGTAGTTCACCGCGGGGACGCCCAGCGCGCTGAAGCGTGCGACGTCCGTCCAGCCGAACTTGGGCAGCGGGACGCCGCCGACGGCCTCCATGAACGCCTTGGCCGCGGGGTGCGACAGGCCCGGCAGCGCGCCGGGCGAGTGGTCGTCCACGGTCAGCTCGGCCACCCCGCAGCCGTCGAAGACCTCGCGGAGGTGGTCCAGCGCCTGCTCCTGGGTGCGGTCGGGCGCGTAACGGAAGTTCACGGTGACCGTGCAGGAGTCGGGGACGACATTGCCCGCGACGCCGCCCTCGATGCCCACGGCGTTCAGCCCCTCGCGGTATTCGAGCCCGTCGATGACGGCCCGGCGCGGCTCGTAGGCGGCCAGCCTGGCCAGGATCGGGGCGGCGGCGTGGATGGCGTTGGCGCCCATCCAGCTCCGCGCCGAGTGGGCCCGCTCGCCCTCGGTCCGCAGCAGCACCCGCAAGGTGCCCTGGCAGCCGCCCTCGACCTGGGTGTCGGTGGGCTCCAGCAGGATCGCGAAGTCGCCTTCCAGCCACTTGGGGTGCCGCTCGGCGAGCCGCTTGAGGCCGTTGTGCTCCGCGGAGATCTCCTCGGCGTCGTAGAAGACGAAGGTCAGGTCGCGGTTGGGCGCGGGCACCGTGGCGGCGATGCGCAGTTGTACGGCGACGCCGGACTTCATGTCGGTGGTGCCGCAGCCCCACAGGACGCCGTCCTGGTCCAGGCGCGAGGGAACGTTCCCGGCGATCGGCACGGTGTCCAGGTGGCCCGCCAGGACGACCCGCTCCTTGTGCCCCAGTTCGGTCCGCGCCACCACGGCGTTGCCGTCCCGGGTCACCGTCAGGTGCGCCAGCGGGCGCAGCGCGTTCTCCACCGCGTCGGCGATCGCCTTCTCGTCCTGGCTGACGGAGGGGATGTCGACGAGCTGCGCGGTCAGTCCGGCCGCGTCGAGGGACAGGTCCAGTACGGGGGTCTGCGTGGAGCGCTCCATGGGCCGACCCTATCGGCAGCCCTCCAGTACGGTGGGCTGCGTGTCACCCCAGCCCATCGCCCCCGCTCGTCGCCGGCGCCTCGTGCGTCTCACGGCGGCCTTCGCCGTGCTCCTCGGACTGGTCGTCTACCTCGTGGTGCAGTACGTGACCGGCGGCCCCGGCGCGCCCCGCTGCACCGTACGGGCCGAAAGCGGCGGTGAGCCGTACGAGCTGTCGCCCGAGCAGGCCGGCAACGCCGCAACGATCTCCGCCGTCGCCTCGGCGCGCGGACTGCCGGAGCGGGCCGTGACGATCGCGCTGGCCACCGCCATGCAGGAGTCGGGGCTGCGCAACATCGACTTCGGCGACCGGGACTCGGTGGGGCTCTTCCAGCAGCGGCCGTCCCAGGACTGGGGCACCGTCAAGCAGATCATGGACCCGGTCTACTCGGCCGGGGAGTTCTACACGCACCTGGTCAAGGTCCGGGGGTATTCGCGACTGCCGCTGACGGTCGCCGCGCAGAAGGTGCAGCGCAGCGGCTATCCGCAGGCGTACGCCAAGCACGAGGCGAACGCGGCGCTGCTGACCGGCGCGCTGACGGGCCGGGACGCGGCGGCGATGACGTGCTCGCAGAGCCGTCCGGCCGACGCGCGGACGGGGGGTGCGCGGGCGGTGCGCGAGAAGCTGGTCCGTGAGTTCGGCCCGCAGGTGCTGCCGCGTACGGCCGGGGCGGCGCGGACCGCCGGCGGGGGCGCCGGGGACGGTGACACGGTGCTGTCGGTGCCCGTGCCGCGGACCGTGGCCGGGGGCGGGACCGGCGGCGGGCCGCAGCGGCGCGGCTGGGAGCTGGCGACCTGGGCGATGGCCCATTCCGCCGAATTGCGCATCGAACAGATTTCTTATGACGGCAGGATGTGGACCGCCGCCGATTCGGGAAAGGGGTGGCGGAAAGCGGAAGGAAAGGCCGCGAGCGCCCCTGCAACGGACGTACGAATCGTCACCGCTCACTAGTCCGACCGATCCCTCTGTAGGGGCACCCGTGTCAACTTCCGGCATGCCCTGACGGCGCCTGTCGTGCCCCTGGCCATTCTCGACGGAGCCCTTGCGCCCCAAGAGGTGTGACGTTTCCTCGCACTGCTGCACACGGCGGAATTCGCCCGGTTTCCCCCGCGACAGATTATGTGACGCTTTACCGATTCTTTGCTTTCGCTCACCGCAACCTTCCCGGGTCTGGAGCGGTATTCACTGCGTCCGCCCGGCGGACGGCACGTCTGTCAGAAGAACCAGTCCCTCTCCGTAAAAGGAGCACCATGTCCCTCCCCCTTACGCGTCGGATCGCCCGAGCCGCGCTGCTGGTCGCAGCCGGCGCAGCTCCCATGGTCGGCGCGGCCGGTTCTGCGAGCGCCATGGACCTGACCAAGAAGCCCGACCTGGGCGCGCTGACCGCCGTCGACCCCGGGAGCGTCGCCGACGCCGTGGACGACACCACGCAGGGGGCGACCGAGGTCGCGGGCGAGACCGGCGGCGAGACCGTCAAGCACGCCGTCCCCGCCGCGGGCAAGGCCGCCGGCGGCACGGTGAAGAAGGCCACCCCGGCCGCCCAGAAGATCGCCGGTGACACCGCGGGCAACGCGGGGGACCTCCTCGGCGACACCGCCAAGTCCGCCACCGAGAGCGAGCTGACCGGCTCCCTGCCCATGGACGCGCTGGGCGAGGACATGAGCCCGCAGATGCTGGCCGACGGCCTCCTGGACTCCTGACACGGGAAACGTGAAGGGGCCCGGGACGCCTGTCGCGCCCCGGGCCCCTTTCCCGTGCCTGTTTCCCGTGTCTGCCGGTGCCTGATTCCCCTGCGTACGAGGCTTGCGGTGCGCCGTACGTACGGGCGGCCCGCCGTCTGCCGTACGTACGGCAGACGGTCGCTAGGGCGCTTCTGACGGATCTCCGCGGCCTCGCGACGCCCGGCACGCACCCTCGCCGCACGGCGCAAAGGGACAGGTGGCTCCGCCACATGACCCTTCACACCGCACGCCGAGCGCACGCACCGAACACCGCTCCGTCTTCCACGGAGATCCATCAGAAACGCCCTAGCCCTGTTCGCCGAGCCGCTGGACCGCCGCGGCCACCCGCTCGTCGGTCGCGGTGAACGCGATCCGTACGAACCGCTCCCCCGCCGTCCCGTAGAAGTCCCCCGGCGCCACGAGGATGCCGCGCTTGGCCAGATCGCCGACGGTGTCCCAGCACGGCTCGTCGCGCGTCGCCCACAGGTACAGCGACGCCTCGCTGTGCTCGATGCGGAACCCGGCCGACTCCAGGGCCCCGCGCAGCGCGGAGCGCCGGCGGGCGTACCGCTCCCGCTGCTCGGTGACATGGGCGGTGTCCCCCAGCGCCACGGCCGTGGCGGCCTGCACCGGCGCGGGGATCATCATTCCGCCGTGCTTGCGGATGGCCAGCAGCTCGCCCAGGACCGCCGGGTCACCGGCGAGGAAGGCGGCGCGGTAGCCGGCGAGGTTGGAGCGCTTGGAGAGCGAGTGGACGGCCACGACGCCCTCGTACGAGCCGTCGCAGACGTCCGGGTGCAGCACCGAGACCGGCTCGGCGTCCCAGCCCAGCTCCAGGTAGCACTCGTCGCTGAAGACCAGGATGCCGTGCTCGCGCGCCCAGGCCACGGCCCGGCGCAGTTCCTGGACGCCGAGCACCCGGCCGGTGGGGTTGGACGGCGAGTTCAGCCACAGCAGCCGTACGCCGGCGGGGTCCAGGTCCCACGGGTCGTCGTAGACCACCGGCTCGGCGCCCGCCAGCCGCGCGCCCACCTCGTACGTCGGGTAGGCCAGCCGCGGATGGGCCACCTTGTCACCGGCGCCCAGGCCGAGCTGGGTCGGCAGCCAGGCCACCAGTTCCTTGGAGCCGACCACCGGCAGCACGTTGGTGTGCTCCAGCCCCTGGGCCCCCAGCCGGGCCGCGGCCCAGCCGGTGAGCGCGTCACGCAGGGCGGGCGTGCCCCACACCGTGGGATAGCCGGGGCTGTCCGAGGCGTCCGTCAGCGCCTGCCGGACGAGCGCGGGCACCGGGTCGACCGGCGTGCCGACGGACAGGTCGACGATGCCGTCCGGGTGCGCGGCGGCCGTAGCCTTGTACGGCTCCAGCCGGTCCCAGGGGAAGACGGGAAGACGGGATGAGACTGCGCCCACGGTGCTCTCTTTCGTCGGTCCGGTGCCATGAAGGGTGGCACGCCCGGTGACGGGCCGGGCGGCACCCGCCCCGGCGTCGCCGGGTTCACTCCCGTCTCACGCGTCACACATCGGGAAACGGGAGGACAAGCGCCTCGGTCCCGTACGGCGCGCGCTCTCCCGCGCCGGGCAGCCGGAGCAGCCGGGCACGGCAGGAGCGGGCCGTACGGGACCGAGGCGGCGCGCCGCGCGCCCGCTTACTGGTTCTGCGGCGGCAGCGCTGCGATGAAGGGGTGGTCCCGCTCGATCAGACCGAGCTTGCTGGCACCACCGGGCGAACCGAGCTCGTCGAAGAACTCCACGTTCGCCTTGTAGTAGTCCTTCCACTCCTCCGGGGTGTCGTCCTCGTAGAAGATCGCCTCGACCGGGCAGACCGGCTCACAGGCTCCGCAGTCAACGCATTCGTCCGGGTGGATGTACAAGGACCGGGAGCCCTCGTAGATGCAGTCGACGGGGCACTCCTCGATGCATGCCTTGTCCTTGACGTCGACACAAGGCTGCGCGATGACGTAGGTCACGCTGTCGTTCCTCCTCGGTAGGGCTGGCGGACCGATTGGCAGTTCCGCCGCGGGGCGCGCGGGAGCGCGGCGTCGTCGATGCCCGCACCTAGTATCTCCGTTCCCGGGCAGGAGACGAACAAGAGGGGCGGGTAGAGCCGTGGAATTCACTGCCGGCGGACGGCTGGAGGTCCGTATCAACCGTGCTGACGTGGGCAAAAGGGTATCTGTCCGGCGCCGTACCGGCACTGCCCCGGGAGCCGGCGGCTTCACCGACACCGTCGGTGTCCTCACGTCCTGGGACGCGGGTGTGCTGAGCATCACACGACGGGACGGGGAGTCCGTCCGGATCGAGGAGTCGGCTCTGGTGGCGGGCAAGGTGGTGCCCGCGGCGCCGGCCCGCCGCCGGGGCCCCGCCGCCGGCGCCCGGGAACTGGACCGCGCCGCCGCCCGCGCCTGGCCGCCCGTGGAGAGCGCGCGGATCGGGGAGTGGGAACTGCGCGCGGCCGGCGGCTTCACCCGCCGCGCCAATTCCGTGCTGCCGCTGGGCGGTCCCGGTATGCCGCTGGACGCGGCCCTGGACCAGGTACGGGCCTGGTACCGGGAGCGTGGACTGCCCGCGTACCTTCAGGTCAGTACGGGTGCGGCGGACACCCAGGAGCGGCTGGCGGCCGAGCTGGCGAGCCGCGGGTGGACGCGGGAGGCGGTGACGGAGGTGCGGGTGGCGGCACTGGCACCGCTGGCGGACACCACCGCGGACCTGACGCGGGTGACTCTCTCGCGCGACATCGGCCCGGCGTGGCTGCGGCGCTACCGGCGCTCGGCCCGGCCCTCCCCCGAGGTGCTCCAGGTGCTGCGCGGCGGGCCGTCGGTGTGGTTCGCGAGCGTGGCGGGGCCGGACCAGGGCAACGGGACGGATCCGCACGGCACGGAGGAGGTGGAGGGCACCGGCGGGGCGGCGGCGCCCGTCGCGATCGGCCGCTGTGTGGTGGACGGGCGGTGGGCCGGGTTCGCGGCCGTCGAGGTCGATCCCGCCCACCGGCGGCGGGGACTGGCCACCGCCGTGATGGCCGCCCTGGCCCGCAAGGCCCTGGACGAGGGCGCCTCGGCCGCGTATCTCCAGGTGGAGGCGGACAACGACAGCGCCCGCACGTTCTATGACGGCATGGGTTTCACCACCCATCACTTCCACCACCATTGGCGCGCCTCCCAGGGAGGTGCCCACTGAACGGGTACGACCCTGCTATGCATCCGGACCCCGACCCGAACCCGGGCCCCCACCCCGAGCCGGACGGCGGATCGGCCGCCCGGCGGCGGCAGTTCGCGCGGGCCGCCCGCGAGGAGCGGCCCGACCTCGCGCTGCTGTGCCTGCTCATCGCCGCGGAGGCCGACCCCGCGCTGGACGGGGCCGGGATCGACGCGGCGCAGATCGAACTCGACCGGCTGGCCGGCCTGCTCCCGTACGCGCCGTCCGGCGGCCCCCGCCCCTGGGCCCGTAACGTCGCCGAACTCCTCGGCACCCGGTTCGGCTTCCGGGGCTCGCCCGCGGACTACCGGCGCCTGGAGTCCTCGCTGCTCCATGAGGTGCTGCGGCGCCGGCGCGGGCTGCCGATCCTGCTGTCGGTGGTGTGGATGGAGGTGGCGCGACGGGCCGGGGCGCCGGTGTACGGGGTGGCGCTGCCGGGGCACTTCGTCGTGGGTTTCGGGGATCCGTACGGGCGGTACGTGCTGGCCGACCCGTTCGACGGCGGGCGGCTGCTGACCGACGAGGACGCGGCGGTGCTGGTCGCGGGCGCCACCGGGGCGCCGCTGACCGCGCAGATGCTCACCCCCGCCGGGCCGCTGGAGATCGCGCTGCGGGTGCTGAACAACATCCGCGCGTGGGCGGCGGCCCGGCCCGAGCGCAGCGATGTGCAGCTTTGGGCGGTGGAGCTGTCGCTGCTGCTGCCGAGCCGTCCGGCGCGGCTGCGTCATGAGCACGCCGAACTGCTGGTGCAGCGCGGCGACTTCCTCAAGGGGGCGGCGGAACTGGAGGAGTACGCGCGGATCGTGGAGCCGGTCGAGCCGGCGACCGCGCGGGCGGTCCGCCGTCAGGCCGCCGCGGCGCGGGCGATGCTCAACTGAGCCACGTCGCCCGGCCGGACCCCGCCGGAACCCGCACCGCTCAGCCGCACCGCGTCACCCGCACCTCGACATGCACACCACGTCACCCGCGCCGCCGCGCCTCACGGCTCCCGCCTCCCGGCGTACCCGCGCCTCACGGCTCCCGGCGTACGACCAGGAGCGTCGCGTCGTCCTTCAGCTCGCCGCCGGAGAAGTGCTCCAGGTCCGCGCGCAGGGTCCGGGCCAGCTCGGCCGGCTCCAGGTGCGTCCAGCGGGCCAGCCGCTCGCGCAGCGGGTAGAACGACCCGTCCGCGCCGCGGGCCTCGGTCACCCCGTCGGTGCACAGCAGGATCCAGTCGTCCGCCAGCGGCTCGATCTCCACACCGCGCCGGGGCTCGCCGGTCAGCGTGCCGAGCCCCAGCGGCAGCGCGCCCTCGCCGTCGGTGCACTCGATGATCTCGCCGTGGCGGAAGCGGAAGTAGGAGATGTGCCCGCAGGACAGCGCGCGGGCCCCGTCCTCGCGCAGCTCCAGCAGCAGTGCGGTGGCGAAGCGCTCCTGGGCGCCGTGCTCGACCGACTGGGTGTTGTAGCGGGTCAGTGCCTGCTCCATGCGCTCGGCGACGACCTCCAGCGCCTCCTTGTGATGGGCCGCCTCGCGGAAGGACGCCAGGATCTCGTGGCCCGCGCCGATGGCGGGCACGCCCTTGCCCTGGACGTCGCCGATCATCACCCGCCGGCCGAACGGGGTGTCCACCGCCTCGTATATGTCGCCGCCGACCCGGGCGCCCTCCTGGGCGGAGACGTAGAACCCGAAGGCCCGCAGCGGTCCGGCGGTCAGCGGCAGCTCGCGCATCATCGCCCGCTGGACGACGTCGGCGACCAGGCTGGTGCGCGCGTACAGGACCTCACGCTCCAGCCGGATGCGGCACAGCACGATCGAGAAGACGGCCACCAGCACCGCGCCGAAGACACCGACCACCCTGCTGGCCGTCGCCCAATGGGTGAGGGTGAACAGGTAGGTGTAGGTCAGACACAGGACGTAGACGGTGGCCACGACCACCGAGCAGGGGCGGGAGCAGCGCAGCGCGCCGATCAGCGGAATGATGCCCAGGAACAGGGCGAGGTGGGTGTCGGGGCCCAGCATCGCGTCCACGGCCGTGATGGCGACGAGGACGGCGATCAGGCCCAGGGAGAAACCCCGGCCGGTGTTCGCGGCGCCCGTGGCCGCTCGGGAGGCAGGCATAACACCATTCAGCCTGCGTCACACCGTGCACCGGCGCCCAGAGGCGAAAGTCCCCGCGGGCGTGTCGCAGGGCGTGTCGCCGGGCCTGTGGGGACCCGGACGCCGGTCCCCGGGGCCCCCTCCGGGCCGCCTCCGGTTACAGCCAGCCCTTGTCGCGCGCGGTGCGGGCCGCCTCGGCGCGGTTGCGGGCACCCGTCTTCTGGATGGCCAGGGAGAGGTAGTTGCGGACGGTGCCCTGCGAGAGGTGCAGGGCACGGGCTATCTCGGCGTTGGTGGAGCCGTCGGCCGCCGCGCGCAGCACCTCGCGCTCCCGGTCGGTGAGCGGGCTGGCACCGTCGGCCAGGGCCGCCGCCGCCAGCACCGGGTCGATGACCCGCTCGCCGCGCAGCACCCGCCGTACGGCGTCGGCGAGCTGCGCCGCCGGGGCGTCCTTGACGAGGAAGGCGTGTGCGCCGGACTCCATCGCCCGGCGCAGATAGCCGGGGCGGCCGAAGGTGGTGAGGATGACGACCTTCAGGTCCGGGAACTCGCCGCGCAGCAGCGCGGCGGCGTCCAGACCGCTCATGCCGGGCATTTCGATGTCCAGCAGGGCGACGTCCACGTCGTGGGCGCGGACCGCCGGCAGCACGTCGTCGCCGCGGGCCGCCTGCGCCACCACCTCCAGGTCCTCCTCCAGTCCCAGCAGTGCGGCGAGCGCCTCCCTGACCATGGACTGGTCCTCGGCCAGCAGGAGTCTGATCATGCCGTCAGCCTAGTGCCGCGCACGGGCCCGCCTCACCCCGCCGGCCCGGTCTCCGGGCTTTCGGTGGCGGCCGGTCCGGGCGGGCCGGGAGCGGGCACGGCCGGGGTGGCCGCTTCGGGGCTCGCCGCGACAGGAGATGCGCTCAGCGGTACGTACGCGCGCAGGGCGAAGCCCCGCCCGCGAGGTGCGGGGCCGGTCTCCAGCCGGCCGTCCGCCAGCGCCAGCCGCTCCCGCAGGCCGCTCAGGCCGTTGCCCTCGTGCGGTTTGCCGCGCGGCGGCCCGTCCCCGTCGTCCAGCACGGCCAGGCACAGATAGCGGCGCTCGTCGGCCTCCCACTCCTCGGTGAGGAGGATCTCGCAGCGTCCGGCGCCGCTGTGCCGTACGACATTGGTGACGGCCTCCCGCAGCGCCCACGCCAGCGCGCCCTCCTCCTCCCTCGCAAGCCCCCGGTGCCCGGCCTCCAGCGCCGGGTCGACGGCGGCGTTCACGCCCGCGGTGCGCAGTGCGGCCCGCGCCCCGGCCAGTTCGACGGCCAGCCGGGGACGCCGGTAGCCGGTGACGGCTTCCCGGACGTCCACCAGGGCCTGCCGGCTGACCCGCTCGATGTCCCGCACCTGCCGGGCCGCCTCCTCGGGCCGCTGCGGCAGCATCCGCCCGGCCAGCTCGCTCTTGAGCGTGATCAGGGAGAGCGAGTGGCCGAGCAGGTCGTGCAGGTCGCGGGCGAGCCGCAGCCGCTCCTCGTTGGCGGCGAGCCGGGCGACCTCCTCGCGCGCGGCCCTCAGCTCCTTGGTCGTATGGATCAGGTACTGGACGCCGATCATCGTGTAGCCGCTGCCCAGGCACGGCAGCCCGTAGGCGAGGAGGTAGTAGGGCCATGCCTCGGGCAGGCACGCGCCGACGCCCACCAGCACCAGGGTGGTCAGCGGGACCAGCCACCGCGACAGCCGCCAGGGCATGACCATGGCGGCGGCCACGGAGGTGAAGATGAACAGCACCAGCCAGGGCGGGCCGAGCGTCAGGGACAGCGCGACGCACAGGACCGTGAGCACCGCCAGCCCCGGCTGCTTGAGCCGTTCCCCCAGGACGCCCCGCATGTGCCGGGAGATCAGCAGCAGGTAGGTGGTGACGAAGGAGGCGAGCCCGAGCGCGCCCCACAGCCGTTCGACGGTCGTGGTGTGGTTGACGAACAGGTCCCACACCGGCCCCGCGGCGTAGAGCAGCCAGATGGCCGCCACCATCGTCTTGCCGATGGCCTGGCGCCGGTTGCGCGGCGCCTGCCCCATCATCATGGGGTTGCGGTCGTCCGGCTCGCACTGCGCCTTCACGGGCTCGCTCTTCACGGGCTCATGCCTTCTTCGTCCTCACGGGGTCACGCCTTGCGGGTGTCCTTGCGGTACAGCCAGGCCGCGGCGCCGGCGAAGACCACCAGGTAGCCGAGGAGGATGGCGATGTCCTTGACGTGCGGCGCGCTGCCTGCCTCGACGGCCCTGCCGAGCGCCGCGTACGCGTTGCTGGGTACCCACTCGGCGATGTCCTGGGCCCACTTCGGCAGCACCGTCAGCGGCATCCAGAGCCCGCCGAGGAAGGACAGTCCGAAGTAGACCAGCATGGAGATCGGGCGGACGGTGTCGGCGTTGGCCAGGTAGCCGATGGCGACGCCCAGGGCGGCGAAGGCGAAGCTGCCGAGCCAGGTGCAGGCCAGGACGGCGAGCCACTGCCAGGCTTCCAGCCGTACGCCGTTGACCACCGCCGCGACGATCATGACCAGGACGATCGTCGGCAGGCTGATGGCCGCGGCGGCGCCCATCTTGGCGGCGACGTAGCCGCGTCCGGGCAGGGCGGTCAGCCTTAGCTGCCGTACCCAGCCGTTGGCGCGCTCCTTGGCGATCCGCTCGCTGTTGCCCAGCAGCACGGCCGTCATGGCGCCGAAGGAGGCCATGGACACCATGAAGTACAGGCCCATGTCCAAGGTGGTCCCCGGCATCGGCGTGTGGTCCGCGCGGCCCGCGATGAGCAGGTAGAGCGCCGACGGGTAGATCACCGAGAAGAACAGGAACATCTTGTTGCGCAGCGCGCGGGCGATCTCCAGCTTGATCAGCGTGGTCATCGGGCTGCCTCCTCAGCGCTCGCGGCGTCGGTGATGGCGATGAACGCCTGTTCCAGGCCCAGGCCCGCGACCTCAAGGTTGCGCGGGTACAGGCCCATCGCGTACAGCGCGTGCACGGTCGCGTCGGGGTCCTTGGACTGCATACGGACCGTCTGGCCCGATATCTCCACCGAGGTCAGGAACGGCAGGCCGCGCAGCGCGGCCCGGTCGACCGGCTCCTGGAGGTCGAAGGCGATCCGGCGGGCCCCGGCCCTGGCCTTGATCTCCGCGGCGGTCCCGTCGGCCAGCACCCGTCCCCGGTGCAGCACGACCACCCGGTCGGCGACCTCGTCCGCGTCTTCGAGGTAGTGGGTGGCGAACAGGACCGTACGGCCCTGCTCGGCCTGGGCCCGGATCGAGCCCCAGAACGCCTGCCGGGCGCTGACGTCCATGCCGGTCGTCGGCTCGTCCAGGACGATCAGGTCGTTGGCGCCGGCGGTGGCCAGGGCGAAGCGGACCCGCTGCGCCTGGCCGCCGGAGAGCTTGTCGACCATGCGGTCGGCGATGTCGGTGATCCCGGCGTCGGCCAGCACCTGGTCGACGGGGTGGGGGCGCGGGTGGAGATCGCAGGCGAGCTTGACCAGCTCCCTGACCCGTACGGACTCCATCAGGCCGCCGCTCTGCAGCATCGCACCGACCTTGCCCTGCTCGATGGCGCGCTGCGGGGTGGTGCCGAACAGCGACACCGAGCCGGAGTCGGGCGTACGCAGGCCCAGGAGCAGGTCGAGGGTGGAGGACTTGCCGGCGCCGTTCGGGCCGAGCAGGGCGACGGTCTGGCCGGCCCGCAGCTCCAGACTCAGACCGGATACGGCGCGTACGGTGCCGTAGCTCTTGGTGACCTGCTGGAAGCTGACCACGGGCGGTGGCGCGCCGTGGCTGCCGCGGGTGGCGGCCGGGGAGGGGGCTGTGCTCGTCATGCCTTCAGCTTCGCCGGTACCGGGGGGCGTCCGGCAGTGTCGGACGTCTGGACTCGGCGATGACAGATGTCATGGGGGATGTCCCCTAGGGGTCCCTAAGGGTCCCGGGGGACACATGGGTGCGGGGCGGTGGCGGCCGTGGGCTCCGGGGGCCCGCCGTGGGTCCCCCGGAGCGGTGGGTCAGTTGCCGTTCGTCAGGATGGAGACGGTCCGGTCGGCGGGGGTGGTGCCGCGCAGCGCCTTGCTCAGCGCCGCGGCCACGTCCTGCGGAAGAACCTCCCGCTTGCCCTGGGCGGACTGGACGGTGACACCGGTGAAGGCGTTGCCGTACAGCTCCTGGAGCACCTTGAGGTCGTAGTGCTCCGTCAGCGCGCCGTTGACCGCTGTCATCGACAGGAACTTCGGGATCGACTTCTGCGGGCTGAACAGGACCCGGTGGCCGGGGCCCGCCTCGATGGTGACCAGGCCCGACATCGCGGGCTCGGCGAACTCCTTCATCGCCTTGTCGACCGCGGCCCTGCCGACCTTCGGCTGCTGCTCGGTGGCGGTCAGCGTCAGCGGCGTGTCCTTGCCGGTCATGGCGCGCTGACGGTACGCCTCGGCGATCTTCTTGCGGGACGCGGCGACGTCCACCGCCTTGTACGGGGTCCCGTAGTGCGGCACCGCCTTGCCGTCCTCGAAGGTGATCGAGCCCTCCTTGGCGTTGCCCGCCGGGGAGGCCAGGGCCTGGAGGGCGCTGGTGAGCTTCTCCTCGTCCACGATCATCGCGGGCTGGGCCGTCCGCTTGCCGCCGAAGAGCGAGCTGATGACCGAGACCGGGTTGTAGTCGCGGCCCTCCGCGTCCCGGACGGTGGCCTGGGTGTTGATGTCCAGGCCGGCCTTGGCCGGGTCCAGGGACTGCTCCTTGCCGTCGACCACCAGCTTCAGCGGCTGCGTACGGCGGTCCTTCAGGGCCGCGTCGAGCCGCTTGACGGCGTCGTCCTTGCTGGCGCCGCCGATGTCGACGCCCAGCGCGGTGGTGCCGTTGGGGACGTCGGCGTGGTCGAGCAGCAGTCCGGCGCCGTACGCGACACCGGCCAGGCCGACGAGGCCCACGGCCAGCAGGACGATCTTGCTCCGGCCCTTCTTCTTGGGCGGGTTGATCGGCTCGGGAATCTTGGGGAGCGTACCGGCGGGGCGGCCGGTGCCGGTGCCGGTGGCCGGGCCGGGCGGGAAGGGCGCGGGCGGGGTGTCGGCCGACGGGACCGCCGGGATGCCGCCGACCAGCGTGTCGCCGGACACCCGGTCACCGCTGCCGCCGGTCCCGGTTCCGGTCCCTGCTCCGGGCCCGCCGGCGAATCCCGGTCCGTTCGCGGGGCCGTTTCCGGTTCCGGGCGCGGCTCCGTTCCCGGGCCCGGCGGGCTTGCCGCCCTTGCCTCCCTTGCCGCGCTTGCCGCCGCCGTTGCCGCCACGCCGCGAGCCGCCGTTCCGGTCCGCCTTCTGTCCCGGCCCGGGGATCTCGGCGTCCGGGCCCTTGGGGCCGCCCGGCTCGGCGCCGCCCGCCTTGGGACCGGTGGGGGTACCGCCGGCGACACCGCCCGCGATGCCCGCGCCGGTGCCCGGGCCGCCGCCCGGGGCCGCCGGCGGCGGGGCGGGCGACTGCGGGGTGAGCACCGCGGTGTCATCGCTCATGCGGGGCGTGTTCTCGCCGCCCGGGCCGCTGAAGCCCGGCGGCGGGTCGAGCCTCATGTCGCCGCCGGCCGGGCCGGTCGTCGGGCCGCTGGGAGCGGCCGGGCCGTGGGAGAACGGCGCGGTCGGCGCCGGTCCCGCGGGGGCGTCGAAGGGGCTGGGTCCGGCCGAAGGGCCGGCCGGCGCGTCGAACGGGGACGCGCCGCCCTGCGAGGGGCCGCCGCCCTGCGAGGGACCGCCGTCCAGCGGGGACCCCCCGCCCTGCGCGGAGCCGTTGTCGGAGAAGTAGGGCAGGTCGGGGCGGCGCGGCGACGCGGGCCGGCCGGCCGCGGGCGCCGAAGCGGCCCCCGGCGCGGAGGTTCCGGGCGCAGAGGTTCCGGGCGCGGAAGCACCCGGCGCGGAGGCACCCGGCGCACCCTTCGTGCCGGACGAACCGGCGGAGGTGGCCGGCTTGCGGGGCGAGAACCAGTCACTGGTGGTCTTCTCGGCCGGGGCACTCTTGGGCGTCTCGGCCGCTGCCGGGGCGTCGGGCCGCGGCGCGCCGCCCGTACGCTCCGTACCTCGCTCGGGCCCGCCGGCCGGGCCGGTGGCGCCGGGCCCGGTGGACCCGCCGGACCCTGCGGAACCGGACGATCCACTCATTCCGGCCTCCTCGCCGACGGGCTTGCGCACGACGACGGGCGGAATGGGGCGCGACCCCGGAATGTTGATCTTGATCCGCGTCGTCAGCGTGGTCTCGGTCTTCTGGTCCTCCGGCTTCGCCGCGGCACCGGCCGCCGCGGCCTCGTCGGCCTCCTCCCGAGGCGTTCCGTACGGCGGCGTCCCCGACGGGTACGCGGCACCGCCGCGGCCCTGGGGGCCGGAGGTCGAACTGTCAGATTCACGACTCAAAGCAGGTTCTCCCGGTTGGCTCCGCCGCTCGTCAGTAAGGTGCTTGGGCGGCTCGGCGGCGCGCACCACCATACTGTCCGCCGCCCAGGGGCATCCGGAGAGCGTACGGACGTCCCTGATACGGACCATGGCGCGGCACCGGAACAGATCACCCCGGTCAGCGCGTCATCGGCCAAGTCGGGCCGCCCGCGCGTTCGCCGAACGGATCTGCGCGGTGGTGGCACAGATCACAGCCACGACGATGCCGCCCAACAGGAAGACGTACGAGCCCAGTCCGGCGCCGAAGAGGAAGTCCCCCTCAGGGCGGGTGTCGCTGAGCAGGATGACGGCCACCAGCCAGCCGGCGCCCGGCGCCAGCACCCCGGCCGTCGTCCCGGTCAGTTTTCCGCCACCGTAAAAGAGGCCGCCGGCGCCGAGCAGTGCGAGTAGCAAGCCGCCCGGGAACCACGCGGCTTGGACGAGCGCGCCGGCGGCGGCGACCAGCGCACCGACCACCAGCAGGAGCACATACGTTCCCAGGCGGCCGGGGGACGGAGAGGCGGCCGGGGGCGTGCCGGGCGCCGACGGGCCCGACGGCCGTGCCGCGCCCTTCCCACGCGCCGCGCCCTTCCCGCCGCCTTCGCCGGCCACCGGTCCGGCCCCGGCGCCCTCCTTGGCCCCAGCACCCTCCTTGGCCCCGGCACCCGCCGTGACCCCGCTGCCCGTCCCGGCGCGGGTGCGCCTGGCCCCGCCGCCGGTTCCGCCCGTACGGCCGTTGCCCGGCCCGCCCT
Source organism: Streptomyces sp. MST-110588 (assembly GCF_022695595.1). Lineage (NCBI taxonomy): Bacteria > Bacillati > Actinomycetota > Actinomycetes > Kitasatosporales > Streptomycetaceae > Streptomyces > Streptomyces sp. MST-110588. Next base: position 2,656,595 of record NZ_CP074380.1, read on the forward strand.
TCGCCGCGCCCTGCGATGCGCTCATACCGCCGCCTCCTCGATGCCCGCGAAGAGATCATCCTCGCGTCCGCCGTCCGCCACGCCCGCGACGCCCCGTACGAGCCGGTAGTGCTCGTCCGCGAACAGCGGCTGCCCGAGGTCGTTGGAGAGCGCGAAGAAGGGGCCGTCGACCGCGATCTGGGTGGCGTGCGCCCGCATGGCAGCCGCCTTCGCCGCCCCGTACACCTCGCCGCCCGCGATCGTCGCCGTGACCTCGGTGTCCGCCACCACTCCCGGTACGTCCTCCACCGAGGCGATGCCCGGGAAGGAGCGGCCGGCCGCGCGCAGCCGCGCGAAACCCTCCTCGACCGCCGAGCGAGGGTTGCAGTTCCAGTAGATCTTGCGGATCGTGTGCGGCTCGCCCAGCTCCGGGCGGTGGTGCGGGTCGGCGGCCAGATCGGCGGCGCGCATCGCCACCCGGTGCGCCTGGATGTGGTCCGGGTGCCCGTATCCCCCGTCGGGGTCGTACGTCACCAGAACCTGCGGACGCACCTCCCTGATGACCTCCACCAGATGCCCGGCGGCCTCGTCCGGGTCGGCCTGCCAGAAGGCGCCCGGCCGGTCGTTCTGCGCCGCGCCCATCATCCCGGAGTCGCGGTAGCGGCCGGCGCCGCCCAGGAAGCGGTGGTCGTGGACCTTGAGCGCCTTCATGGCGGCGGCCAGTTCGCCGATGCGGTGCGGGCCCAGGGCGTCGTCCCGGTCGGGCGCGAGGTGGGCCAGCTCGGCCGGGATCACCTCGCCCTCCTCGCCGAGGGTGCAGGTCACCAGCGTGACCAGGGCGCCCTCGTCCGCGTATTTGGCCATGGTGGCGCCGTTATTGATCGACTCGTCGTCCGGATGCGCGTGCACCAAGAGCAGACGGCGGGGGGGAAGGTCGGTCATGGGGACAGCGTACGAGCCGCGTGCCGCCGCCCACGAGCCGGACGGCGGCGCGCAGGAGCCGGACCGGCACCGAAAGGCCGGTCCGGCTCCTGCGCGCCGCCGGTGCCCGTGGCGGGCCGGGTGTGCCCGCCCGCGGTCAGAACCTGATGCCGCCGAGCATTCCCGCGACGTTCGTCGTCAACTGCTTGATCGTCGGCGCGATGGACGAGCTGGCCAGATAGAAGCCCAACAGCATGCACACCAGCGCGTGTCCCAGCTTCAGCCCGGACTTCTTCACCAGCAGGAAGACGACGATCGCCAGCAGCACCACCGCTGAAATCGAGAGTGCCACGGCGGTTCACCTCCAAGTACGCGCGGTCGGTACAGCATTGGGCGGCGCGGGGACGGGTCGGCGGCCCCGCCGGGCAAGGGGATGTCACAGGCTCCATACCCCGTACCCACTGTGCGCAAGGGATCATAACTTTCCGTGCTCGTGCATATGTCGGTGCACGGGAGCAGAACGGGGGCGCACGAGATCGCCGCGAGCGTGTCCACCGTATGCCGGAGCCCCGGCACTTTGTGGAACCCGGCGTGGGCGCGGCGGGCACCCTGGGCCCTGTCGTCGAAGTAGCGTCGTCCGCCCGGAGCCGACGAGATTTTGACGACCGGGCCCCTAGGCTCTCCGCATGACCGGACAGCTCTCATTTCCCCGGCAACACGCCCGCACCCAACGCTTTTCCCTGGGCTCACCGCGTGGCTTCGCGGTCTCGCCGGACGGACGTCGCGTCACCTTCATCAGGTCCCGGACCGGTATCGATCGAGCGAATCTGCTGTGGGTCCTTGACCTGGACGAAGGCAGGGAGTTCGCGGTCGCCGACCCCGTGACCCTGCTCGCCGGGGCGGCCGAGGAACTCTCCCCCGAGGAGCGGGCGCGCCGCGAACGGACCCGCGAGGGATCGGCGGGGGTCGTCAACTACGCGGTGGACGCCGCGGTGGAGTTGGCCGCCTTCACCCTCTCCGGACGGCTGTTCGTCTCCGAACTGCGGGCCGGCACCACGCGCGAACTTCCCGTACCCGGTCCTGTCGTGGACCCCCGCCCGTCCCCGGACGGCCGTCACGTCGCATATGTATCGATGGGGGCCCTGCGGGTCGTCGCCACCGACGAAAGACCCGCGGAGCCGGACGCGACGCCGGCCAGCAGCACGCCCGGCAGCGACGCACCCGGAAGGGGCTCGCCCCACGGCGGCACTCCCGGCAGCGGCCTGGCCGAAAACCGACCATCCGGCGGCGGGCAGCACCGTACGGCCACGCCCGCCGGCCACCCGCTGCGCGACCGCGTCCTGGCCGAGCCCGACGGCCCCGGCGTCACCTGGGGACTCGCCGAGTTCATCGCCGCCGAGGAGATGGCCCGCCACCGCGGCTTCTGGTGGTCGCCCGACAGCGACCGGCTCCTGGCCGCCCGGGTCGACGAGTCGGCGGTGCAGCGCTGGTGGATCGCCGACCCCGCCCGCCCCGACCGGCGCCCCTCCGAGATCACCTATCCGGCGGCCGGCACCCCCAACGCCGATGTCGGCCTGGCCCTGCTCGACCTGGACGGCGGGCGTACGGACGTCGTCTGGGACCGCGAACGCTACCCCTACCTCGCGCGGGTCCACTGGTCCGCCGCGGGCCCGCCGCTGCTGCTGGTGCAGACCCGCGACCAGCGCGAGCAGCGTTACCTGACGGTCGACACCGCGACCGGGGCGACCAGCACCCTGCTCGTCGAACAGGACCCGGCGTGGCTGGAACTGCACCCCGGGGTGCCGGCCTGGACGCCGGACGGACGCCTGGTGCGGATCGCGGACGAGGACGGCGCGCGGAAGCTGTTCGTCGACGGCCGTCCGCTGACCGCGGCGCCGCTGCACGTACGGGCCGTCCTGGACATCGGCGAACAGGACGTCCTGTTCTCGGCGAGCGGCCGGGACAACCACGACATCGGCGTGTACCGCGCCTGCTACCGCCACGTCGGCGACGACGGGCACGGGACCGTGGACGAGGCAGGGGACGAGGCAGGGAGCCACGGCCGGCACACCACACCGCCCGCCGAAGCGGCCAAGGCGGCCAAGGCGGCCGAAGCGGCGCAAGGCTGGGAGCGGGTGGCCGCACGCCCGTACCCGTCCGTCTCCTCCGCCGTACGGGCCGGTGAGATCACCGTGCTCTCCCATCTGTCCGCCGAGCACCCGCGGACCGAGGTCGAGGTGGTACGGCTGACCGCGGACGGCACCGGCACGCCGCTGGCCGCCATCGGCTCGTACGCCGAAACCCCGGTGATCACCGCCCGCCCGCGCTTCGTGACGGCCGGCGAGCGGGAGATCCCCTGCGCGGTGCTGCTGCCGACCGGGTACCGGGACGCCGACGGCCCGCTGCCGGTCCTCATGGACCCTTACGGAGGGCCGCACGGACAGCGTGTGGTGGCCGCGCACAACGCCCACCTCACCTCTCAGTGGTTCGCCGACCAGGGCTTCGCGGTGATCGTGGCGGACGGCCGGGGCACCCCGGGCCGCTCACCGGCCTGGGAGAAGGACATCTGCCGGGACGTGGCGGCCAAGGCCCTCCAGGACCAGATCGACGCGCTGCACGCACTGGCCGGCAGCTTCCCCTTGGACCTGGGCCGGGTCGGCATCCGCGGCTGGTCCTTCGGCGGGATGCTGGCCGGGCTGGCGGTGCTGCGCCGCCCCGACGTCTTCCACGCGGGTGTGGTGGGCGCGCCGGTCACCGACCAGCGGCTGTACGACACCCACTACACGGAGCGCTATTACGGCCACCCCGACCAGGACCCGGAGGTGTACCGCGTCAACTCCCTCGTGGACGACGGCGGTTTGGTGGAGGCCGCCGATCAGCACCGGCCGATGCTGATCATGCACGGGCTGGCCGACGACAACGTGGTCGCCGCGCACACCCTGCGGCTGTCCTCGGCGCTGCTGGCCGCGGGCCGCCCGCACGAGGTGCTGCCGCTGTCGGGCGTCACCCACATGACACCGCAGGAGCAGGTGGCGGAGAACCTCCTGCTGCTCCAAGTCGCGTTCCTCAAGCGGTCCTTGGGGATGTCCTGAGCGACCCCGCGGGACACCGGCGTACGGACCGCCGGACGAACCCGTGACCACCTGCCGGCCGGGACCCCGTGGAGGCGTCCCGGCCGGCTCACGGCACCCGCACGGCCGTACGCTGTCCAGCGTGTCGCGTCCGTATATCGGAGTTGCGACAGTCAAGTTACCGGGCTGTTAAGGAAGTTGGGCACGACATGTCGCCCATGACGCCCACCGTCCGCGCCTGTCAAGCACGCCGCCGCGTCAATCTGCGCAATCTTCGCTCAAGAAGCGATCCCGGTGAATGTCCGCACACGTCATCCCCTTGACTCCGCCATAAATCACTTGCGAAAGTCCGCTCAATCAGCGGTGCGACCGTGCGCCGCTCCACGTTCCAAGAGAACTAGGCGCGGGGGCACTTCGCGATGACTAGTCCATCCCAGGCCGCGGTGACCAAGACCGACACCCCAGGACTTGGACCGGAAAGTCTGATCAAGCAGAAGGACCGCAAGAGCGGCGAGCTGACCGGCCGCTCCCCCGGTCAACTGATGTGGCTCCGCTTCCGCAGGGACCGTACCGGGGTGACCTGCGCGGTCATCGTACTACTGTTTTTCGTCCTCGCCGCGCTCGCCCCGGTGATCTCCAAGCTGTACGGCAAGGACCCGTACACCCTGTACGGCAACGAGGACTTCAACCTGCTGGACGAGTTCGGCTACCCGATGGCACCCAACGGCGGCATCTCGGGCGACTTCTGGTTCGGCATCGAACCCTCCCTGGGCCGGGACGTGTTCACGCAGTTGCTGTACGGCATGCGCACCTCGCTGGGCATCTCGCTGGCCGTCACCATCCTGGTCGTCATCACCGGAACCGTCCTGGGTGTCACCGCCGGGTACCTGGGCGGCAAGGCGGACTACTGGCTCGGCCGGCTGATCGACTTCCTGCTCGCCTTCCCGAGCCAACTGACCTTCGTGGCCTTCATGCCCGTCGTCGTGGCCCTGTTCGTACCGCCCTCGGACGAGACCCCGACGTACGTCCGCGTGGTGGCGCTGATCATCGTCCAGTGGTTCCTGGGCTGGATGGGCCTGGCCCGGCTGCTGCGCGGACAGGTGCTCTCGCTGCGCGAGAGAGAGTTCGTCGAGGCGGCGAAGATCACCGGCGCGTCACCGTGGCGGATCATCCGCAAGGAGCTGCTGCCCAATGTGGTCACGCCCATCCTGGTGCAGAGCACGTACATGCTGCCGCTGTTCGTCACGGCGGAGGCCGGCCTGTCCTACCTGGGCGTCGGGATCATGGAGCCGACGCCCGACTGGGGCCGGATGTTCCACACGGCGGGCAGCGTCTACGAGAACGACCCGACCTACTTGTTCTTCCCCGGCGTGACGATGGTGATCTTCGTTCTCTGCTTCAACCTGCTCGGGGACTCGGTCCGGGACGCCTTCGACCCCAAGTCGGGGCGCTGACAGCTCACTTGAGGGGGACGGCTGCCACCCCCGCACCGGTCGCCCGCCGGATGCGTCAGGCAGCGCTCATGGACACCAACTGACAGGCAGGTGCTTTCCACGTCATGAACACCTTCTCCGCGCGCAGAGCGCGTGCCGTGGTCGTGGCCCTGGCGGCCGGATCGCTCGCGCTGACCGCCTGTTCCAGCGGCGGTGGTACCGGCAAGAACAAGGAGGGCGCGAACGACAAGGAGGCCGCCGCCCAGGCCAAGGCCGTTCCGCTGGCCAAGGCCGCCGACTCCAACGGCCCCGCGTTCACCGTAGCGGGCGCCAGGAACGGCGGCACCATCCGGGTCTACGCCCGGGACAGCTACAACCACCTGGACCCGGCACAGATGTACGTCAGTGACCAGGGCCTGCTCTCCCGGCTGATCTTCCGCGGGCTGACGACCTTCCGGACGGACGAGAGCGGCAAGAAGATGGTGGTGGGCGACCTGGCCACCGACGCCGGCCAGATGTCCGACGGCGGCCGGACCTGGAAGTACACGCTCAAGGAGGGCATCAAGTTCGAGGACGGCAAGCCGATCACCTCGGCCGACATCCGGCACAGCATCGAGCGGATGTACGCCAAGTTCATCACCGACGGCCCGATCTACGTCCAGCAGTGGCTCTCGGGCACCGGCACCGCCTACCGCAAGGCGCTGCCGGACGGCCCGTACAAGGGCCAGCACCTGCCCAGCTCCGTCCTGGACACCCCGGACGGCAAAACGGTGATCTTCCACTTCAAGCAGCCGCAGACCCAGCTCCCCTACGCGCTGACCATGGCCGGGTACAGCGTCGTACCCAACAGCGCCAAGGACACCAAGGACAAGTACGACGTGGCGCCGGTCTGCGCGGGCCCGTACAAGATCGCGTCATTCAAGGCCGGCAAGTCCATGAAGCTGGTGAGGAACACCAACTGGGACCCCAAGACCGACTCGATGCGCCACCAGTACGTCGACGGCTTCGACATCACCTTCAACCACCAGGCGTCGGACTCCACCAAGCGCCTGATGGCCGACCAGGGCGAGGCCAAGCACGCGATCAGCTTCACCAACTCCGTCGAGCCCACCCTGACCAAGCAGGTCCTGTCCGACCCCAGCGCCAGCAAGCGGCTCGTCCAGGGCTACCAGCCCTACGTCTGGCAGATGAACATGAACATGGACCGCATCAAGGACAAGCGGATCCGTGACGCGATCACCTACGCCATGCCCAACGGGCAGATCGTCCGGGTCAACGGCGGCAGCTACGGCGGTGAGATCGCCGGCGGCCTGCTCGCACCGACCGTCGCGGGCTACAAGAAGGGCTACGACCCGTACGGGAAGATCAGCCACCCCAACGGTGAGCCGGACAAGGCCAAGGAGCTGCTGAAGAAGGCCGGCAAGGTCGGCATGAAGCTGGTCTATGCCTACTCCAACACCGAGATCCGCCAGAAGGAGTCGGTGGTCATCGAGGACGCGCTGACCAAGGCGGGCTTCGACGTACAGAAGAAGGAGATCGACTCCGCCTCCTGGTACGAGCAGATGGGCAAGGTCGACAACGGCTTCGACATCTACATGACGGGCTGGGGCCAGGACTGGCCGGACCCCTCCACCGTCATCCCGCCGTCCTTCGACGGCACCCAGATCCAGGACGGCGCCTCCAACTACTCCCACCTCAACGACCCGCACGTCAACGCCGAGATCAAGCGCATCCAGCAGATCACCGACGTGAACAAGACCATCCCCGAGTGGCAGAAGCTCCACCAGTACATCGTGGAGAAGATCAACCCGGCGGTCCCGGTCTTCTACACCAAGATGCTCCAGCTCTACGGCTCCGACGTCGGCGGCACCCGCTACAGCGACGACGTCAACTACCTCGACCCCACGACGCTCTACCTGAAGAAGTGAGCGGCCCGGAGCACTCGACGTGCCGCAGGCACCCGAAGAACCGGGAGCACCCGAAGCAGCGGATGCACCCCAAGCACCGAAAGCACCGGAAGAACCAGAAGTAAGCACCTGGCAGGGACGGCACCCGGGCGGCGCGCGCAGGGCGGAGCGCGCGTCCCCGGGGCCCTCCCCCGCGATCCCGACCCACTGCCGCCGCCGTCCTGAGAGCAGCGAACGCCATGCTTCCCTTCCTAATTCGCCGGACGTTCGGCGCCATCGTCATCCTCATCCTCCTGAGCGCCTTCACCTTCTTCGTCTTCTTCTCCGCGGGCGACCCGGCACTGATGTCCTGCGGCAAGAACTGCACGGCCGACAACATCGCGCTCATCCACCAGAACCTCGGCCTGGACAAGCCGCTGATCCAGCAGTACTGGGACTTCGTGGTGGGCATCTTCGCCGGGCGCGACTTCACCGTCGGGCACTGCCCCGCCCCCTGCTTCGGCTACTCCTTCGCCACCAAGCAGAACGTGTGGGACACCATGATCGACCGGCTGCCCACCACGGCGTCGCTGGCCATCGGCGGGGCCGTCGTCTTCCTGACGATCGGCCTGGGCGCCGGGCTGCTCGCCGCCTGGAAGCGCGGCAGCCTGCTGGACAAGGGCGTCACCGGCGCGTCCATGGTCCTCAGCTCGGTGCAGATCTACATCCTGGGGCCGGTGGTGCTGGGCCTGTTCGTCTACAGCGGCATCATGGCCGCGCCCAAGTACGTGGACTTCACCTCCGACCCGGCCGGCTGGTTCATGGGGCTGCTGCTGCCGTGGCTGGTGATGTCGACGATCTTCACGGCGCAGTACACCCGTATGTCCCGCTCGACCATGATCGAGCAGCTCCAGGAGGAACACGTACGGACGGCCAAGGCCAAGGGCATGCCGCGCCGCTACGTCTTCCTGCGGTACGCCTGGCGCGGCTCGCTGATCCCGATCGTCACCATCCTCGGCATGGACCTGGGGTCGCTGTTCGGCGGCGCCATGATCACCGAGTACACCTTCTCGCTGGCCGGGCTGGGACGGCTGGCGATCAACTCCGTCACCACCCTCGACCTGCCCATGGTGATGGGCGTGCTGCTCTTCAGCGCGTCCCTGATCCTGCTGTTCAACATCATCGTGGACGCGACGTACGCCTTCATCGACCCGCGCGTGCGCCTGTCCTAGGAGAGCCTGACGTGACCACACCACTGACCAAGGCCGAGGGCACGCCGGCCCCGGCGGGAACGGACCCCTTCTTGTCCGTCCGCGACCTGTACGTGCGGTTCTCCACCGAGGACGGCATCGTCAAGGCGGTCGACGGGCTCTCCTTCGACCTGGAACGGGGCCAGACCCTGGGCATCGTCGGCGAGTCCGGCTCCGGCAAGTCCGTGACCAACCTGGCCGTACTGGGGCTGCACAACCCCAAGACCACCGTGGTCACCGGGGAGATCGTGCTGGACGGCCAGGAGCTGACCGGCGCCCGGGAGAAGACCCTGGAGCGGCTGCGCGGCAACAAGATGGCCATGATCTTCCAGGACGCGCTGACCGCGCTGTCCCCGTACTACACCGTCGGGCGGCAGATCGCCGAGCCCTTCATCAAGCACACCGGCGCGAGCCGGCGCGAGGGGCGGCAGCGGGCGGTGGAGATGCTCACCAAGGTCGGCATCCCGCAGCCGGCACTGCGGGTGGACGACTATCCGCACCAGTTCTCCGGCGGTATGCGCCAGCGCGCCATGATCGCCATGGCGCTGGTCTGCAACCCGGAGCTGCTGATCGCGGACGAGCCGACCACCGCTCTGGACGTCACCGTGCAGGCCCAGATCCTGGACCTCCTCAAGGACCTCCAGCAGGAGTTCGGCTCGGCGATCATCCTGATCACCCACGACCTCGGGGTCGTCGCGAACACCGCGGACGACTTGCTGGTGATGTACGCGGGCCGGGCCGTGGAGCGCGGCTCCGTCAAGGAGATCCTCGCCGAGCCGCAACACCCGTACACCTGGGGCCTGTTGTCCTCGATGCCGCGGCTGTCCTCCGACGTGGGCGAGGAGCTGCACCCGATCCCCGGCGCCCCGCCGAGCCTGCTCGACCCGCCGTCCGGCTGCCCCTTCCACCCCCGGTGCGGCTTCGTGCAGGAGGTCGGCGAGGACCGCTGCGCCGGCGAGCGCCCGCCGCTGGCGCCGGGACGGGCCTCGGCCTGCCATCTGACACCCGAACAGAAGCACGACTTCTTCACCGAGCAGATCAAGCCCCGGCTGGGCTAGGGAGCAACCACGATGAGCGAGAACGTCACCCTGCCCGGCACCCGGCCCGCCCCGGCCC